>VBDX01000059.1 GCA_005881885.1 Chloroflexota bacterium
GAGTCGGATCGAACCTGCAGCGATCGCCTCGGCGAGGCGCAGGCGTCCAAGCCACACTGCGGTCAATGCCGCGAGGTCAGCGTCGACCACGAGCTCCACGTCGAAGCCCTCATCGGTGAAGCACAGATCAACGACCGGCGGTTCGATCCGCAACCAGAACGACCGTCGCGGTCGCCGGAAGTCGAAGCGGACCACGGCCCGATCGCGTCGGACCGCCTGAACTTGCACCCGCCGTCGGATGAACCACATCAGCAGCACGGGGTCCAACTGCCCGGAAGGTAGGTCGGCGCCGCCCCAGCGGTAGCCCCACGCGCCCAGCGCTTCGACGACCGCCCGCAGCTCTTCGCCAGCCGAGGTCAGGTGATAGCTGAAGCCGCGCTCCCGCTCCGCGGGTCGTCGCTCGACCACGCCGGCGCTCGCGAGCGAGGCGAGGCGTTGGGCGAGGAGGTTGCGCGAGATCCGCGGAAGTCCGAGCTGAAGCTCGCTGAAACGATGGCTGCCGTTCAGCAGCTCTCGCAGGATGAGCGGCGTCCAGCGCTCGGCGAAGACCTCCGCGCCACGAGACACCGGGCAGAACTGCCGATATTCCGGCACGCCCACAGTCAACGCCTCGCCTCGCCAGCCCGCAAGTTCATTTTTTGGGCTTTCGCCGTACGCATGCGGCATCGATCGTTCCGAGACGCCGAAAGGCATCTGGGAGGTGCGCAAATGCAGACTCGATTCGTGCTGGCGCTTCTCGTCGTGGTAGCGGGTGTCGCCGCGTATGGCGGGACCGTGCTGGCGACGCCGGGGTCGGGGGTGACGAGCACCCTCTTCGCAGTGGGGCAGTTCGACGAGATCCACGCGAAGACGCTCTCGAGCAGCTGGCAGGCCCGGATCAACACCAAGGGTGAATCCGATCTCTACGTCTTGGAGAACAGGATCGCGCCGGGCGGGACCTTTGGCTGGCACTCGCACCCGGGGCCGAGCCTCGTGATCGTCAAGAGCGGCGCCCTGACGCTCTACCGAGGAGACGATCCCGACTGCACGCCGCACGTCATCCAGGCGGGGTCGGGGTTCGTTGATGACGGCGGGGATGTCCACCTCGTCCGCAATGAGGGCAGCATTGACGCGGTCGTGTACGTGACGTCGCTCGTTCCGCGGGGCGCCGCACGGCGGATCGATGAGCCGAGCCCTGGCAACTGCCCGTTCTAAGTTAGGAGCACCGAGCGCGAACCATCGGGAGTGATGCGAGGCAGAAGTCTCAGCCGACTGGGGCTCAAGCCTGAGCGGCTGACAGCCCACTCACCCCGCGGTAGCGGAAGCCCGCGGCCGCGGCGCGAACGGGATCGATGACGGCTCGGCCGTCGACAAGCAGGTCACCACGCGTGACCTGGCGCAGCGCACAGAGGTCGAGAGCCGCGAACTCGGGCCACTCGGTCGCGACGACGACGGCGTCGGCCTCGGCGCACGCCGCGAACGCATCGGAGTCGACACGCGAGATCGCTGCATAGGGTGTGGACCGTATCGCAGGGTCGTAGGCGTTCACCCGTCGGCCCGTTCCAGCGAGCCGGCGCGCCAGGGCGAGCGCGGGAGATTCCCGCGTGTCCGCCGTACCCGCCTTGAAGGCGAGACCGAGCAGGCCGATCGTCGCGTCCGCGCGAGTCTCGCGCTCGATCAGGTAGGCGAACTGCGCGAGCTGGCGGTTGTTCTGCTCGATCGCCGCCCTGAGCACGATGAAGTCGTAGCCTTCCCCGGCGGCGAGCGCCGCCAGCGCGCGCGTGTCCTTCGGAAAGCACGAGCCGCCCCAGCCGAGTCCGGGCCGCAGGTGGCCCGCTCCGATGCGCGGGTCGAGCGCCATCGTCCGGAGCACCGCTGCGGCATCCGCGCCGACGACGTCCGCGAGGTTGGCGATCTCGTTGACGAAGCTGAGCTTCGTCGCGAGGAAGCCGTTCGCCGCGTACTTGGCGAGCTCCGCGCTGCGGCTCGTCGTCCAGATGAGCGGGACGAAATCGGAAGCGCGTCTCCCCCGGTTGCGAAGCGGCGCGTAGAGCGCCTCGACGATCGCGCGCGCCCCCGACGGTCCACCGGCCACGATGCGCGTCGGGGCGAATGTGTCCTCTAACGCATGTCCTTCGCGGAGGAACTCGGGATTCGAAACCACGACCTGGTGGCCGAGCACGCCGGTCTGGAGCCGATCGCAGGTCCCGACCGGTATGGTCGAGCGTATCGCCACGACGGTGCCGGGCCGCGCATCGTACGCGATGATCCGAGAGACCTCGTCAATCTGTGCGAGATCGGCGTGTCCGTCGGCCCGCATCGGCGTACCGACGGCGACCAGAACGACGTCGGCGTGATCGAGCTCGGGATCGGACTCGACGAACCGGACGGCCGTCTGGCGGAGCAGCTCCCCGACGCCCGGCTCCCCGAGGGGATCCTCGCGCCTCCGGAGCCGCGCGAGCCGTGCGGGATCGCGCTCGACGCAGACCACTTCATGCCCGACGGCGGCGAAGGCGAGCGCGCTCGCGAGGCCGACGTATCCGGCGCCGACGACCGTCAGGCGCATCGTTGACCTCCCACGTGGAGCCGGCCCGCGGTGAGCCGCTCCTCGCAGAGCTCGAGCAACCCGCGCGTGAATGGCCGTCGCTCGGAAAACGTCGTGCTGAGGTAGATATGGCGCGCGAGGGTGAGCGTCGCATACGTCCGCACCGCGGGGCGCACGCCTTCGCCGGCGAGCTCTACGAATCGATCCTCGAGGGCCCGCTCGCGATCCGCCAGCGCGTCAGGCCGTCCGAGCGTCCGGAGGCTCTGCTCGGTGATGTGCCCGATGAAATTCCCAACGTCGAGCGCCGCCTCGCCCTCGCAGTACAGGTCGAAGTCGATGACGTAGAGGCGTGAGCCCTCCACGATCACCTGATCGGGATAGAAGTCGCGGTGGATGCCGACGGGCGCGGTGCGGGGCGTCGCCGCGGCCAGCCGCTCGCAGGCGACGAGAACCGATCGAAGACGTCCCGCGTACAGCGGCTCCGCGACGGCCATGCGTGCGAAGCACTCGTCGAGGATGCGCAGCTCGTCGGCCATCGCGTGGCCCTCGGAAGCGGGGATGCGCGCGCGGTGAATCTTGTGCGCGGCCTCGGCGATCTGACGCGCGTGATGGACACCATCGGGACCGGCCAGCGCGTCGGTCGCGGAGATCCCCGGGACCTTGCGCTGGAGCCACATTCTGAACTTCGCGACGGTCCCGATGGGCTCGGGGACGGAGATGCGGTCCTCGCATTCAGCGTCGAACCCGGAGTCCCAGAACGTGGAGAGCAGGCGATAGCCGGCGTTGCCGTAACGGGCGGAGCGCACCTTTCCGATGAGCGTCACTCGCTCCTCGGGGGCGTCCGCCCTTTCGATATCGAGGTCGTACTCGATGACGCAGCGGCGTCCTGGTTTGTGCCTGGTCACCCGGATCGCGCGCATCCGCACAGCGCCCCGGGGCCCGGTGAGCCGCACCAGACGACGGAGCTGGCGCTTCACTTCCGCGGGGTCGAGTGCGAGCCGGATCGTGGGGAGCGCGGGGTCGGCGGCGGCGTCGAACCGGTCGAGAACCTCCACGTTCACGCCAGCACCTCCGACCACAGCGAAAGAAGCCGGTCGACCTGACCCGCGATCGAGAAGCTCCGCTGGACCTTGACGCGCGCCGCCGCGCCGAGCCGCGCCGCGAGGTCCTGGTCGTGGAGGAGCTGCTCGAGCGCTGCGGCGAGCGCGGGCGCATCGCCGGCGGGAACGAGGAACCCGGTGATGCCGTGGTCGACGAGCTCGGGCACGCCACCGACCGCGGTCGCGACCGCCGGAATGCCACAGGCGCCCGCTTCCATGAGGCTCACCGGCATCCCCTCGCTATCGCTCGTGAGAGCCGCGACCGCGGCACCCTGCCAGAGTGAAACGACCCGCCGCTGGGTGGCGGCGCCGACGAGCTCGAACGTGTCCGCCAGACCAAGGCGCTCGCGCGCCGCCTCGAGCTCGCCGCGGCAGCGGCCATCGCCAACGAGCACGGCACGGAACTCGACGCCTCGCGATCGCAACACGGAGCAAGCTTCGAGGAGGAGACCGAGATTCTTGATCGGCACGAGCCGCGCGACGCAGACGATCCGGCGCGGCAAGGCTGGAGCCCCATTGGGTCGGAATCTCGACGTGTCGACACCGCACGCGATAACCCGGACGTGCTCCGCGGGCACGTCGAAGCGCTCGACGATGGTCCGCGCGTTGACCTGCGATACGGTGACGACCGCGGCCGCTCGCGCGGCGCGACGAGCGAAGTCGGCCGGTGGCCGGCGGTAGATGTCGTGGCCGTGAGCGGTGAACGTGAATGGCACGCCGAGCTCTCCGGCGAGCTCGCACGCCGCCTCAGCCGGCTCCGTCGCAAAGTGCGCGTGCACGACGTCCGGCGCGAACGTGCGCAGCGCCGCCGAGAATTTGGAATGGTCGTAGCTGGTGCGTTGGAGCAGGCCGGCCTCGGCGACGATCTCGTGCCGCAGCCCCTCGATCGACGGCCGGAGCGAGAGGATGAGGACCTCGACCCCGCGGCGTCGGAGCTCGGCAAGCTCGTTGGCGATGAACGTTTCCGAGAGCTTGGGAAACGTGTTCACGACGTAGGCAACACGGCGGACACTCACGGCGCGACGGCCCGCTTCCCGATCAGCGTCTCCGCAATCCGCGTGATGCGTGCCGCGTTGCGGTCCCAGGTGTACTTGGCGCGCACGTCGGCGGCCGCCGCGACCCCGAGGCGGCGCGCGAGCGCACGGTCCGAGAGGAGCCGATCGCACGCATCGGCGAATGCCTTGGGGTCCGAAGGCGCGTACAGAAGGCCCGTGTCGCCGTGGCGTACGACCTCCTCGATCTGCCCGAGCCGCGGAGCCGCGATCGCGGCGGCGCAACCCATGTACTCGAAGAGCTTGAGCGGTGAAAAGTAGAAATCGTGGTCGGGCGGCGGGTAGGGCGCCACCGCGACGTCGAATTCGCGGATGAGAGCGGGCACATCCTCGTGGGGGACTGCGCCGGTCACGCGGACGTGCGCGGCGAGCCCGCGGGCCTCGACCTGGCGTTCGAACTCGCGACGCCCGCGACCGTCTCCGACGACCACGAGTCGAACGTCTGGATGGCGTGGCAGGAGGCGCTCGAGAAGCGCGGGTAGCGCGTCGATCCCGTGCCAGGGCTGATAGCCGCCCACGAAACCGACGACCGGTTCGCCGTTGAGCCCCCAGCGCGCACGCACCGCCGGCGCGCGCGGGCCGGGCCGAAACACCTCGGCGTCGATGCCGTTCGGCACGGTGTGGACGCGCTCCTCCGCGACGCCGAGTGACACGACGTACTCGCGCACCGGAGCCGACACGACGAGAACGGCGGCGGCTCGCGTGATCGTCCACCGTTCGGCGGCCGCCGCGAGCTCACCGGCTCCCTGCCCGCGTCGGTAGATCCGATCCTCGACCAGGAGCGGAGCGTTGACCTCGAGGAGCAGCGGCGCCCCGAGCGCCTCAGCGGCCACGGCGCCCCCGGTGCCATAGATCGCACAGCGCTCGTAGATGATGTCCGGCGCTTCGTCCCGGAAGGTGCGGCGGAGCGCCTCGGCAAGATCGTGGTTGTAGAGGATGCGGCGCAGCTCGTCGGGAACCGCGCTGGTCGCGCCGAGCGCGGCCACGAATGCGTCCACGGATCGCCACGCCGAATCGGTCGCCGAGCTCGGCTCCACGCGGAGGACCGGCACCTCGAGCCGCGCGGGTCTCTCCCAGGACGATTTGGTGAGCAGCGGTGACGCGACGATGACGGAGTGCCCAGCGCGCGCGAACGCGCTCACCAGACTGCGCACGTGGATCGACCCGCCCCGATTTCCGAGGACCGGAATACCCAGATCGGAGCAGACATAGAGGATCTTCATGCGCCCGCGCTCATGGCCATCCCCAGCTCGCCGCGTGCCGCGGCCCGCAATCCGAATGCGAGTGCGTATCGACCGTTCGCGCGGATGAGCTCGTCGTGCGTCCCACGCTCGACCACACGCCCGCTGTCGAGAAAGAGAATCAGGTCCGACCGGGAGACGAGGTCGAGGTCATGGCTCACCAGGAACGTGGTGCGGCCACGCGCGATCGCGCGGAGGCCGTGGGTGACTGCGCGGGCGTTCTCGTCGTCCAGGCCGGTCGTCGGTTCGTCGAGGATCAGGATGGATGAGCGCCGCACGGCTGCTCGCGCGAGCGCGATCCGCTGGCGCTGCCCGCCTGACAGCGTGACGCCCCGCTCGCCGAGCATCGTGTCGTACCCGTTCGGGAGTGTCTGGATGAAGCCATGTGCGCTCGCGAGAAGCGCCGCGGCCTCGATCTCCCCGGGTGTCGCCTGCGGCGCGCCGTAGGCGATGTTGTCGCGGACGCTCGCGCCGAAGAGCATCGGATCCTGCAGGACCACGCTGATCTGGGAACGAAGCGACTCGAGCGTGTACTCGCGGATGTCGCGACCGTCGATCATCACCGCACCTTGATGCGGGTCGTAGAGGCGCAAGACGAGGCTTGCGAGGGTCGATTTCCCGCTGCCCGACGCACCGGTCACGGCGACCCACTGTCCGGGCAGCACCTCGAAGGAGACGTCATCGAGCACGGGGTGGCCGGACTCGTACGCGAAGCTCACCCCTTCGAAGCGCAGGGCACCCGAGAACGCCGGGGCGATCCGCGCACCGGGAAGGTCGCGGACGTCCGGCTCTTCCTCGAGGACGTCGAGGACGCGTTCGCCGGCGGCGGTGGCCTTCGCGAGCCGTCCGGTGTACTTCGCGAAATCGCGCGCGGGTCGGAACGCGCTCTTGAGGTAGCTCAAGAACACGACGAGGTCTCCGGCCGTGAGCGCGTGGTCGAGGACGAGCCGTCCCCCGAACCAGAGCACGAGCGCGGTGGCGACGGCCACGAAGAGATCAACGCTCCGCTCGAGGCTCGCCGAAAGCCGGCTCGCCCGTACGCCGGCGCGAAGGCTCTGCGCGTTCGCGCCGGAGAACAGATCGGAAAAGGTCTTCTCGAGCGAAAGCGCTTGCACGATCTTGATCGCGCCGATCGACTCGACCGCGGTCGCGGCCATCGCGCCGTCCCGTTTCCGCTGCTTCCGCGAAGCGTCCTGAATGAGCCTGCTCAGCTTCACGGTCCGGATCCAGAAGAGCGGAGCCGTCGCGAGCGCGAGGACCGCGAGCTCCCAGCGAAGCCAGAGCATGAGGCCGACCATGCCGAAGAGGACGAGCGCGCTTGCGGCGAGCGGCAGGATGGCGGTGACGGCGACGTCGTTGATGACGCCGACGTCGCTCATGACGCGTAATGCAAGCTCCCCGCTCCGGGCTCGTGTATGAAACGAGAGCGAAAGGTATTGAAGGTGTCGGTAGACCGCGGACCGCACGCCGGTGAGTACGCGGTTGCCGACCAGCGCGAACCCGACCGTGTTGGCGTACGACGCAAGCGCGCGAAGGCCCGTGATAAGGACCAGGCCGATCGCGACCAGGGTCAGGAGGATGGTCGGGTCCAATGCGTTTAGGAAGGGCGGACCCGACCCGGTCTTCGACGAGCCGAGGACGCGATCCAATACGAGTTTGAGCGGCCAGGGCTCGAGCAGCTGCAGCCCCGCCTCCGCGAACAGCGCGCCCAGCGAGGCGAGGACGAGGAGCCATTGGCCTTTGAGGTGGGGCCCGAAGTGGCGGGCGAGTCGCCAGAGACCCGGCGCCGACCGGCGGGCCGTCAGCGCGCGAGCCATCCCTGCGCGAGCGTGGCGACGTAACGTGGCTTGCGGCGCAGGGCCGCGGCGTACACCCCCGCGTAGATCGCCTCCGTCTCGCGGACCATCGCCTCGTACCCCGGGAGGAGCCGGATCCTGGCGCGGGATCCGGGTCGACCGGCGCTCCCGGCCATGGTGATGATCGCCCGCGCGAGAGCATCCACGTCGCCCGGAGACACGAGCGCGACGCGTTCGAAGCCGCGGACCTGTTCGGGTATGCCGCCGACCGAGCTCGCGACGACTGGAACACCGGCCGAGAGCGCCTCGAGCGTGACAAGCGGCGTCCCCTCGTTGCTCAGTGAGGGAACGGCGAGGACGTCGAGCTCCGCGATGAGCTGCGGGCCGTCGACGCGCGCGCCGAGGAATCGCACGCGCGCACCGATGCCCAGCTTCTCGGCGGATGCGACGAGCTGCTCACGAAGTGGGCCGTCGCCGATCACCACGAAACGCGCGCGTGGCACCGCGCGAAGGACCAGAGGCGCGGCGCGAAGGAAGCACGCGATGCCCTTCTCCGGCACGAGGCGCGCGACAGTTCCGATCAGGAGGTCGCCTGGCGCGAACCGGCGCTGAAGTGGATCGGGCTCAGTGCTGACCGCATCAGAGGCCGGTATCGCGTTCCTGATCGCAGTCACCCGTCTTGCGGGGACGCGGTCCGCATCGATGAGGCGGCGCCCGATGCTGCCCGAGACCGCGATGACGTGGGCGGCGTGCCGGTACGCCGACCGGCTCGTACGCCACGCACGCTCGTCGCGCCACGATGCCTCGCTGTGTTCGGTGATCACCAGAGGGACGCCGTTACGCGCGCAGGCGACCGCCGCCGCGGCCGCGCTCGCGTGCATGTGCGCGTGGACAAGATCGAACCGACGCGTGCCGACGAGTCCGGAGAGCAGACGCGTGTACGTGACCGAGACACGACGCTTTACCAGATCTTCCGTCAGGGTGCGTACCGCGATGCCGGAGGCAACAGCCTCCCCGGCGAGCGACCCTCCCCTCGAGCACGCGATCGTCACGTCGTGGCCGCGGCGCTGGAGCCATGCCGCCAGACCGATGACGTGACGCTCGGCGCCGCCGATGTCGAGCGAGTCGCACACGAGGAGGATTCGCAGCCGAAGATCGGACCGTCCGCGCGAACCGACGGCTCCTCCCCGTATCCCCGCGCCTGCGTTCGCGGGCCCGACCATACGCACAAAACCTCTAACGCGTGGACCGAGGCGCGATGTTGGAGGGGTACTACCGGCGTAACCACCGGGACCCGATAGGACTAGGCATAACGGCGCGCCCGAGCGACCGACTCAGGGCGCGGATAAAGGTATGAAGAGCGATGAACTGGATCACTCGCGAACACCCGGGCGTGGACCGAGTCGCATGCCCGTGGCTCATCGAGAAGTTCGTCGACAAGCGGGCGGAGTTCCGCTACGTCCCGGCGGATCACCATCCCCTCGGGCTCCGCGGGCGGAGCGGCTTGGACTGAACTTTGTGAGGGATCCGGCGATGACGCCCGTGACTACCATCGGTGCATGCTGCGATCTATCGAGCCCTCGGACGAAGCGCTCGCCGAGCGCGTCGGCGAAGGCGACATCGTGGCCTTCGCCACGCTCTACGACCGCTACGCCCGGCGCGTCTACGCATGGGCTACGCGGATCCTCGGACCGGGGGACGCCGACGACGCCACCCAAGAAGTTTTCCTTCGCCTCTGGGACAGGGCGAGGCAGTTCGACCCGGCACGGGGACTGTTCGGGGCTTGGTTCGCGGCGGTCTCACGCCACGAGATCATCGGGCGCGCCCGCCGGCGGGGCCGGGAGCAGCGGCTCGTCGCCAGCGAGGAGATCGATGAGCTCCTTGCCCAGGCACCCGATCCGCGCCCTTCGGTCGAGGCCCGAGCATGGATGACCGAACGAGATGCGTTGCTTGCGGCGGCGGTTCGTGAGCTGCCAGCTGAGCAGCGCCGCGTCATCGTTATGGCCTACTTCGGCGGCCTTTCACAATCCGAGATCGCCGCCGCGATCTCGGCACCCCTAGGGACGGTGAAAAAGCGAACGAGTCTCGCGCTCGCGAAGCTCCGGCGCGCCATCGCGCAGCATGGATCCGCGCCAGCGAGAGAAGGCTGACCGTGGTGAAAGACCGCGATCTGGACGAAACCGGGGAGGCCCTCCTCGCCGCGCTCGCCGAGCACTCGCCGGAAGCGCCCGCGCCGGCGTTGCGCGAACGCCTGCTGCGCAAGGCGATACGCGACGAGCGGTCACAACCGATCTCGTGGCGTCGATCCGCACTGATCGCGGGCGCGGTGGCCATGACCCTGCTGCTCGCTGCCTCGCTCGCCTGGGGGCTTTCCGCGAACCGGACCTTGGCGCAGGAACGCACGTTGCTCACGCAGCTGCAGGACGCTGCGGCGAAGGATGAAATCGTGTTCGAGATCGTCGACGCGCGCAACGTCATCAAGGCGACGCTCCGCTCGCCGACGGATGACTCGCCGACCGCGCCGTACGGCAAAGTCTTCACGCGGCCCGACATGCCTTATGTCGTAGCGATGGCCGGGCGCCTATCGCCGGCACCGTCCGGGCAGGAGTACCACCTGTATCTCGACGACCGCCGGATCGGGACGATTACTCCGAACGAGAGTGGCTTCGGGTACTTCGTGTACCGCGCTGACGCTGTGGGGATCGCCTACCAGCAGGCCCGCGTCGTGCTCGAGCCCCCGCAGACGATGGGCGCGAGCGGCAGAGTCGTCCTCACATGGACCGGAAGGTAGCCGCAGGAGGGATCCGTTCGCGCCTCCCCGACCTATATGCGGATAGCCGAAGGATTCGAGGGGCCGCGATCCGGGAATACGTCAGCGGAGTTCCCCGCGAGCTTTTCGCTTCTCGCGTCGGCTGGTACTGCGCCCTAGCGCGAACGCCTTCCGCACCATGCGCTTCACCGCAGGCCGTGCGGCGTCTGCGGGCGAGCGCAACGTGATGAATCGGAACTCCTTGCCGCCGCCTTCGAGCAGCCCGCTCCCGTCGTCGAGCTCGCGGCCGCGGGGGAAGAACACAGACACGTGATCGGGGAAGGTGCCGATCGCCACCACATAGGCGTCGTCGATGGCGTAGCGGAGGAGCTTCCACATCGTTCGACTCGATCGCGGGGGATCACTCCGATAGGCGATCTCCTTCGCCTTTGGGGCGACGGCCTTTACCGTCCGGCGCGCGGCCTGTACGGTCGGACGCACAGCCGGCGGGACCTTCCTGAGGAGTTCAGAGGCCGAGTTATCGGTGGAGGCTGGCATCGGTTGATCCTTTCTAGTGCCAGAAGCCGGGGATGAGAGCAATGAGGAGCACTTCACGAGCCATCGGCAACCGTAGAGACGCGAGCGAGGACGCGCGCGGCGCCCCGAGACGGAGCGCCGCGCCGTTGATCGCTTATTTTTGCTCGCCGGTCGCCTTGAACTTCTGGAGACGACGTCCGCCGATGGTCTCGGCAGCGTAGAGATCACCGTTCGAGTCCGCCGCGATCGTGTGCAGGAACGTGGACTCGCCGGCCTGATGGCCGGCGCGGCCGAACTCTGCGGTGGGATGGTCGTCACCCCGGCGGATCGTCCACTTGAGCTCCTGCTCTCCGTCGGCGTTGTAGATGAAGGTCTGGTGCTTGTCCGACGAGAACGTCATATCCCATGCCGTTCCGATGGCCGCGCCGTCGCCCGCCGCGACATGCGCCGCGTCATTCCGCCAGCCGATGCCCTTCTGGACCCAGATGTTCCTCACGAAGACGCCGGCCTTGGTGTAGACATGGATGCGATCGCCTTTGCGGTCGTTCACGTACACGAGCCCGTCGGCGCCGATGTTGACCGCGTGGACGACCTCCAGGAAGCGATACGGTGAGCCGGCTTCCGCATCAGCGATGGTGCCCTGCTCGCCCCACATCCGGAGCGCCGTGTTGTTGGCGTTGCCCGCACCGAACACGATGACGCGCCGGTTGCCGTAGCCGTCGGAGATATAGACCTCGCCGTTCGCCGGGTCGACGAAGATGTCCGACGGCCGGTTCAGCAGGGTCGGGCTGTGGTTCGTGGTATCCCGCATGTGCTGAACGCCGATCTGCCGCTGGAGCGTGCCGTTCCGATCGTATTTCTGAACGATCGAGTCGTTCCCGCCGTTTCCCCCGATCCAGACGTAGCCCTGATAGTCGACGAAGATCCCATGCATGTTGTCGGGTGGAGTCCCCGAGAGATTCCAGGAGTTCACGACCTCGCCGGACTTGTCGAATTCGATCACCGTGGGTGAGCGCTGCGCGCGACCTTCGCGCACCATGCGCCGTTCCTTCTCCGTGAAGTTGTCGGGAGTCGCTCGACTCCGAGTGAGCGCCCAGATGTGATCCTTTGAGTCGACCGCGTTCCCGGCTACTTCCGCGGTGATCCATCTGTCGGGCAGCGCCTTCGGCCAATTCGGATCGACCTTGAAGCCCTTCGACTTGTCATCGTCTTCGGCATCCGCCGTGCCGCCCATGAGAGCGGCCACCGCGGGCGCGACCGCTGCCGCCACGCCGAGCTCCAATGCTTGCCTTCGCGTGATCCCAGCGGAATAAAGTCGCCCTTCGTGATCGCGCATTGACGTTCCCCCTACCGACGCGCCCATCCAACTGGTCCGTTGCGCCAGCCGACTCACCTCCTTCCGCCCGATCTTGACCGCAGGTGCCTTCGGACCGGCAGGATCTGGGGACGCGTCTCATCCGCGCGGCAGGCAGGTTAGCCAAGCCGACCTCGGGGTCAAGCACTCAAGAACACGGCTCGCTTGCCCGACCGCATCCGAAAACCGCTCGCCTGACTGTCTGGCGCGCGATATGCGGTGCCTATGGGCAATGGAGGTGCGGCATGGCACGTGAGAGCGACATCGCCCCGAACCCGGAGACCGAGACCGAGAAGGTCGCGGACCAGCGCCGTGGCGAACGCGGTCAGGACGAAACGAAGACCTCTGAAAAAAGGACCTATACGGTCAAGGCAGGAGACACACTCTCCGACATCGCCCAGGCCGAAATGGGGGACGCGAACCGCTGGCCCGAGCTCTACGCCGCGAACAAGGAAGCCGTTGGGCCCAACCCGGACATGATCCACCCCGGGTTGAAGCTCGAGATTCCCGCCTAGGTCTGGGTGCACTTCAACTAAGCGCTGCCTGCACGACGCTGGGGGGTGGCTACGTCCGGCCGGACCGCTACTTCTTCCGCCCGGGTTTGGGCGCGAGCGGATTGCGCTTCTTGCCGCCGCGCCCATAACCGCCTCCCGGCGGGTTGGTTCCCCGACCGCTGCGCGAGGGGCTTGGCTTCTTCATGGGCATTTGTTTCCTCCTCGTCCTTCTCCAATCCGGCTGACGACGGACTTTAGGCCCCTGTAGATCGTTCGCCAGGCAGCGCTTGACAGGCCTACCTCGACGATGTATTAAACCAGTCAGTTATTTAACCAGGCGGTGCAATACAGATGGCGCCCGACCAGCTCAGCACGACGTTCGCCGCGCTCGCGGATCCGACACGGCGCGCGATCCTCGCGCGTCTTGCCTCGGGGGAGGTCTCGGTCACGGACCTCGCCAAGCCGTTCGACATGACGCTTCCAGCGGTCTCGAAGCACCTCAAGGTGCTCGAAAACGCGAGGTTGATCTCGCGCAGGCGGGATGGTCAGTGGCGCCCGGCCCGGCTGGAGGCACATCGGCTGCGGGAGGCGACGAAGTGGATGGAGCGCTATCGCATCTTCTGGGAACAAAGCCTCGATCGTCTCGATCAGCATCTGCGCGAACTGCAGCGGGAGGATAAGAAGCATGGCCGCGGGAAGTAGCGTGATGGCACCGGAGCGGACCCTTGTGACGACTCGGATCTTCGACGCCCCGCGCGAGCGTGTGTACAAGGCGTGGACCGATCCGAAGCAGCTGGCGCAGTGGTTCCCGCCGGAAGGGTTCACCGCCCCGGTTTGCCAGCTGGACGTGCGGGTCGGCGGGGCCATCCGCATCGACATGAAGGGGCCGGAGGGCGAGCCCTTCAACGGGGCGCTCTTCCCTGGCAAGGGCGTGTATCGCGAGGTTGTGCCGAACGAGCGGCTCGCGTTCACCCTCGCGCCGGAGATCGGAGGCCGGACGATGCCGACGGTGCTCATGACGGTCCAGTTCGAAGACCAGGCCGGCAAGACCAAGCTCACGATCCACCAGACCCTCGACACCGTCGCGGACTACGAGGAGATGGTGAAGACGGGCATGAAGCAGGGGATCGCGGAGAGCCTCGGCAAGCTCGCCGGCGTGCTGTCAGGGCGGAGCACCGACCGCGGGGTCACTGTCTCCGGCCGGACGCTCACGCTCACCCGTGTCTACAACGCGCCGCGCGAGCTCGTTTGGAAGGCTTACACAGATCCGAAGGACATCGTGAAGTGGATGTTCGCGAAGGACTGGGAGTCGCCGTTCGCGGAGACGGATGTCCGTCCGGGCGGCGCCTTTCGCGTCGGCATGCGCCCGGCCGATCACAGCCACGAGGGCTTTTCCTTCGAGGGTGTCTACCGCGAAGTCGTTCGGCCCGAGCGCATCGTCCAGGTGATCGGTGACGGACGGGTCATGACGACGACGTTCGAGGAGGTCCTGGGAGGGACGAGGCTCACGGTCTCGCTTGAGATGTCAGAGGGCGAGGAGCAGGAGCGGGCGGGGTGGAGCCAGATCCTCGAGAACTTCGCCACGCACGTCGCGACGCTTTCGGGAAGGCGGTAATGGGCGACCGGGATGGTGTGAGATGGCGAAGGTCCGGCTGTTCGAGCATCTCGGAAACGAGCCGATCAAACTAGAGCCGCTCGAGGCCATCGACACGCCCGAGGCAACACACCTCCGTTACCGACTTCTACAAATGAGGTAGACCTCGATGAGCACACAAACGATCCCATCGCTGGACGGCGTTGCCGGTCGCGTGATTCGGCCGGATGACGCCGAGTACGACAATGCGCGCACCTCGTTCTACGGCGGGGTCGACCGCCGGCCGGCGGCCATCGTCCGCGTCGCGGACGCGAACGATGTCTCGCGGGTGATCTCTCTCGTGCGTGAAAGCGGGACGGAGTTCGTCGTTCGCAGCGGTGGGCACGGCGTCGCGGGTTATGCCTTGCCGAATGACGGGATCGTCCTCGATCTCCGGGACATGCGCGCCCTCGACATCGATGCGGAGAGGCGGATCGCCTGGGCTGAGACGGGCTTGACGGCGGCCGAGTACACGACCGCGGCCGATGCGCACAGACTCGCGACCGGATTCGGCGATACCGGCTCGGTCGGGCTCGGTGGGCTCACGCTTGGCGGCGGCGTCGGCTACCTCGTGCGCAAGCACGGTCTCACGATCGACGATCTCGTCGCCGCTGACATCGTCACCGCGGACGGTCAGCTCCGGCGCGTGGACGCCGAGTCGGACCCCGACCTGTTCTGGGCGATACGCGGGGGCGGAGGCAACTTTGGTGTCGCCACGCGTTTCCAGTACCGACTGCACCCGGTCGGCACGATCGTGGGCGGGATGATGATGCTGCCGGCGTCGCCCGACGTGATCCACTCGTTCATCGCTCTCGCGGAGGCCGCGCCGGAAGAGCTGTCAACGATAGCCAACGTGATGCCCGCGCCGCCGATGCCATTCGTGCCCGCCGAACACCACGGCAAACTCGTCATCTTCGCGATGCTGTGCTACGCCGGCGCGGTCGAGGCTGGGGAGCGCGCCGTGGCGCCGTTTCGCGCGCTCGCCGCGCCCATCGTCGACATGGTCAAGCCGAGTCGCTACCCCGAGATGTACCCGCCGGACGATCCTGACTACCACCCGCTCGCGACTGGCCGCACGTTGTTCATGGATTCGGTCGATCGCGACGTCGCGGACACGATCGTCGAGCATCTCGGCGCGACGGACGCGCCCATGCGTGTGGCGCAGCTCCGCGTACTCGGCGGCGCGATGGCCCGCGTGCCGGTGGAGGCCACCGCGTTCGCGCACCGCAAGTCCCGGATCATGGTGAACGTCGCCGCGCTTTACGAGCGTCCCGACCAGGCGCCGGTGTACGAGCCCTGGGTCACCGGCTTCGCCGCGGCGCTAAAGCAGGGCGACAGCGGCGCGTACGTGAACTTCCTTGTTGATGAGGGCGAGGCGCGGATTCGCGATGCCTACCCAGGCAAGACCTGGGACCGGCTCCGCTCGATCAAGACTCGATACGACCCGACCAACCTCTTCCGGCTCAACCAGAACATCCCGCCTGCCTCGAACGCACCTGGCTGATCGAGGGCGTTGGGGTAACGCGTCTGGGGCTCTCCGCGTCGCGAAGTAGAAGGGCCGGGCCTCCTCGTCCTATAATCAGGTGGTCCAGGCGGCCTAAAGGGGTTGCGGAGAGCAACCTCTTTTTAGTGTCCAAATGAGCGAGACCGCCCACCTAGCTCAGTTGGTAGAGCACGTCCTTGGTAAGGACGAGGTCTCGGGTTCGATCCCCGAGGTGGGCTCACTAAGAGGAGAAAGACGTGGCCAAGAAAAAGTTCGAGCGCACCAAGCCGCACGTGAACGTGGGCACCATCGGTCACATCGACCACGGCAAGACCACGCTCACCGCGGCCATCACCAAGACCCTCTCGCTCAAGGGCGGGGCGGAGTTCCGGGCCTTCGACACCATCGA
>VBDX01000003.1 GCA_005881885.1 Chloroflexota bacterium
AGCGCCTACGCGGCGTTCCTGCTCGGGGCGATGCCCGCGCGCGCTCTCAACGACGCCTTCCAGCAACAGCTTCAGGACCTCTTCGACGTCGCGCTCGGCCTGAATCCGCTCGGCTGGCTTCCCTCTTTCATACCGACGACGGCGGACTGGTACATCGGGGCGTATCTGCGGCTGATCCCGGCGCTCGCGATCGTCCTTCTGCTCGTCTGGTACGGGGCTCGGCGGCAACTGCGGACTTGACCTCACCTGCGTGGGCGCAAGGCGCTGCCGATCCGTTTCAGCGACATCACCCGGAGGTCCGCATGCGCAGCATCCTCGTGCTTACTCTTGCATCCGCGCTCTTCGTTCTCGTTCCGAGCTCGTCCGCACTCGAGGCGCAAGCCTCGAGCGGCCGCGTTGCCCATTCGCAGACTTTGGACGGTTGCGTAACTCGCGTCGACGCGCGAGAACCGCGCCGTGGCGTCGATCTTGTGGTTGAAGAAACTGACGCGAAGGGTCACCGTCTCGTGGTCCCAATGACTCTGCTGGTGACGATCGTTGAGTGCCAAGCGTGGCCGCGCGATCTCGGTGCACCCCGCGAGATCCCCGACCCGGCACCCGCTGGCTCCGGCGCGTCGCAGCCTGCGTCCACTCCGACGTGGCCGACGGTCATACGTTCACACGACCCGTGGTGCACGATCTCGATGTGCTCGCCCGCGGCCACCAGCCGCCCGGTGCTGCTTTCGCCCTGAACCAGGAGCGTGACCTCCGCAGTCGACAATTGCACCCGAGTCCGGTGATTCGCAAGCAACTGCTCGCGTTTGTCGTAGCGAATGGTTTCGCGCTCGTTTTCGCATTCGTCGCCGTTTCGCAGGCGTGGATCGCCGACGTCGACGATGTGCCGCGAAGCCTCGTCACGCGCTGGCTGCCCCTCGCGCTGATCCTCGCGTCGTTGCTAACCGCCGCGATCGCGCTCCACCTCGACAACACGCAGCGTGAGGGCTTTCTTCTCCGCCACTTTGCGCTCTTCCTCTCCGTGCCCGCGATCCTGCTCTTCGTTCGCCTCGGCCCGGTGTCGAACGGAGAGCTCGGCGTTATCTACATCGGCATCGCTCTCGCCCTCGCGCTGCACGCGCTCGCCGGCGTCTGGTCCGCGCTCGATCAGATCGACGATCGGCGCGTTGCGCTATTGCTTGGCGCGACGATGCTCGCGGTCGGTCTCGTCGTCCTTCCCTACGACCGCACCGTTGTCCCCACCGCGTCCGACGAGCCGCATTACCTCATCGTCGCGCAGAGCCTTGTGCTCGACCACGACCTCGACCTGGCGAACGACTACGCCGGCACCCGCTACCTCGAGTTCTATCCGGAGAAGCTTCCCGACATCCACGGGATCGTCGTCGGGAACGCTATCTACTCGATCCGCGACCTCGGCCTGCCGCTCCTCGCGGTCGTCCCGTTCGCCATCGCCGGCCGCACCGGCGTGATGGCGATGCTCTGCCTCGCCGGCGCGCTCCTCGCGATCCAGCTCTACCTGATGCTCCGCGATCTGCGGTTCGACCGGCGCGTGGCGTTCCTCGCGGTCGCAGTGACGGCGCTTGTCCATCCGATCCTCACCTACACCACGCAGATCTACCCCGACCTCATCGCGGCGCTCGTCTTCGTGAGCGCCGCGCGCCTGATGCGTCGGGGAATGCTTGCGTCGATGCGCGACCTCGCGCTCGCGAGCGCGCTCACCGGGACGCTCCCCTGGCTGTCGACGCGCGCGTGGTTCATCGCGGTCGGCATCGGCCTCGTGATGGCGTACTGCGCGCTTTGGCCGCGGCGTGACCTGTTGCGTCGCATCGCGGCCGGTGCGCTGCCCTTCGCTGCGCTGGTCCTCGCGCTCGCATACCTGAATTGGCGCGAGTTCGGCCTCTTCATCCCGAGCGCAGGCTACTTCCTGCTCCGCGAGCAACAACCGGTGCTGGTCTACACGCCCTGGATCGGCGGAATCGGACTCATTTTCGACGGACCCTTCGGCCTCATCCCGCGCGCGGCGGTGTACCTCCTGGCATTCGTCGGCGCGGTCGACCTCTGGCGGCGGGCGCGCGACGGGCACGGCCCCGAGATCGCCGCGCTCGCGATCCCCTGGGCCCTCTCCTTTCTCTACATCGCCAGCATCGCCTACTGGTACGCGGACGGCGGACCGGCGTCGCGCTACCTGCTCGCGACGCTGCCGTTCCTCATCGCGGCGGTCGCCGGCGGCATCGAGACGATCCTCGCGGTGCGCCGTGGCCGTGATCTGCTTCTCGGCACTGCGGCGGCGCTCGTCGCCTGGTCTGCCTTCATCACGTATGTGCTCGCGGTCCTACCCGAGCTCCGCTACGACTACGCGCCGGAAATCCGCGCCGGTGCCGCCGCGCGTCTATGGGTGTTTCTCGGTCGCATCCTGCGGCCCGAGCCAGACAGCCTGTTTCCCTCGCTCCTGCGCACGGATATGACGAGCGTCGCGCTTTCGCTGGTCTGGGTCGCGGTGGCGCTCGCGCTGCTGGTGGTCGGGCCACGCCTTCGCGCTAGAGTCTCGGACTAGATGCGCGGCCTCCTCATGGCGCTCGGAGTCCTGGCCGTTGCCCTGTCACCGATCGTCGGGACGGTACCGGCACGCGCGGCGCCGGACTTCGATTCGGCCTACGTCTTCGAATCCGCATACCTCGCGAACATGGCGCCCGGCGACACCGGCACCTTTTCCGTCTTCTTCCAGAACACCGGCGCGCTCACCTGGACCCTCTCCACGGCGACGCAGGTGAATCTCGCGACCTGCCGCCTCGACAAGGTCAGCTGCGGCGTCCCGCCGGAGCACTTCAGCTGGAATCCGGGGTCGTGGCTCTCGACGACCGCATACGCGACGCAGAGCAAATCGGACGTCGTACCGGGAGACTCGAGCTCGTTCTTCTACCAGGTCAAGGCATCTACCAGTACGGCCCCGGGGACATACCGCTTCAACGGCGATCTGGTCGTCGCCGCGACCGGCGCGCTCATCCATCCCGAGGGCTACTACCAGGAAGCGTCGGTCACCGGGGCTCCCGACCAAGCGCCGAGCGACGTCCAGGCGACCATCGGAGACACCAATGGCGTCGGCGGCGTGAACGATGTGCGCGTCGCGTTCACCGCGCCCGCGAGGAACAAGACGACCGCGTACGACGTCCAGCGCCGGGAAGGTGACTGCTCGGCGGCGCCAGCCGACACCGCGTTCGTCAAGCTCGCCACGGTGACGGCGCAACCCGGCCAGACCGGCACCTACATCGACCTCGATCGGACAAACGGCACGTACTGCTACCAGGTGCGGGTTCCGGACCCGATCAGGAGCAGCTTCGTGTACTCGAACCAGGCGGCGGCGGTCGTCACCGCGTCGACGATCGGCGTCGTTCCCACCTCGACGAGCGCGGTCATGACGCAGTCCGGCGGCATCTTCACCGACCGCTACTACACGGGCGACAAGATCGACCTCGTCTTCAGCGTCGCGATCAAGCTCGCCGCCGCGTCGATCCGTGTTGCGGACTCAGACTGCGGCGCGCCGACCTCGCAGGCCGGCCCACCCGCGGCCTGCATGGGCACCGACAGCTGGACGACCTCGGATGTCGTCTGCGGCGTGAACGCGAGCTGCGTGCTGAGCCTCGATCGCAAGACGCTGACGATCATGCTCACCGCGCCGCCGACGCAAGTCGCGCCGGGATCGGTCGCCGGGCTACAGTACCCGATCACGATCATCGAGGGCCATGGGATCACCGATGCGAATGGGACGGCGTGGGACCTCGCCGGCTCGGCGGACCGCGTCTTCGGTCCGGTGGGGCAGTAGCGCCTAGGTTCGCGCGCCGTCAACTTGGCGATGAAAAAGAGCGCGCCGACGAACGCCGGCGCGCTCTCTCACTCTTCCCTAATGAAGCACGATGCTGCCGTCGAGCAGCGTTCCGCTATTCGTGTAACCGTCGCTCAAGGTCAGGCTGAACGTGCCGATCCCAGCCGGTCCTTCGACGGCCACGGCGGTGAAGGTCACCGGATTGCCGTTGTCCGTTCCGGTGCCGACCACCGTCACGCTGTTGGTCGCGTCGTCGAAGACGACCGACAGGATCTGCGTCGATTGGAAGTTCATGTTCGAGTCGACGTCCCTGGCGTGTACGTCTTCGGGGTCGTTGTCCTCGCAGCGATCTTCATCCATCGAGAAGCTCGCCTTGCCCGAGCGGGCGCCGTGGATGTCACCGTCGCCGTCGGCCTCGTGGCAGGCGGGCGGCGGTCCGTTCTGGACTGAGGCCTTGAAGTTGTAGCAGCAGACGCCGTCGATCTCGAGCGGTACGGTGTCGGCTTCCGCGGTCGCGTTGGTCTCCAATCCGTCCTGGATCGCGGCGGCCAGCCCGTAACCGCCGACCTCTTCGAGCAGGCTCGCGGCGGCCGTCGTGGGCGTCATGCCGACGTCGGCGACGTTGACCGCGATGGTCACGCTGCACGGATTCGAAACGGAAGGGCCCGCCGGACATTGGACGATGCCGGGTTCCGTGGTTCCGCCGAAGGTCGGCTCGGGATAGGTGATGACGTGCGGGAAGCACGCGGAGACCGAGCAGAGGTCGATGCTCTGCGCCTTTCCCGCGTAAAAGATGGGCCCGTTGGCGGCCGTGTTCTCCATGGCCGCGTAGAAGATCGTGTTGCCGAACTGCCAGCGGGTCACGTACTGGAGGAAGTTCGCGCCCGTGATGGCCAGGGCGGTGCTGGCCGGGTGCGAAAGGTCGATCACCTGCATGGTGACGTTGAGCGTGCTTCCGTTGTCCGAAAGCCGCAGGCTGCTTCCGAGGATATCCATGCCACGCGTATTGCTGCCGCCGATCACCGGGAAGAGCGCGTCACCGCTTGGATCCGTCAAACCACCGACAGGTGCGTTCGACGTTCCGCTCACGTTGGTCCCG
>VBDX01000060.1 GCA_005881885.1 Chloroflexota bacterium
GGCCGACCGCCGACGCGAGCAGCAGCACGACGAGCGTGCACGCCGCACGAACTCCCTCCCACTGCCAAAGCGGACGCCGCCAGCCCGCAGCTACGAGAGCGCGCGCGTCCGGATGCCGCGAGCCGGGTACGCGCAGGCGCGCGTACGGCCCGACGAGCGCGCACGTGACGGCGAGCGCCATGGCGAGCGCTCCGGCGACGGCGATGCTCACCGGAGGCGGCTTCGCAGGCGCGCCGGCATCCGCACGTCGTGCTCGCCGGCGCGCCAGAGCGACGCGACGCCGTTCTCCTCGACCGCTGCGATCTCACGGATGGAACGAGCGCCGGAACGGTCGCGCGCCACATGCACGACGATGTCGATCGCTTGGGCGACGTGGCGCGCGATCGCCGTGTCGCCTAGCTCGCCGGCACGCGCCAGCAGGAGCTCGAGACGGGCGAGCGCGCCGGCCGCCGAACCGGCGTGAAGTGTCGTGAGCGAGCCCTCGTGACCGGTGCTGAGCGCTTCGAGGAGGGCCGAGGCCTCGCGTGGCGTGCGAACCTCGCCGACGAGGATCCGATCGGGCCGCATACGGAGCGCATTTGCGACCAGATCCGCGGTGCCGATCGCCACGCCATCCCGACCCGGCACGCACTCGAGGTGAACCACGTGCGGGTGCGGCAGAACCAGCTCGTTGGTGTCCTCGATCACGACAAGCCGCTCCTCGCTGGGGATCGCAGCGGCGAGCGACCGCAGCAAGGTGCTCTTTCCCGATCCCGTCGCGCCGCTCACCAGCATGCTTGCCCGCGCGCGCACGCACTCATCGAGCAGGTCCGCCGCGGTCTCATTGAGGCCATCCGCGGTCCAGGACGGGCGCGGGCCACGCAACGGCACCGACACGCTGCCGAACTTCCGGATGGACAGGCTCGGCCCGCCGATCGGCGCGATCACCGCGTTGGCGCGGCTGCCGTCGCGCATCCGTGCGTCCACGAACGGTCGCTCGAGGGTCAGCTCTCGGCCCACGCTCGCCGCGATGCGATGCGCCAGCTCGGCGACATCGTCGGATTCGCGGAACGCGACGTCGGCGCGCATCAGGCGACCGGCGCGCTCGACGAAGACATCGTTCGAGCCGTTCACCAGCACGTCGGTTACCTCGGGATCGTCGAGGAGCGGTTGCAGCGGACCGAAGCCAAAGAGCTCCGCGCACATCGCATCGAGCTCGCCCTCGGCGACCGGCGCTCGGGCGGCGGCGCGGACGCGCTCGCGCAGGAGCGCCCGCCGCGCCGGATCGGCGTACAGCGCGAGCAAGCCGGACGGGTCAATGCCCACCGCGACCTCGGCGCGTACGCGCGCGACAAGCGCGGGGTCGGTCACGCCAGAGCGCGCAGGAGCGAGTCGATCGCGCGAAGGGTCCCCGCCCGGGCGGCGAACGAGTCCTCGGCAAGATACGTGTCCTGCGGGATCGCGGCCAGCAGCGGAAAGCCCATCCGTTCGGCGATGCGCGCCGCATCCTCATCGGCGGCCATGACCACCACTAATCCGACGGCGCACGGGGCGCGCTGCAGAAGTGGCACCGCGCAGAACGCCGCCTGCAGCTGAGCGGAGCGCGTTCCGGTCACGAGGCATAGCCGATCGAGAGAGGAGAGGATCACGGGATCGAGGGCGTCGGCGCCGGCCCCCAGATCGAGGACCGCGGCACGTCCCGCCGAGCAGGTCCGCACGAGCTCGTTGACGCGCTCCGCGTCGAAGGTCGAATGGAGAGAGGGCGCGCCAGGAAGAAAAGGGACGGCGGACCAGCGCGAGATGAGCTCCTTCTCGCGCCCGGGTTGTAGCAGGGCATCGGCGATGCTCGCCGCGGTCAAGCCGGCACGAAGCGCAAGCGCCGGAGTCCAGCGGTCGAGGTCGACGAGGAGCGGCGGCTCGCCGCCGGCAGCGGAGCGATGGGCGGTGAGCGCGGCGACCGTCGTCGCGCCCGCGCCGGCCGCGAGCGACCAGAAGCCGACGCGCTTTCCAGGGCGCAGCGCCGCCGGTCGCGCAGGGACAAGCGGTGCGAGCGGCTCTGCCCGTCCGGTCGCTTCACGCATCAGGGCGAGCGCGACCGCCGCGACCGGCGAGGCGTCGAGCATCGACCGGAGGCGGCTCAAGCGAAAAGCCAGCGCGCGAGCTCTCCGTCTTTCGCGAACGCGCGATGTTCTGGCGGCGCGACGATCGCTCCCACATCGAACACGATCGGGCGCAGAGCCCGCCGCGCTTCCGCCGATCGCAGCACCTCACGCGTGCTCCAGGCGCGACGCCTCCAGCCGAGCGCCGCGTCATCGCCGCGCAGCAGACCTCGAACGAGAGCGCGCTCCACGGAGCGTGGTCGTCTTCGCCATCGCGTGCCGAGCAGGCGCCTTGTCTCGGAGCCGAGCGCGAGAGCGCGGACGTGAACGAGATCAAGCGCGAGCGCCGCCAGCGGGAGCGGCGTGAGGTCACGACCGATCGCCGCACGGGTCCCAGGCCGCGGGGCCAGCGCACTGAGCGCCGCGGTCGCTCGGACACCGGCGAATGCCAGGAGGCGTTGGGCGCGAGCGGCCTGCGCATCGTCGACTTCGACGAACATCCCGTCGGGCGTCCGCCCGAGGGTTGCTGTGCCGATGCTCGCGATGGCGCGATCGACGTCGCCTTCGGCGACGCGCTCACAGCGTAGGACGGCCATCAGCGTGACCCGACGAGAGTGAGGATGAACGTGCTCGTCGCTATTCGGTCGGCGAACTTGATCTCGTCCGCCGCGTCGATGGCGATCACGACGCTGCCGATCCTGTCGGTCGCGTATGTGGTCGGGCTCTTCGCGATCGACCCGCCGTACGGTGCGCCGGTGTCCGCGCGAACGTCGAGGACGATCGCGGCCTGCGCGAGCAGCTCGGTCGCGCGCCCCGCAGGCGCGCGACCACCCACGGGGACGGCGAGGACATCGACACGGGCGCCGGGTACGAGCGCGCCACCCACCGCCTGCGCCGCGCCCATCGGCAAGGCCACAGCGCGCATCCCTCGCGGCAGCGCGAGACCGGTGTGGAACGCGGCGGCGTCCTCGGTGAGGCCCGCGGCGAGCACGACCTGGCCGCGCCAGAGCGGCGCCCGCGGGATCTTGCCGAGGGCGGCAGAGACATCGGCGACGGAGCCAGCCGGCACGGCATCCGGGGGGAGCGATGCGGTCGCGAGGTCATCGGCGGTGAGCGGATGCGTCGCGTCGAGGTCGCGTGCTGCGACGATCACTGGGGAGCGCTGGGCGCCCGCGTAGTAGAGCACACCGGCGAGCAGGCCGGATGCGACCGCGAGCCCGATCAGCGCGCGCTGTCCGATCAATCCTGCAGCGCCGGTGAGCGGACGCTCACCGCAACGCGAGCGTCGACCAAACGATGACCGGTCTCGCGCGTGTCGACCTCCAACCGAAAGACGAGCTCGTACGCCGAACCGGGAGGAGCAAGCCGCGTCCATGACGTCCGGAACGGAGTGGCTCCGGTACCGGACGTCGTCACCGGTTCGCCCCCGTCACCCGACGCGAGCGACCACGCTCGCACCGCTATCTCGCGATCGCCCGCAAAGGCGTGCAGCCAAATCGAGACGACTCGTCCGCGCAGGACCTCGATCCTCGTCAACGGAACGCTTGCGGGCGCGAGCGACACGCCCGGCCGGATCGGGACCTGCCGCGGCTCGATGTCGCGCCTCTCGCGCTCGGCGATCTCGCCCCGCTCCACACCGCCACAGCACCCTCCGATCGGCAGCGGACCCGTGGCGGCCGGCGGCGCAGCGGGCGCCGGACCGGCGGAGCTCGCGCCGGGCGCCGGCATGTTCGCCGCCCTCTGCCGGGCCAGCTCCGCGTCGTCCTGGAAGAACACGACGCTCACAGGCACGAAGCCCTCGCCCGTGAGCACGTAGTTCTCGTAGTACGTCCCCGCGACTGCTCGGCCGTCGGTGAGCGTGGCCCGGCCATTGAACGCGGCGCCGTCGAAAGAGCTCAGCGTTCCGGTCCCAACCGTGTCGAGCACACGCGCATAGCTGCCGGTGGATTCGTGGACGGTCGTGGTCGTGTACGTCGTGAGCGGCCCGCTTTCAGTGACGACGTCGGCGACGTACGTGTCGGTCACGTAGTAGAGGCCGGGCGGCGGTGCAACGAAGGGCGCCGGGTCCACCGGGGGGGCGGAGGCGGGCGGCTCGGGCGATCCACTCGCGTCGTCGAATGGATCCCAGGCGAGCGCGGGCGACGCTCCAATTACGAGGAGCGCGAGCGCGAGGGCCGCGGCGCGCCGGGTCATCGCGGCGAGCTCACCGCGAGAACGCCGATGGTCGTCACCGGCTGGAACGCGAGCGCTCCGAAGACGGGCGTGCGCAGCGGTACATCGGCGGCGAGCCGTACGGCGGGTCGTTCGTAACGGGCGCCGGTCCGCGCATCGACTGACGGGGCGGATGGATAGGCCACGATGTCCGCCCTGGCCGCGATCTCCGACGACGGCGCGGCGAGCAGCGTCTCCGAGAGCTCGAGCTCGCGTTCGAAGTATTCGCGGGCGACGTCCGCGGCGTCGCCGGCGAGCCGGAGCACGCCGGTGCGCGAGAGCTCAGCGTCGTCCTGATCATTCACCCCGACGAGCGTCGCGAGGTCGGCGGCGGCGCGAACACGCGCGGCCGCGACCCGCAGCGCGCCGAGCTGTAGCACACCGGCGAGGACGGTCAAGAGCAGCGGCAGGAGGACGACCGTCGTGACCGCCGCGCTTGCGCGGTCGTCGCGGAGCGCGTTCACCGGTTCACCTCGCCGCGCGAGATGGCGCTCGAACGGATCGGGAGGGTCGTCGTGAAGAGAAAGGGGATCGCGACGCGGTATTCCGTGCTGACCGAAACGCGGACGGGCTCGCGCCAGCCAACGCGTGCCGGCGCGATCTCGATCGTGGCGGCGCCAGGATCGATTCCCGAGGCGCGGAGCTGATCGGCGAGTAGGCTTCGAACCTCCGCGCCGTCGCCTCCGATCTCGCCGGCGTACCGCGCGGCCTGCACGGTAGCGGCGTCCTGCGCGAGCCAGCGCTCTAAAGCCGAGCCGAACTCGAGGATGGAGAAGAGCAGCGGGACGAGGATCGCGATCATGAGCGTCATCTCGAGGGTCGCGAGGCCGCGCTCCTCGCCGACGGCTTTCATCGCACCGCCTGCATCTGGCTCACGAGCGCCTGGAGGCGCGCGACGAGGCCGTTGTTCCAGGCCGACACGCCGATGGCGAGGGTACCGAGAACGATGGCCGCGCCGATCACATACTCGATCGTCGCAAGGCCACCACCCTCGGTCGCGAAGCGATGCAGCCGCGACATGAGGCCCTCCCGCAAGTGATGCGGGCAGGCTCGCCTCCCGGTCAGCGGCGCGCGATGGTCAATCCGGTCGGTACCGCGGTACCGGTCGGGATCTTTAGATCACCGCCGGCCGAGGGCTTTCTTCGCGGCGCGCGCGTCTTTCACGCCGAGCGCAAGGGTCGTGCTCTTCTTCGACTGGCCGAGCATGTACGCGGACTCGATATTCACCTTGCCCTTGCCCAACCGAGTCGCGGCGCGCGCGAGCGTGCCGGGACGATTCGCGAGGCGCACCTCGACGATCTTCCGGTCGCCTGAGATCCGGTACTTCTTCGCCTTGATCGCGCGACGTGCCTTCGCCGCGTCCTTGTCGTCCACGACGATGTGCACGGTCCCGGATCCGCCACCGGTCGTCGCCGCGATGCTCCGCATGCTGATCCCGGCATCGCCGAGAGCACCTGCGAGGCCTCCCAGCTGGCCGGCGCGGTTCGGCAGCTTGATCGTGAGTTCTACCGCCATGAGATTCCCTCCCCGTTGCGTTTTGGCGAAGGGAAGTTTAGGCGCCGATCGTCAGAGCGCGATGCGGCCGCGGCGTGCGATCGGCCGCCTGGGCTCGACCCGCTCCGCCCAGTGCATGGCCCCGAAGACCGTGAGGAAGTACCGGAGCCGCTTACTGCGCTTGCGCCGCGCCTCAGCCTCGCTGTACGGGTAGCCGTGCGGACGGAGTAGATCACGGAGTCGCTCCACGGTCGGGTCCTCCTCCCAGCTCATATGGGCGAGCATGCGCCCGGTAGACCCCTCCGACGACCGCGCGTGAAACGAATCGACTGTGACGCTCGAGACGTTTCTAGCGCGCTTTGCCGATGCCGGTCCTGATCTGGGCCTCGCTCAAAGGTCCGCCGAGCTCGAGATGGCGGATCACGCCCCTGGGGTCGACGAAGAACGTGCTTGGCAGGCTGAGCACGCCGAAGCGGCGCGTCGTCTCGCCGGCGGTGTCGAGCACCGGCTGAAGCCGGTCCAAACCGAGCTGCTCGAGGAACGACGTCACCTTATCCCCCGACTCCTGCAGATCCACCTCCAGGAACACGACGTCGGGCTCGGTCGCGGCGACGCGCTGGAGAGCCGGCATTTCCTGCCGGCAGGGCTGGCACCAGGTGGCCCAGAAGTTGATCACCACGGTCTTGCCGCGGTAGTCGGAGAGACGGACGACCTGACCGCCGGGTCCGTTCCATTCGAAGTTCGGAGCGCTCGCGGAGATCCTGCCGCCGACACCTTCGCCCTCGATCTGCGATCGGATGACTCCGACCTCCGACGTGGGTGCCGGAGGTCTTGTAAACGGGAGCGACGGCCAGACGAGCGCGACGAGCGAGGCCAGCGCGACCACGCCGATGAGGATCGCAGCGAGCCACCGCGGAAGCGCCGTTGTGTCGCGATCTGCAAGCGCGGGGGCCAGGGGGCTTGGGGGGACAGAGTCCCCCGAGTTCTTGGCTCCGAGTTCTTGGTTCATCCGAAGAGCGGCAGGAAGTTGAAGAATTGCGCCAGCTTCGCGAACTGACCCGACACGAGGACCAGACCCATTGCGATCACGAGGGTACCGCCCGCCAGATTCACCACGCGGATGTGCGCCGCCAGCCAGCGCGCGATTTGGCGCGCCCACCCGATGCCGCCGGCCAGCAGCAGGAAGGGGACGCCAAGACCGAGGGCGTACGCGAGGAGCAGGACCGCTCCCGACCCCAGATCCTCGTTCAGGAGGAGCGTGAGGATCGCGCCGAGGTACGGGCCCACGCAGGGGGTAAAGCCGATCCCGAAGGCTAGGCCGATGAGAAAGCTGCGCGTGAGACCGGTCGTGCCGCCCTCGAGGCGGAGATCGAGCTCGCGGGCGAGGAATGGTATGCGGATGAGACCGAGCATCTGCATCCCGAGGACGACGAGCAGCAGCCCGCCCGCGCGCTGAAGCCAGAAGACCATCTCGCCCGAGAGCGCGCCGACGAGCGCGACGGCGACCCAGAGCGTCGTGAACAGCGCCGAAAAGCCGAGAACGAACGCCAGGGCGTGCGCGAGTGTGCGCGCGCGCTGCGTCCCGGCGAGCGCCGCCTCGCCGGCCATGTCCACCAGGAAGGCCGGCACGAGCGGCAGTACGCAGGGCGACAGGAACGAGAGCATCCCCGCGCCGAACGCGATCGCGATATTCAGGCGATCAGCGTAGGCGTGAGGTCGCGTACACGACCAGATCGAGCCCGTAGAAACGGCCGGGGCCCTCGAGGGTCATGGCGCATTTCAGAGCGACGCGCCGTGAGCGGACGTTGTCCGGAACAATGAGCGCGACGATGCGCGGGAGCCCGATCTCGTCGAACCCGTAATCGACGAGCGCGCGGGCAGCCTCGGTCGCGTATCCCCTCCCCCACGCCCGCGGCGCGAGCTCGTAGGCGACCTCGACCTCCGGGCCAGTCCCCTCGACGGGAAAAAGCCCGACCTGGCCGAGGAACTCGCCCGTCCCGCGCAGCTCGAGCGCCCAGAGCCCAAGGCCCGGAGGCTGGCGCGCGGTGAACGCCATCGTGCGTGCGAGCCGCTGCGCCGTCTCGGCGAGGTCCTTAGACGGCGGGCTCGGCGTCCATTTCATCACCTCGGCCGACCCAAAAACGTCATGCAACGGCACGGCGTCGGCGTCGCGGTACTGGCGGATGACGAGCCGCCCGGTCTCGAGGGGAAGAAGCACCCTAGGCGATCGCTTGAGCGAGGTCGGCGATGAGATCGTCGATCGTCTCGATGCCCACCGAGAGGCGGACGAGCCCCGCGGGCGGCGCGAGCTTTGTCCCCCGGACCGATCCGTGCGTCATTGCCAGCGGGAGCTCGATGAGCGACTCGACGCCGCCGAGCGATTCGGCGAGGGCGAAGATCTTGGTCCGTGCGGCGACACGCTTGGCGGACGCTTCGCCGCCGCGCAGCTCGAACGAAAGCATCCCGCCGAACGCGCGCATTTGACGTCGCGCGAGCGCGTGCTGCGGATGCGAGGCCAGCCCGGGGTAATTCACCCGCGTGACCTTGGGGTGCTCCGCGAGCCACTCCGCGATGGCCTGCGCGTTCGCAGAGTGCCGATCCATCCGCAGGCCGAGGGTCTTCGCGCCGCGCAGCACGAGCCAGGCGTCGAACGGACCCGGGACGCCACCGGCCGCGTTCTGCACGAACGCGAGGCGATCGTGGAGCTCGGCGTCCTCCCCTGCGAGCGCGCCTCCGACGACGTCCGAGTGCCCGCCCAGATATTTCGTCGTCGAGTGGAGCACCAGGTCGGCGCCGAGCTTGGTGGGCTGCTGCAGGTACGGGCTCGCGAACGTGTTGTCCACCACGGCGAGCGCGTGCGCTTTGTGCGCGATCTCGGCGAGCGCGGCGATATCGAGCACCTTGAGGAGCGGATTCGACGGCGTCTCGATCCAGACCAGCTTGGTGCGCGCACGCACCGCGCGGCGGACCGCGTCCAGCTTGCGCATGTCCACCGCCGTCAGGTCGATGCCAGCACGGTCGAACACTCGCGCGAAGAGGCGGTACGTTCCGCCGTAGACGTCGTCGGCCATGACCACGTGATCGCCCTTCGAAAGGAGATGCGCCACCGCGTCGGACGCCGCCATTCCCGAGGCGAACGCGAGGGCCCAGCGCGCGCCTTCGAGCGCGGCGAGGCAGGTCTCGAGCGCCGTGCGCGTGGGGTTCCCGGTGCGCGCGTATTCGTAGCCCTTGTTCTTGCCGACCGCTTCCTGCGCGAAGGTCGAGGTCTGAAAGATCGGGACAACCACCGCACCGGTCAGCCCTTCGGGATCTTGACCGGCATGGATCGCGATGGTCTCGAAGCCGTGCTTGTGCGGTGCGGTCTTCACGTTCTCGCTGCGCAGCCGCTTACGAACGTCTTCGCTGGTGAGCGACGAACTCGAGAAGGTCCGCTTTGGTGATGATCGACACCGGTCGGTCGTCGCGTGCCGCGAGTAGCGCCGGCGCGCCGCTCGACAGCTCCTGGTACAGGCGCTCGACGTCGTCGGTGGCCTGCACCACGGGGAATGGCGGGTCCATGAGGCGCTCGACGCGCTCATCGACGAGCGAGGGCTCGCGAAAGACGCGGTCGAGCATCGTCTTCTCCTGAACGCTGCCGACGATGTCGGTCACGGTGCCCGCGGCGCCGTCGGCCGTGACCGGGATCTGCGAGATTCCGTAGCGCTGCATGGTGTCGATCGCCTGCCGCACGCTCTCGCTCTTCGACACGCAGATGAGCTCCGGCGTCCCCGCGCGCTCCTTCATCACATCGCTCACCGTCGCGGGCACGACGAACCCGAGGAAACCGTTCTGCCGCATCCACTCGTCGTTGTAGATCTTCGAGAGATAGCTGCGGCCCGAGTCGGCGAATAGCACCAGCACCAGCGCGTGGCTGTCGAGCTCTTTCGCGATCTCCAGGGCCGCGAACATCGCGGTACCCGACGACCCGCCGACGAGGATCCCCTCCTCGCGCGTGAGCCGGCGCGCGGTGAGGAACGCGTCGCGGTCCGCGACGCGCACCCAGCGGTCGACCAGCGTCGGGTCGAACGTGCCTGGATAGAAGTCCTCGCCGATGCCCTCGGTCTTATACGGATGGATCTCGCCGGTGTAGATCGAACCGGCGGGGTCGGCGCCCACGATCACGATGGCCTTGTTTTTTTCTTTCAGGTACCGCCCCGCACCGGTCACCGTTCCGCCGGTCCCGATGCCCGAGACCAGATGGGTGATGCGTCCATCGGTCTGCTCCCAGATCTCCGGTCCGGTCGTCCGGTAATGTGCCTCGGGATTCATCGCGTTGTAGTACTGGTTGGGCTGGAATGCGCCGGGGATATCCCGCGTGAGCCGGTCGGCGACCTTGTAGTAGGACTCCGGCGACTCGGGCGGCACCGCGCTGGGGCACACCACGACCTCCGCGCCGTAGGCGCGCAGCAGGTCGCGCTTCTCCTGGCTTTGCTTGTCGGCCATCGTGCAGATGAGCCGGTATCCCCTGATCGCCGCGGCCATCGCGAGACCGACGCCCGTATTGCCGCTCGTCGGTTCGACGATGACGCCGCCCGGACGCAAGAGGCCCCGGCGCTCGGCGTCTTCGATCATCAGCATGCCGATGCGGTCCTTGACCGAGCCACCCGGGTTCAGGTGTTCGAGCTTCGCGACCAGGGTCGGGCGAAGGCCTTTGCCGATGCGCCCGAGGCGCACGAGGGGCGTTCGCCCGACGAGCGCGAGGATGTCCGGCGCGATCGTCACGCCGTGATGTTAGTTCTCGGGACGTTAGCGGCCGCGCCGCTCGCGAGTCTCGTTATTGAGCTCTCGCTCGAGCGGGAGCTCCCCGATCCCGAGCGTGCGGGGACGCTCGCCCTGGAGCGACTCGGCGTACTTCAGACCGGTGCCGGTGTTGAAGACGACGACCTCGTCGTCGTCTCGGATCCATCCGTCGCGGCGAAGGGTCGCCGCGCCCGCGAGACCGGCGGCACCCTCCGGACACACGAGCATTCCCTCGGTCTCGCCTGCAACCCGCATGCGCCCGGCGATCTCCTCTTCGGTCACCGCGACCGCGATGCCCTGCGACTCACGAAGGGCGCGCAGGACGATGAAGTCGCCGAGCGCCTTCGGGACGCGGATACCGGCCGCGAATGTGTGGGGGTCGGGCCAGGCTTCGGACTCCGGGCGCCCATCGATGAACGCCTTGACGATCGGCGCGCATCCGGTGGACTGGACCGCGACGAAACGGGGAAGCTTCGCGCGCAACCAGCCGATCGCCCGCAGCTCGTCGAACGCTTTCCACATGCCGATGAGACCCACCCCGCCGCCCGTCGGATAGACGATGACGTCGGGGAGACGCCAGCCCATCTGCTCGGCGAGCTCGAAGCCCATCGTCTTCTTCCCCTCGATGCGGTAGGGCTCGCGGAGCGTGGATGCGTCGTACCAGCCGTATTTCGCGCAGGCCGCGCGCACGACCGCGCCCGCGTCGGCGATCGATCCGGGCACCAGGTAGACCTCTGCGCCGTACGCCGCGGTCTCGCGCACGATGACGTCGGGCGTGGTCGCGGGCATGACGACGACGACCCGCAACCCGGCGCGCGCGCCGTATGCCGCCCACGCCGCGCCGGCGTTGCCGGCGGTCGGCAGGGCGAGCGCGGTGACGCCGAGCTCGCGGGCACGCGTCACGCCGACGGCGGCGCCTCGCGCCTTGAACGTGCCTGTGGGCAGAAGGCCTTCATCCTTGACGCGAAGCCGAGCGAGACCCAGCGCCCGGCCGAGCGCGGGCGTTTCGACCAGCGGCGTATTCGGCTCGCCGAGGGAGACGACGGCATCGCCATCCTCGTGCGGCAATAGCTCGCGATACCGCCAAAGCGTGCTCGGCCGGGAACCGAGCGCATCACGGCTGATCCCATCGCGCACCCGGCGCAGGTCGTAGCGGACGAGGAGCGGCCCGCCGTCGTTCTTGCACACCTGGGCGATCTGATCGACGGGAAAGTCTTCCTGGCAACGCGAGCATTCGAGATGGGTCGCGAAAGACGTCAAGCGGCGCGTTCGATCTTTGCGCCGAGAGCGCGGAGGCGGGTATCGAGCTCCTCGTACCCGCGGTCGATCTGCTCGATCCCGCTCATGACGCTCGTGCCCTTCGCGCAGAGCGTCGCCGAAAGCAGTGCCATGCCCGCGCGGATGTCGGGACTACGGATCTCGGCGGCGTAAAGCTGGCTCGGACCGATCACCACGGCGCGGTGCGGATCCGACAGAATGATCCGCGCGCCCATCTCACGTGAGAGGACGTCGGCAAAATAGAGGCGTCCTTCGAACATCCACTCGTGTATCACGACGGTACCCTCGGACTGCGTCGCCATGGCGGTCGCGACGCTCGTGAGATCGGTGGGGAATCCCGGCCAGATCTGCGATTGCACCTTGGGGATCGCGCCGCCGAGGTCGTGCTCGATGACGAACCGCTCCTGCGCGGGAACATGGATCGAGTCGCCTTGGACTTCCGTCTCCACACCGAGTCGTTTGAAGACCAGGCGCGTCATCCGCATGTGGTTCGGCACGGCGTTGCGAATGATGGCGTCGCCGTGCGTCATCGCGATCGCCCCGATGAGGGACCCAACCTCCATGTGGTCGGAGAGGATCGTGTGGTCGATCCCCTTGAGTCCCTCGACGCCGTCGATGGTGATCGTGTTCGTGCCGACGCCTACGATCCGCGCGCCCATCTTCATGAGGGCGATTCCGAGCTGCTGCACGTGCGGCTCGCTTGCGGCATTTCGGATCACGGTGCGGCCCTTGGCGAGTACGGCGGCCATGAGTGCGTTCTCGGTGGCGGTGACCGAGGGCTCGTCGAGCAGGATCTCCGTGCCAGTAAGGCCAGCCGTGTGCATCCCGTACCCGCCGCTCGAGACGTCGAGCTCGGCGCCGAGAGCGCGGAGCGCTAGGAAATGCGTGTCGTTGCGTCGCCGGCCGATCACGTCGCCTCCGGGACGCCCCAGCCGGACTCTCTTGTGGCGACCGAGCAGAGGCCCAGCGAAGAGCAGCGAGGCGCGGATCTCTTTCGCGAGCGACGTCGGAACTTCGGTGCTGCTCAGCGCTCCGGTCACCCGCACGGTGTGACCATCGAGTTCTTCGACCTTCGCGCCGAGCGCGCTCACGATCTCGACCATGCCGCGCACATCGCGGATCCGCGGAACGTTACGGAGCGTCACCGGATCGTCGGTCAGCAGGCTCGCCGCGATCAGAGGAAGGGCCTCGTTCTTGTTGCCAGCCGGTGTGATCTCGCCGCGCAGCGGCGTGCCGCCTTCGACGATGAAGCGCGCCATCCGGCGGGTAAGCCTAGCGGCCCGCGTCGGTCTCCGACGGTGAGCGAGCCGCCCATCCGTCAAGATGCCGCGCGTCGTGCTGGCTACCAGCGTTTCGGGAGGCGAAGGAACTCCTGTGCGTAGCCCAGCAGAGCGATCGGCGAGAGCACGGCCTGATAGGTAATGAGATAGGCGACGTAACCAAGGCGGTTGCGCCGGACACGTAGCCCGAGCTGGCGAAAGACCGCGCTCTGTCGCTGCATCATCGCCATCGTGACCAAGAGGCTGATCGGGACGACGAGCAGCGTCAACGGCCCAGCGATGTAGTAGTGACCGAACAGCGCGAGGGCGAGGCCCGGCAGGAAGACCAGCGTGTACGCGCCGTCGAGCAACGGGAAGAGCGCGTCAATGGCGACGAAGAAACCGGTGAGCCGCGGCTTTCGCCACAGGAGGTCGCCGTGCGCGGCGAGGCCCTCGATCATGCCCCGCGCCCAACGCCGACGTTGGCGGACGAATCGTCGCCATTCGAGTGGTACGGCGGTGAACGCGACGGCGGTCGGCTCAAAGCCGATCCTGAACCCCTTCTTCTGGAACGCCCAGGTCAGCACGATGTCTTCGCCAACACACACCGGCCAGCCGCCGGCGGCGCGCAGCGCTTCCGTCTTGTACGCGCTGAAGGCGCCTTGCGCGACGAGCGTTCCCTGATAGAGCGCTTGCTGGCGCTTAACCGATGCCATCGCGAGGAAGTAATCCCACTCCTGCATTCGGGTGAGCAGGTTCGCCCGGGAATTGCGCGTGAGCACCATGCCGGCAACGGCCGCCGTATCGGGCGGCGCAGTGACAAGTCGCGTGACGAGGCGGCGCAGCGCCTCGGGATGAAGGCACGTATCGGCGTCCATCGTGACGACGACCGGTGTCCGCACTTGCGCGAGACCGAGGTTGAGCGCGGCGGCCTTCCCGCCATGCTCGGCCGCGACGAGCCTCGCCCGCGGCAGAAGGTCCAAGACCTCGTCCAGCGCATCGATGGTCCCGTCTGTCGATCCGTCATCGACGATGAGGAGCTCGCAGCGTCCGGGATAGCTAAGACGCGAGAACGCCCGGATGGTGTCCGGAAGACTGTCCCGCTCGTTCCAGGCGGCGATGAGCACGGTCACTGCGGGCAGCTCGCCGATCTCGTCAAGCTGCCGCGGCCGGTCGAGCAGGAGACTCAGAACGAGATGCGTGTTCAGGAACCCCGGCACCAGAGCGATGAGGGTGATCAGGAGCCACGCGGCCGGTGCGCCGAGGAGTGAGGCGAGTTCGTCCGACCACGGCACGGCGAGCGCGGTCGAGATAGCCATCCAGCTGAGTGCGCCGGCCGTGGATATCGCGAAGCGCTGCCGGACCGTGAGGTAGAAGCTGGCCCGTCTATCCTGCTGTGGGAGGTAGGGCTCGAGGACGCGCGCGTCCTCGCGGGCATCGTCGTCCGTATCCGCCGGCCGCCGACGCCAGCGGACATGCTCGATTTCGATGACGTCGCGCGCCACAGCCCCCATTGCTTCCCCACCACCTGATCATCGCTACCCTCCAGCACAATTGGATACCCTGCCGTGGCGTACTCAAGAGCGAGGTAGGGTTTTTCCCACCCGACGTAGAGGAACTAGGTATCCCCGGCATGACGAAAAGCAGGTACGCCGCACGTGTTCGGGCATAGGCGCCGCCCGTCGGCGGCCAAAAGTCAGTAGCCGAGTGCGATCCCGACCTTGGTGCCATCCGTCCCGCCACGCAGACGGCCGGCCTCGATCATGATCGCGGCCGGCCGCGCGAAGTAGGTCGCGAGAACATCCTCCACCTTGACCTCGACCTCGTGGCCCATCCTCACGAGCTCGGCACGTACGTCCTCAGGGATCCGCGAATCAACCTGCAGGCTCTCGCCCTCGTCGTGAACGCGCGGCCGGCTGGTCGCGTCTTGCGGGCCGTCGCCGTAGTCCAGCGTATTGACGATGGTCTGGACGACCGCGCTCATGATCTTCCGTCCGCCGGGCGCGCCGCACGCGAGGAATGGACGATCCGCGCGCAGCACGAGCGTCGGCGCGCCCGCCCAGAGCACGCGCTTGCCCGGCGCGATCGAATTCGGCCGGTCCGGCCGTGGATCGAACCAATACGTCCCATTGGTGATCAGCATTCCCGTGCCGCGCGCCATCACGGCCGATCCGAAGCCGCCTCCGAGCGTCGCCGTAAGCGATACGAGCATCCGATCGCCGTCCACCGCGTTCACGTGCGTGGTGTTCGGAAGATCGGCCATCGTGGAGAGCCGCTCGCCGAATGCGGCCCGGGTCGCTCCGGCGATCCGGTGCAGGCTCTCGGCGCCGAGCTGGGGCCACCGACGCAAGTCCTCCCGCCCGAGCCGCTCGAGCGTTCGCGCGACCGTCGGCCCGCCCGAGAGACCTGGAAGCGTGAGCACGCGATGGCCGCGATAGTCAAGCGCGAGCGGCGCAAGCTCGCCCGCCTCGTACGTCGAAAAGTCCTCGCGCGTAAGGATTCCTCCGAGCGCGCGAATGTCGTCGACGATCGCCGCCCCGAGATCACCCCGATAGAGCGCCTTTGCGCCATCGCGGGCGATCGTCTCGAGGGAGCGCGCCAGCTCCGGCTGCACGAGACGCTCGGGAGGCTCGAATCCGGTCGGAGGCCGATAGGGCGCGCCACCTTCGCGGTAGTACACGCGCTTCGCCTCCGGATTCTTGTGCAGCCGCGACGCGAACGCCCCGAAGATGAGCGTGCCGTACCAATCGATGAGGAAGCCCTCTCGGGCGAGACGGATCGCCGGTTCGAAGAGGCGAGCCCAGGGCAGCTTGCCGAAGCGGCGGTGAGCGAGCTCGTATGCCGCGACGGCGCCCGGCACGCTCACCGACAAGGGACCCTCGGCATTCGCGTCGTCTTTCACCGCGGGCCATCCGTACATGCCGGCTCGCGCATCCCCACCCCGGAGCTCGAACATGTCCTCGCGCGACGCGAGTGGCGCGCGAGTCGAGCCATCGAACGCGCTCGTCTTCCCGTCACGCCAGATCACAAGTCCCGCGATGCCGCCGAGCCCGCTGCCGATCGGCGAGGTGACGCCGAGTGCGAAGGCCGTCGCCAGCGCGGCGTCGAGCGCATTCCCGCCCTGGCGCAGTATTTCGACGCCCGCCTCCGCGGGAAGCGGGTCGGCAGTGACCATGCCGCTGGTCGCGGTGGCCTCGGTCTTGGCGAAAAGCCACTCGCTCCGCGTGCCCACTTTGACTTTCTCGCGCTAGGAGAGCTGCTTCGTGACCCGGACTGCCTCGTCCGAGGTGAAGGCGCGCATCGTGCGGCTGCGGCCGTTGCCCGACAGGCCGTACTCAAGGGCATTGCGAAGCGCGACGTCGTCGTTCGGGGCCTCGGTGATCGCGACCGCGTCGTACTCGCCGAACGTCAGGTAGACATCGACGAGCTTCCCACCCGCACGCTCGAGCCGCTCCCGGCTCGCCGCGACGCGCTTGTCCCAGTCCTTGATCGTCTTGATGCCTTGCTCGGTGAAGCTGATGAGCGTGATGTAACGGGCCACGTCTTCTTTTCTTGCCTCCCCTGCGAACGCGCGCGGAGTCTATTCGCCCGTAGGCTAATCGCATGCGGTACGCGGCGGTCGGTTTCGATCTCCTCACCGCGCTGCTCGACACGTGGTCGCTCTGGTCGGAGGTTGCAGGCGACCGCGAGCTCGGCATGCGCTGGCACGCGGCCTCGCAGGAGCTCCTCCGCGGAAAGCGCTACCGGCCGTTCGTCGAGGTCGTGCGCGAGGCCGCGACGCAGGTCGGCCTCGAGTCGAAACATCCGGCGGAGCTATTGCGGCGCTGGGGCCACGACTTCGCGCCCTGGCCAGATGTGCCGCCGGTCCTCGAGCGACTTGATGGCACGCGTCGATTCATCGTGACGAACTGCTCGCGCAAGCTCGGCCGGCTGGCCGCGTTTCGCGCGGGACGCTTCGAGCTCGTCGTGACCGCTGAAGAGGCCGGCGCGTACAAGCCCGATCCGCTTCCTTATCGGATGGCGCTTGATCGACTCGGGCTCGACTCAGCGGAAGTCCTGTTCGTCGCGGGCTCGGCCCACGACGTCGGCGGCGCCGCACGCGTCGGGATGGACGTGTATTGGGCGAATCGCGGGGGCGCGCCAGCGCCGACCGACGGCGCCGCGCTTCGCGAGGAGCCCGACTTCCGCGGGCTCCTCGAGACGCTCGGCTGGGACCCGCACTCGGGGGCCGGGGGGCAGAGCCCCCCGAGTTCTTGGTGATCGGTCGCGCCGCGATCACCCAACGGCCGCGTTTCGCGCGGGACGCTTCGAGCTCGTCGTGACCGCTGAAGAGGCCGGCGCGTACAAGCCCGATCCGCTTCCTTATCGGATGGCGCTTGATCGACTCGGGCTCGACTCAGCGGAAGTCCTGTTCGTCGCGGGCTCGGCCCACGACGTCGGCGGCGCCGCACGCGTCGGGATGGACGTGTATTGGGCGAATCGCGGGGGCGCGCCAGCGCCGACCGACGGCGCCGCGCTTCGCGAGGAGCCCGACTTCCGCGGGCTCCTCGAGACGCTCGGCTGGGACCCGCACTCGGGGGCCGGGGGGCAGAGCCCCCCGAGTTCTTGGTGATCGGTCGCGCCGCGATCACCCAACGTGACGACGGAATGGTCGTCGACCCGCGGAGCGACGTGGAGTGGCTGGAGTGGGTGCCCGCGGGCGCGGTCCGTAACTGGTGCGACGGGGACTTGCTCGTCGACTGGCTCGCGGAGTACGGCGAACAGCACGGCTTCCGTCGCGACGATCGTCTGCCCGGCTACGACCGCGTCTTCGATCTACCGCGCTTTCTCATGGAGCAGGGGCGCCGCTTCGAGCAGGCGCTCCTCGTCGATCTCCAGGCGCGCTGGCCGGTGACGCGTATCTCGACGCGTCCGGACGAGGCCCGCTCTCTCGCGGCCGCGGAAGCGACATGGGACGCGATGAAGGACGGTGCACCGGTGATCGCGTCCGCCGTACTCCGGGACCCGGAGCGGCGCACCTTCGGGGTCGCGGACCTTCTCGTCCGCTCCGACATCCTGGGTGAGCTCTGCCCTGACGCGTTCATTGGCGATCAGCTGGAGCTTCCGGTGGCCGCGCTGCGCCACGGCCGTCACTACCGGGTGGTCGACGTCAAGTTCTCCACGCTGCACCTGCTGAAGGACGGTGGGCTCGGCGCGAACGATGTCGACGTGATGGCCCAGGCCTGGATCTACAACGAGGCGCTCGGACGGCTGCAGGGATTCACACCACCGGCCGCGTACGTGGCCGGTCGCGCGTGGCGGCAAGGCGCCGCCCGCGGCGATCGGTGCTGGGAACGGCTCGCGCGCGTGCCATCCGATGGGACCTTCTCGTCCGCTCCGACATCCTGGGTGAGCTCTGCCCTGACGCGTTCATTGGCGATCAGCTGGAGCTTCCGGTGGCCGCGCTGCGCCACGGCCGTCACTACCGGGTGGTCGACGTCAAGTTCTCCACGCTGCACCTGCTGAAGGACGGTGGGCTCGGCGCGAACGATGTCGACGTGATGGCCCAGGCCTGGATCTACAACGAGGCGCTCGGACGGCTGCAGGGATTCACACCACCGGCCGCGTACGTGGCCGGTCGCGCGTGGCGGCAAGGCGCCGCCCGCGGCGATCGGTGCTGGGAACGGCTCGCGCGCGTGCCATCCGATGCGTATGTGCGGTCCCGCGACGAAGACCTCGCGAGCATCGTCGCCCGCGCCTGCGCATGGATCCGCCGCCTGCGGACCGAGGGCGCCGAGTGGCGCGTGCTCCCGATCCCGTCCGTGCCTGAGCTCTGGCCGAACATGAAGGCCAACAGCGATTTCCCCTGGCATACCGCGAAGGCGGAGATCGCGGTAAAGCTGGCGGATCTCACGATCCTGCCCCGCGTGAACGCCGAGCTTCGTGCCGCGGCGCACGCGACCGGCGTGACGCGATGGGATGACACGCGGACCTCGGCAGTCCTCTTCGGCCTGGATGGCGAACACGCGCGAACGCTGGACGCCGTGATAGCCGTGAACCGCGACGGCGGCGAGGCTGTACGGCCAGGCCGCGTCACCGCCGATGAGGAGCGCTGGCGGGTCCCGCCCGCCGCCGAGGCCTTCGTGGACTTCGAATTCGTGCACGACTTGGATGACGACTTTCGCTCGTTCCCGCAGAAGGGCGGCCAGTCCCTCATCTTCCAGATCGGCTGCGGCACCTATCGCGAGCGCCAATGGTCTTTCCAGCAGTTCACGGTGGACGACCTGGGTGTGGACGCGGAGGGACGCATGATCGACGAGTGGCTCGCGCACCTCGCCGTACTCGCGACGGCCGCGGGTCTGGCATCGGCAAGCGACGTGCGGCTCGTCCACTGGTCGCTCGCTGAGGAGTCCAACTTCGAGCGCGCGTATGAGTCGGCGCGCTCGCGCCATCCTGACCGCGAATGGCCGCCCCTCCAGTGGTACGACCTGCTCGGCCGGGTCTTCCGCGCCGAGCCCGTCGTCGTCAAGGGCGCCTTCTCGTTCGGTCTCAAGGCGATCGCGCGCGCGCTGCACGCGCACGGGTTCATCGCGACGGAATGGGCTGACGGCCTCGCCGACGGCGCCGGCGCGATGGCCGGAGCGTGGTCCGCGGCCGCTGAGTCACGTGCCCGCGGACGCAGCCTCAGGGAGTCGCCGGTCATGCGCGAGATCGCCGCCTATAACGAGGTCGACTGCCGCGTGATGGCCGAGATCCTCGATCACCTCAGGCGGGCGCACTAGACCTAGTCTTCCGCGGTGCTCCCGCTTTCCGTTCGGACCGACCTGGAGATCGCGCGCCGCGGTTATCTCCGCTACGCCGCGTACCCCGCGGCGACAGCTGCCGGCGCCTTCACCAACATCATCTTCGGCCTGATGCGCGCCTCGGTGCTCCTGGCGCTCTTCGCCGAGCGCGAGCGGATCGGTGCGTACGACGCCGCCGCGACGATCACCTACGTCTGGGTCACTCAGGGCCTCTTGAACGTCGTGGCCCTCTGGGGTTGGCAGGAGCTCGCCCTTCGCGTGCGCAGCGGTGACATCTCGACGGACCTCATCCGGCCGATCCACCCCATTCGGGCAGGCCTCGCCACGGACTACGGCCGCGCCCTCTATCAGCTGATCTTCCGCGGCATTCCGCCGGTCGCCGTCGGCGCCCTCGCGTTCGGTGCGGTGCTGCCGGCGGATCCGTTCGTGTGGCTGGCATTCTTCGCGAGCCTCGCGCTCGCCGTCGCCGTCAGCTTTGGGTTCCGGCTGCTGTACAACCTCGCGGCGTTCTGGACCACGGACACGCGCGGCGCGATGATCCTGGCGCTCGTCGTCATGAGCGTGTTCTCGGGATTCACGATCCCGATCCAGTTCTTCCCACCCTGGCTCGCCGCGATCGCGAACGCGACGCCCTTCCCGGCGATGGTGCAGACGCCGGTCGACATCTTCGTCGGCGCGACACGAGGGCCATCGGTCCTCGTCGCGCTGGCGGGCCAGCTCGCCTGGGCGGCCGGGTTGCTCGTCGTGTCGTACTGGCTGTTCGCGGTCGGCACGCGCCGCCTGGTGGTGCAGGGTGGCTGAGGCCCGCGACCTCCTCGCGCTCTACCGGCGGCTGATCGCGGCGCGTCTGCGAGCGCAGCTCCAGTACCGCACCTCGTTCGCGCTCGAGATCACGGGCACGCTTCTTATCTCGTTCATCGATTTCGTGGCGATCCTCGTCATCTTCGCGAACGTGCAGCAGCTCGCCCAGTGGACGCTCCCCGAAGTTGCGCTGCTCTACGCGATCTCGGGGCTCGCCTTCGCGTTCACCGATCTCGCCATCGGTCATCTCGACGAATTTCCACGGCTCATCCGGGACGGGAACTTCGACCTGCTCCTCGTCCGCCCGCGGGCCACGCTGTTCCAGCTCCTCTCGGCAGACTTCCAGGTGCGTCGCCTCGGGAAAGCCGTGGGAGCGCTCGCGGTGCTCGCGTACGCCCTCGCGAACCTGCGCATCGATTGGGACATCGGCCGCGTCGCGATGCTCCTCCTGGTCGTGCCAGTCGGCGTCGTCATCTTCGCCTCGATCTGGGTCACCACGATCTGCATCGCGTTCTGGTCGGTCGAAGCCCGCGAGGCTTCGAACGCGTTCACTTACGGCGGACAGTTCCTGAGCCAGTTTCCGATCAACGTCTATGACCAGTGGCTTCGCCGGTTCCTCGCCTACATCTTTCCGATCGCGTTCGTCGCCTATTTCCCCGCCCTCTACATCCTGGGTAAGCCCGATCCCATCGGACTGCCCGAATGGCTGCGTTTCGTGTCGCCGCTCGTCGCCGTCGCCGCGGCGTTCGTGGCGAGCGCCGTCTGGCGCGTCGGCGTCCGCCACTACCAGAGCGCCGGCGGTTGAGCGTGCCGGCGATCGAGGTCGAGCACGTCGGGAAAGACTTCGTGGTGCGACGCGCTGTTGGCCGCCTCCGCCGGCGCACCGACGTGGTCCACGCGGTGACGGACCTCACGTTCAGGGTCGAGCCAGGGAGCCTCGTCGGCTACATCGGACCGAACGGCGCGGGCAAGTCCACGA
>VBDX01000162.1 GCA_005881885.1 Chloroflexota bacterium
GTGTTGGGCGCCGTCCTCTTGTTCTCGGCACTCAGCCTCGCCAACGACGGCGTTGGGAGCTGCGGCGGAGCGTAGCCGCGTACCCTTCGCGGCTGGAGGCACCGCCGCCGACTCCATCGCACCAGCCTCAAGCGCCAAGCCAGCACTCAGTCGTTAACCGTCTCCGATAATCCGACCGCATCAATTCGCATGGGGGGGCACACCATGAAGACGAGTATTCCGCCTGCGTTCATAGTCGCTGCCGCACTCATCCTCGCGGGCACCTCAGGTACCCCGGCATTCGCCGACAACACCGCCAACACGTACCACCAGAGCGCGTTCATCGATCTCCCGGCTGGCAGCACCCCGTTGATGAGCTTCGACATCAGCTTCGTCGAGCGATCCAGTCAGACGTACTACCTCGCAGACCGTTCGAACAAGGCGGTCGACATCTTCGACGCGTCGTCCAACACGTTCGAAACGCGGCTGACCGGCTCGCCCGCCTTCGTCGGCAACACCGGCAACCCCGATACGTCCGGTCCGAACGGCGTCGTCGTGGTGCACGATCGCGACGAACTCTGGGTCGGTGACGGAATGAGCCGCGTTCAGGTGTTTGACCTGCGCACCAACTCGTGGGTGGCCACAATTCCGACCGGCACGACCGAGACTCGCGCCGACGAGATCGCGTACGACCAGAAAGACAAGCTGATCCTCATCGCCAACGACGCGGACACGCCACCGTTCGCGAGCCTGATCGACACGCAGACCCGCGCAATCGTGGCCAAGATCAGCTTCGACGACGCGACCGCCGGGCTCGAGCAGCCGGTCTGGGATCCCGAGACGCACCTCTTCTACATGTCCGTGCCCGAGACCACCACCCATTCGGGCGGCGCGGTCGCGGTGATCGATCCGCGCACACGCTCCGTGGTCGGCCTGTTTGACGTCAAGAGCTGCGGGCCTGCGGGGCTCGCGCTCGGCCCGAAGCAGCAACTGCTGATCGGCTGCGGCGACCCGGGCGCGGTCCAGATAATGGATGCGCGCACCGGTGATGTGGTCGCGAAGATCGGCGACGTCAGCGGCGCGGACGAGGTCTGGTACAACCCAGGCGACAAGCACTACTACGTGGCCGCCCGCAACAACCCGACCGGTCCGGTCCTCGGGATCATCGACGCGATGACCAACAAGTGGATCCAGAACGTGACGACGGGGGTCGGCGCGCACTCGGTCGCGGCGAACCCGATCAACGACGAGATCTTCGTCCCGCTGCGTCCAACGGCGACTCATCCCCTAGGGGGGATCGGCGTCTACCACCAGTAGTCGATCCGGCTAAGAGCGCTGAGGCGGCCCGCTTGTCGCGGGCCGCCTCTTTTTTCTAGCGCACGCCGGGGATGGGCGCCCGCTCCGGGATCGGACCGGTGTACTTGAGGACCGTGAGGCCGCCACCGTTGCCGTCGGTCACGTAGACGAGGTTGGTGTCCGGGTCGACGAACACCTCGCGGGTGTGACGGTCGAGGGCCGAGTCCGAGTACGGCGAGGTGTTGGGCGTCGGCGCGCGCAGGTACTGCGGTGAGATGAACCGCCCGACCTCCTTCGGCTGGTACGGATTCGAGATGTCCCACGCGCGCATGCCCTGGCCGTACCAGGCCTGGAACACGAGGCTGCCATTCCCGTATGGCGGGAAGTACGGCTGGTGCGCGGACTGCTGGCCGGGCGGGCACACGAACTTGCCCGACGCCGCGTCGTACTTGTCGTCGACCTCGGGGATGCGGATGGTCGAGAGGACGGTCATGTGCGCCGGGTCGGTGACATCCACGATCCGATCGAGGCCGGCCGGGCAGGCGAAGATCTCGTCGTTCGTGAGCAGGAGCGTCGCGTTCGGTGTCGTGTGGGGCACGAACGCCGCCGTGTGCGCGGCGCCGAGCGATCCGCCGTTGTACGGCGGCACGTAGTCATAGCGGCCGACCTGCTTCAGGTTCTTCGGGTCGCTTGCGTCGAGAAGGAGGATCCCCGCGTCGCGCCACGCGACCCAGAGACGGTTGCCGTCCTTGTTCACCTCATGGCACTGGATGATCTGGTTCGTCCCGTCGGGGTTCTTCAGATCCTCGCCGGCATAGCTCTCGCCCTCGAACTGGCCCTCGATGTGGAAGACCGAGGCCTGCGTCGGATTCGACGGGTCGGCGTAGTCGACCACGGTCAGCGACTGTGCGGTGCCGACCGGCTTCTTCGTCTGCGTCGTCGAGGCGCAGCCATAGACGTAGCGGTCGTCGATCTCGAACCCATGCGTCGCCGCGCCGGGGGCGACGAACTCGCCGAGCTTCGCCGGCTTCGCGGGGTCCTTCACGTCGTAGAAGACCCAGCCACCCTTCACCGACTGGCCGGCGGGGACCTGTATCGGGTTCGCCGCATTCGCGTCGTACCCGATCACGAGGATCATCTTCTGCGTGTTGAGCCGCAGATACGCGGTCCGCGTGCCGGCGTTGTTCGGGATGAACGAGAGCATCTTCATGTTCGCGGGGTCGCGGACGTCGGCGATGATCACGCCGAACATCGTCGGCGGGTAGCCCGCGAGATAGGCGATGCCCTTGTACACGCGTGGCGTGTTGATGCCGGCGCCGAACGAGCCGGACGCGAGATGCGGCCCCTGGAAGTAGCTGTGGCCGAGGATCTCGAAGTTCTGGACCTGTGACTGCGACCGGAGCTGATCGAGCGTGAGCGTGTACGCGTTGCTCGATGGCGCCGCACTCGCGGTGGCGGCGGCCGTCGATCCCGGCGCGGCCGGACTTTCGACCGGCAACGTCTTGGGTGCGCAGGCCGCGAGCCAGACCGTGACGAGAATGGCGAGCGCATGGCGAATGGGCACGACTACACCTCCCCCTCGTGGACTCGGCCCTTATACGCCTTCCCGAAGCACGGTGATCTCGGCCGCAGGCGGCGGATCAGCGGCCGAGCGCGAGAGTCTCCGCGTCGAATTCCGTGCCGAACGGATCAAGGAACGTCACGCCCTCGATGGACCGTCCGTGCTGCGCGTCCTCAGTCAACACATACGGGATCTGAGCGAGCTTCGCGGCCGCCCAAACGAGCGCATCCCAGAAGGAAATGCGGTGCGCCTCGGAGCCTCGACACCCCTCGAGGACGAGCGGGGTGGTCACATCGAGGACTCGGCATGCCGCGGCGAGGCGTTCGATTTGCCGGATGGCTGCCTGGGGTCGGATGCGGTCCGGTAGCCGCTGGGTAACGACCACGTAGAACTCGCTGAGATTCTGAGCACTCAGCGCCGCTCGCTCCGCGCCGATGCATCGATCAAGAAGATCGACAGCGATCGCCTGCTTGCGCCGATCGCGCGGATCGTGCGCGTACACGAGAACGTTAGTGTCGAGAAGTAGCAGCCCCGAGCCGTTGCTCATAGAGGTCCTCTCGCCGCCAGGTCCGCCCTGTCTGCGCGACGCGCAGCTTCATTCGTTCGCCGATAAGGAGCTTCGCCGCGCGCCACGACTCTTCACGGTTGGGAAAGAGCGAGGGGAGCCGCCCGATTTGATCGATGCCCCGCCGGATGAGCTCGGCCTCGGTCACGCGCAACTCGCGGGCGCGCCGCTTGAGCAGCCGCTCCTGGCGCTGCTCGATGTACACCTGCTTCCGGATCATGCGTGCCACGGCCCGTAGTATACATCGCGATATACATCGACCAACGGTGTGGCTCGCCTCCGGCGGTGGCCAGCGAAACGCCAACTGCCCTCTGCGAACGGTCTGAGATTCGCCTAGATTTGCGGTATCTCCAAAACGACGACCCTTGAGCACGGTGACTGGCTGACGCTGGGGGAAGCGAGCCGGATCCTAGGCGTCGACCCCGACACGCTCCGCCGCTGGGCCGACAACGGAAAGATTGACGTCTTCACCACGCCTGGCGGGCACCGCCGATTTTTGCGTGCCTCGATCGACGCGATGCTCCCCCGCCCCCGTCACGCGCGGCGTCAATCGCTCACGGCGCTCGGCGAGCCGCCCGACCGGATCGCGGCCGAGTTCCGTCGACGCGTCCGCGTGGACATGGTGACGCAGGACTGGTACTCGCGG
>VBDX01000163.1 GCA_005881885.1 Chloroflexota bacterium
GGAAGTAGGCCTGCAGCGGGATCTCGACCTTCACCCCCTTGGGCACGTAGACGAAGGACCCGCCCGACCACACCGCGGTGTTCAGCGCGGCCATCTTGTTGTCGTTCGCCGGGATCACGGTGCCGAAGTACTGCTTGACGATGTCCTCGTGCTCCTTCATGGCCGTGTCGGTGTCCATGAAGATGACGCCGAGCTTCTCGAGATCTTTGCGAATGTTGTGGTAAACCACCTCGCTGTCGTACTGCGCGCCGACGCCGGCGAGGTACTTCTGCTCGGCCTGCGGGATGCCGAGCTTGTCGAAGGTGTCCTTCACGTACGTGGGCACGTCTTCCCAGCTCTGCGCCCGCTTGTCTGACGCGAGGACGTAGTAATAGATGTCCTGGAAATCGAGCGGTGAAAGGTCCGCGCCCCAGGTCGGCATGGCCCGGGCCTCGAAGTGCCGGAGCGCCTTGAGGCGCCGCTGCAGCATCCAGTCGGGCTCGTGCTTGAACGTCTGGCTGATTTCCCGCACGACCTCTGGGGAGAGCCCCTTGTGCTTCACGTTGATGGGCGCTTCCTTGTCGTACCAGCCGTACTTGTAGCTGTCCGGTACCTGGCTCGTGACTTCAGTCGTCATTTCGCTTTCACCTCTTCGCCGGGCCACGCGGTGAGACCCCATGCGGCGCCCTTCAGCGCCTTGAGCCCGAGCAGCGCGCACTTCACGCGCGCCGGGCTGATCGGAATGCCCAGGTTCGCGAGCACGTGATCGCGGTCGATCGCCTTCACTTCGTCGAGCGTCTTTCCCTTCACCTCTTCCGTAAGGATCGAGGCTGACGCCTGCGAGATCGCGCAGCCCTTGCCCACGAAGTGCACGTCTCTGACGTGACCGTCGTCGATCTTGAGCTGCATCGTCATCTCGTCGCCGCAGAGGGGGTTCGAGTCGTGGTAGGTGTGCGTCGCTCCCTCGAGCTCCCCGAAGTTCCGGGGGTTCTTGTAGTGGTCGAGGATGTAGTCACGATACATGTCATCCATGACTAAACCCCGAAGACCTTCTTGGCGGCATGCACGACGCGTACGAGCGCGTCGCACTCTTCGATCGTGTTGTAAAGGTAGAAGCTGGCGCGCGTCGTCGCCGGGACGCCGAGTCGCGTCATGAGCGGCTGGTTGCAGTGGTGCCCGGCGCGGACACAGACGGCCTCACGATCGAAGATCGTCGCGACATCGTGCGGATGGATTCCTTCGATGTTGAAGGACACCACCCCGACTCGACTCTCGAGCGTCTTCGGCCCGTAGATCGTGACGCCGGGTATTTCCCCGAGGCGCGGCAGGAGGTAGCCGACGAGTGAGAGCTCGTGCTCGTGGATGCGCTCGAGGCTGACGTCGGTCAGGTAATCGACCGCCGCTCCGAGTCCGATCGCGTCGACGTACGAACTCGTCCCGGCCTCGAACTTCCACGGCAGCTCGTTCCACTCGGTCATCGAGACCGTCACGCGGCTGATCATGTCGCCGCCGTAGAGGAATGGCCGCATCTCCTCGAGAAGAGCCGTCCGTCCCCACACCGCACCCGACCCGGGAGGCGCGAGCATCTTGTGGCCGCTGAACACCAGGAAATCCGCGCCAAGAGCCTGCACGTCGACCGGGGTATGCGGCACGGCCTGCGCGGCGTCGACGACGACCGTCGCGCCGACGGCGTGCGCCTCCGCCGCGATCTCCTTGACCGGGTTGACTGTGCCGAGGCCGTTCGAGGTGTGCGTGATGGCGAGGAGTTTCGCGCCCTTGCGCAGCTCCGCCGAGAGCTGGTCCCTGCGCAGGCGGCCTTCATCGTCGATGTCGACCACGACCACCTGCGCCCCAACATCTTTGGCTAGCTGCTGCCACGGGACGAAGTCGGAGTGGTGCTCGAGCACCGTGGTCACGATCCGATCGCCCGGCTTGATGTTCTCCCGGCCCCACGAGTACGCGACGAGGTTGACGCCCTCGGTGGCATTGCGTACGAAGATCACTTCGCGCTCGCTCGGCGCGTTCAACAGCCGCGCCACTTTCGCGCGCGCCTCCTCGAAGGCGGCGGTCGTCCGCTCGCTGAACTCGTAGACCCCGCGATGGATGTTGGCGTTGTGCTCCTCGAAGACGCGCCGCATGGCGTCGATCACCTGGCGGGGCTTCTGGCTCGTCGCGGCATTGTCGAGGTACACGACCGGCTTGCCGCGCACGGTCCGCGAGAGAACTGGGAAGTCGGCGCGGATGCGCGCGACGTCGAGCGGCGCGGTCTGGGGCTTGACGGTGACAGCCACTGCTCTACGCCTTCCCCGCATAGAGCGCTTCGCGCACGAAGTCGTAACCCTTGGACTCGAGCTCAGCGGCGAGCTCGGGACCGCCCGTCCGGACGATCCGTCCGTCCACGAGGACGTGCACGAAGTCGGGGTGTACGAATTTCAGGATCCGCTCGTAATGAGTGATCAAGAGGATCCCGACCTCGGGGGACCGCAGTGCCTCGATGCCCTCGGCCACGACCTTCAGCGCGTCGATGTCCAGGCCCGAGTCGGTCTCGTCGAGGATCGCGAAGCGCGGCTGGAACATGTGCATCTGGAGGATCTCGAGCCGCTTCTTCTCACCCCCGGAGAATCCGTCGTTCACCGACCGCGTGATGAAGGAGTCGTCGACCTCGAGAAGCTTCATCTTTTCGGCGAGGAGCTTCCGGAACTGCGGGATCGGCATGTCGTTCTTCTTCGCCTGCCCGTCGCCATTACCGGTCGGATCGACGCGGCGCGCGTTGATCGCGGTGCGCAGAAAGTTCGCGACCGAGACACCTGGGATGGCCGACGGGTACTGGAACGCGAGGAAGATGCCGGCCCGGGCCCGCGCGTCGACCGGCATCGCAAGAATGTTCTGCCCGTCGAAGAGGACCTGGCCACGCACGATCTTGTACTTGGGGTGGCCCATGATCGCGAGCGACAGAGTGCTCTTGCCGGAGCCGTTCGGACCCATGATCGCGTGGACCGATCCGCTCTCGATCGCGAGATCGATGCCGTTCAGGATCGTCTTTCCTTCGACGCTGACGACAAGGTCGCGGATCTCCAGGCTAGACATGGGCGCGTTCCCGGGTCGTGGTCGTCGCGAGCTCCGCGAGCGTCATGCCGTCGAGCGCGCCGGCGATGGTCGCTTGAAGCTTCAGCCACACGGCGCGCGTCCCGCAGTCGGGCTCGCGCACGCAGTTCACCACGGGGTCGCCCTCCGCGGTGCAGATCTGCGGCTCGATGGGTCCCTCGAGCGCGCGCACCACGTCGCCGGCGGTGATCTCACGCGGTTCGCGCGCGAGCGTGTAGCCGCCCCCGGCGCCACGCTTGCCGTTCACGAGTCCGGCCTTGCGGAGCGCGGCGACGAGCTGCTCGAGGTAGGCCTCGGGCAGGTCCTCACGCTGTGCGACGGCGTGCAGCGATACCGTCCCCTGACCCCAGTGGCGCGCGAGATCGACCATAAGCCGCATCCCGTACTCGCCGCGGGTCGATACATGGAAAGCAGTGGGCGGGGAGGTATTTCCGAGCACTTCACTCGGAATTGTACCCGGTAGATACCCCGCCGAGAAGCCTCCTGGATGGAGACTTTCGACGTGCCCCGCCTCGCGATTTTGCTGGCGTTTCTCGCATCGACCGCTTGCACCGGCCCGACCTACTTCGGCCATTCGCCCGGGGAGGATTGGGGCGTCAGCGTCGACGAGGGCGTGCCCTTCTTTCCCGCATGGCTCGACGTTGGCGTCGGCGCGACGGTGAAGTGGACGAACTACGGCCCTGCATCTGCGGTCCTTCGCAGCGGCACGCCGACCCACCCCACGCCCGTCTTCAGCGCATGGATCGCACCGAACGCCTCGTTCAGATACACGTTTACTCGCACGGGCACGTTTGAGTTCTTCCTGAAAGATCACCCTGACACACAGGGGAGAGTGACCATCCGCTAACGCCGAGAATGGCGGCGTGCCGCTCCCCTTTCGCACCGCAGCCGTCGGATCGACGAACCCGGCCAAGGTCGACGCGGTCCGCCGGTCGCTCGCCCGGCTTTCGCACGAATGCGCGCTCGAAGCCGTCGACGTGCCGAGCGGCGTCGGCATGATGCCGCTCGGAGAGGCCGAAACCCGCGAGGGTGCGCTCGCCCGAGCGCGTGCGGCCCTCGAGCGAACCACGGCGGAGGTGGGGTTCGGCCTAGAAGGCGGCGCGATCCTCGACGGCGATCGCGCATGGCTCACGGCACACGTGGTCGCGGTGACGCGCGACGGCCGGATCGGCGAAGCGGCCTGGGGACGGATGCTCCTGCCGCGCGTCGCGGCGGAGCGTCTGCGGGCAGGCGAAGA
>VBDX01000061.1 GCA_005881885.1 Chloroflexota bacterium
GCGCTCGCGATGAGGCCGACGCCCGCCGGGTCGAGCTTGAACTCGCCCCGGATCGGCGTGAGCAGGAAGCTGAGCATGAGGACGTCCATCGCGTCGAACATCCAGCCGAGACCCGAAAGGATGAGCAGGCGCCAGTGAAAGCTGTTGAGCGGGACGCGGTCGAGCCGCGCCACGAAGGTCTCGGTCGCGGCGCTCAACTCCCGAGGCATCCCTCGGCAGCGAGGAGCTCGGCGTTCAGCACCGACCCACCGGCCGCGCCGCGGATGGTGTTGTGCGTGAGCACGATGTACTTGATGCCCATCGCGGGATCCTCGCGCACGCGGCCCACCACCGCGGCCATGCCCCGCTCGGTGTCACGGTCAAGGACCGGCTGCGGGCGGTCGCGATCGTCGCGCACGTGAATCGGGCGGTCCGGGGCGGTGGGGAGCCTGAGCTCTTGCGGGCGGCCACGAAAGTCGCGCATTGCGTCCTTCACAGCCTCCGGGGTAGGCGATCCGCGCAGCGTTAGGCTCACCGTCTCGGTGTGGCCGTCGCGGACGGAGACGCGGTTGCAGTGCGCCGAGAACGAGAACTCCGCATCGACGAAGCGCTTTCCGTCCCAGCGGCCGAGGAACTTCTTGCTCTCCGACTCCATCTTCTCCTCTTCCTCGGAGATGAAGGGGACGACGTTGTCGAGCGCGTCGAGCGAAGCGACGCCCGGATATCCGGCCCCCGAGATCGCCTGCATGGTCGTCACCACGGCGCGCTCGATGCCGAACGTCTTATGCAACGGCGCCGCCGCGAGCGCGAAGCCGATCGCCGAGCAGTTCCCGTTCGTGACGATCGATCCTGACCACGCGCGCCCGCGGCGCTGCACGTCGAGCGCGTGCATATGCTCGGGGTTGACCTCCGCGATCAGCAGCGGGACGTCGTCGTCCATCCGATGCGTCTTCACGTTCGAGAAGACGTGGTGGCCGGCCTTCGCGAGCTCCACCTCCCACCGCTCGGCGGCCTCGGGCGGCAGCGCCGAGAAGCAGACCTCCGCGTCGAGGTCGGCCTTGGTCGGCTGAAGGATCATGTCGGCGACGGCCGCAGGCATGTCGCCGGCCCAATGCCACGGCGTGACATCGCCGTAGCGCTTTCCGGCCTTGCCCTCACTCGTGGTCAGGGCGGCGATCTCGAACCAGGGGTGACCCGCGAGCAGCCCAATGAAGCGCTGCCCGACCGTGCCGGTGGCCCCGAGGACCGCGACCTTCCGCTTGCGCATTGTGGGCAAGTTTGACGTATCAGGCGACCGTCGCGGCGAGCCACCGGTGCCGGTCGTCGATCCAATGGCGTAGCCGGAGGCCGGCTGCGGCCAGATCGGCGAGCGTCTCGTCGTCATTCAACACATATCGGCCGTCGATGCGGATTCGCCATTTCCCACGGTCGCCGCCGTCGTATTCGACGGACTGCGAGATGAGCGGACCTTCACGTCGGACGTCGGTCACGCGGATGGTGATGCCAGCGAACTCCCTCTCGGTCGGCCGCGGATCCACTCCGATCTCCGGGTCGTACCGTTCGATGAGCACCACGCCATTGGGCGCGACGTGTCGTCGGCATGCTGCGAGAAGCGCGAGGCGGCCGGTCTGATCCGGTCGATTGATGAGCGTGCTCATGAGGAGCACCACCCCGAATGTCCGGCCCAGGTCGAGATCCTCGATCCGCGACAGGACCGTCTCGGCGCCTTCGATCTCGTCAAGCATCCGCTCGTCGAAATCGACGGCGGTGACGCGATGTCCCAGCTTGATGAGCGCGTGCGTGATTCGGCCCGTGCCGCACCCGAGGTCGAGGATCGTCGCGTCTTCGGGAGCTTCCTGGTGGATGAGCTCGGGCTCGCCCGCGGGCTCGAGGATCCGGCAGAGGTCGAAGGGCGCGCCCGGGTCGCGCACGAACCCAGTGTGCGTCGAGGGAGGATGCGACCGTTCTAGGCTGCGCTCCGGACCATCGAGACGAGGAGGTCGGGCGTGACACGCTGGGCGCGGCTCACGATGGCGCCCTGGTCATCAAGGACGCGGTAGCCGTTCGCGAGCGGCGTCACGTTGTCGGGGACGATCGTACGGACGAGGTCGCCCTGCTCGTCGAAGACGAGGTAGCTCGGTGTGTACCGCGCGCCGTACGCGTCGCCGATCGCGCTCCCGGCCTTGGTCGGCAGCTCGAGCCGAACGAGGCGCGCGGCGCTGCCTAGGCTCGTCGTGGCGAGCTTGATGGCCTGCCGGTTCGACATGCAGATAAGGCAGAAGTTCGAATAGAGCTCGACCACGACCGGGCGTCCCCCGCGGAGCGCTCGATCGAGCTCCTCCTTCGAGCGAATGTCCGCACGACCCGGCCGCAGCGCGAGCCAGACGCCGCCGAGAACCGCGAGGTCGAGCGCGAAAGTGACCACTACGGCGGGCAGCGCGGCGGCTCCGACCGGGGCGAGCGTTATGGCCACACCGATGACGGTCGGAACGAAGACGGCGGCGACGACGATGAGGAAGCTGTAGTGGTTGAGCTTCCTCAGCGGTGAAACTCCTCGTGGATGAGACGGACCGCCTTCTCGCGATCCTTCTCCAGCACCACGAGCGAGATGTTGAGCTCACTGGAGCCCTGCGCGATCGCCACCACGTTCACGCCGGCCTTGCCGAGCGCGCTGAACACACGGGCCGCGACGCCGGGCGTCCCGCGCATCCCCTCCCCCACCGCGGCCACGATCGCCACGGGCCGCTCCACGTCGATCTTCTCGACATCGTGGCGGCGCAGCTCCGCGTTGAACATCCTCTCGAGGGAGGCCTTGAGCCGCTCGGTGGCGTCGTCGGGAACGACGAGGCAGATCGAGTTCTCACTCGAGGACTGGCTGATCATCATCACCGACACCCGCTCCGCGGCGGTCGTGTCAAACACCCGGGCGGCGAAGCCGGGGACCCCGCTCATGCCCGCACCCTGCACCGTGATCAGGCCCAGGCCGCCCAGTGAGGTCGTCGCTTTCACGACGCTCCCGTCCTGCGACGTGTCGTGGGTGATGGTCGTTCCCGCATCGGAGGGCGCGAAGGTGTTCAGGATGCGTACGGGGATGCCGGCCTCGACCGCGGGGAGCACCGTGCGCGGGTGGATGACCTTCGCGCCGAAGTAGCTGAGCTCCGCAGCCTCCGCGTATGAGATCGTCGCGAGCGGCTTCGCACTCTTCACAAAGCGCGGGTCCGCGCTCATCAAGCCGCTCACGTCGGTGTAGATGCGAAGCTCGTTCGCGTTCGTGACCGCGGCGAGGACGGCCGCGGAATAATCCGAGCCGCCGCGGCCCAGCGTGGTCGTCACACCGTCGGCCGTTGAGCCGATGAACCCGGTCACGACGGGGACGACACCGTAATCGAGCCGGGAATCGAGCTCCTTCGACGCGCGTGCCCGCGTCTCCTCGAGGATCGGGTTGGCGTGGCCGAACGCGTCATCGGTGATGATGAGCCCTTCCGCCGACAGTGCCTCGGCCTTCGTTCCCTTGTGCTCGAGCACCGCCGCCACGACCGGCGCGGAGACCCGCTCGCCGTACGAGACGATCGCGTCGAGCGTGCGTGGGGTGCACTCGCGCAGGATGGCGACGCTCTGGAGGAGCGCGTCGGTCCGCTCGGTCAGATCGGCGATCTCCTTGAGCACGTCCGCGGATTCGAAACCGAGCGCGTCGGCGATCAGGTTCCGGTGTGCCGCGGAGAGTGCCTGAAGGGTGTCCTGCGCGCTCTGCGCATCGCCACCCTCCGACGCCCGCGCCGCGCCGATCAATGCATCGGTCGTGCCGCCGAACTTCAGGACGGTGCGCGTCACGGGCCGCGCCGCGCGATCTGGATCACGTCGCCGAGTATCGCCGACGCGGTGGCATCTCCCCCGGCGCCGGGCCCGCTCCAGACGAGTCGCGGGACGAGGTCGCCCTCGAGCGTGATCACGTTCGTCGGACCCGTGGCCTGCCCCTCGAGCGAATCCGCGGCGACCTCTTCGGGCCCGACTCGGGCCTTTGTGGCGCGCTCGCCGAAATCGGCTACGGCGAGATACCGGATGCGCGCGCCGCGCGCGGCAGCCCCGGTGAGCTCCGACGCGGGAATGCCACGCAAGCTCGCCCGCCGCACGTTGTCCGGATGAAAGTGCCGGCCCTCGAGGATCGAGATCAGGATCGCGAGCTTGTACGCCGCGTCATGCCCGTCGACATCGTTGGTCGGATCGGCCTCCGCGTAGCCGGCTGCCGTGGCCTCGGCGAGCGCCTCATCGAACGACTTGCCGTTCTCCATGCGCGAGCAGATGTAGGTGGTCGTCCCGTTCAGCAGTCCGCGGAGCACGCGCGGCCGCACCGCCCCGAGGCCCCGCATCCCTGCGATCACCGGCACCGCGGCGGCGACGGCGGCCTCGAAGCGCAGCTCGCGCTTTGCCAGGCGCGCGGACTCGTGCACCGCATTCCACTCCTTCGCGACGAGCTCCTTGTTCGCCGTGACCACATGCTTTCGGCGCTCGAAGGATCCGAGCACGAGCTCGCGCGCGGGATCAGTGCCGCCGATGACCTCGACGACGATCGCGACATCGGGATCGTCGAGGATCGCGTGTGGATCGGTCGTGACCGGGACGTCGCCGGCGTCGCGTGGGCGCTTGGGATCACGGACCGCCGCGGCGACGAGCCTGACCGGCCGGCCCGCCGCCGCGTCGATGCGCCGCGACCTGTCGGCGAAGGCGCGCGCGACCGCGGAGCCGACGGTCCCAAGCCCCAGCAGGCCGACGCCGAGCGCCTTTTCGCTCATGGTCGGAGGGGCCGTCCCCAGACGACGCTCCCCGCGACCGGAAAGGCCACGCGATCGACGCCAAGGCTCGCGAAAAGCGCACGGACCTCGGCGGCGAACGCGGCCGTTCGCTCGCCAAGCGTCACCCGTGAGAGCGAGCTGGTGCTTTGCAGCGCGCGGATGAAACCCTCGATGGACTGCTCGAAGGGAATGGTGGAGGTGCGCTGGAATCCATGGCGCTCGAACAGACCGCGCCGTTGGAGGTCCTCGAAAATATCGAGAAAGGCTTTAGGGCCCCTGGACGAGAACCGCTCGAAGATGCTGATGAGCTTGTCACGCCACGCGGGCGGGTATTCCCATTCGATGTCGAGCGCCGCGAGCCGGCCGCCCGGGGCGAGCGCGTCGTGGAAGCGACGCATGACGACACCGTGATCCATCCAATGAAGGCTCTGGCCCGTGGTGATGAGACCGTACGGCGGTTCGAGCGGTGCCGTCTCGGCCGGCCCGACGATCCAACGGATCCGCGGGTCGCCGCCGCCCAGGAGCCGCCGACCTTCTTCGATCATGGCCTCCGAGGGGTCGACCGCGTCGACGCGGGACGCGAGTTCGGTCAGGTGTCGCGTCAGAGCACCCGTCCCGCATCCCGCGTCGAGGATCGTGTGCGGCTCGACGATCAGGCGCCGGAGGATCTCGAAGACCGGCGGCGGGTACGGCGCCCGGTAGCGGTACAAGCGGGCGACGTCGGGCTCTGCCCAGACTCTCGAGAGCGCGAGTCGTGTCTCGACGCTCACTCCATCGCCTTCTCAAGGAGGTCGAGGGCCGCGCCCACCGACGCGAGGCGGTTCCCTTCGCGGTCGTACGGCCACTGATGCTTCTTCACAGCGCTATAGACATCGCTGTCGACGGCGATGTACGTGAGCCCGACCGGTTTGCCCGGCGTAGCCCCACCCGGTCCGGCTATGCCTGTGACCCCGAGGCCGATCGTCGCGTTCAGGCGCGAGCGGGCGCCGCGCGCGAGGGCGCCGGCGACCACAGACGAGACCGCACCGTGGCCGTGGATGAGGTCCGGCGCGACGTCGGCGTAGATCGTCTTGGCCTCGTTGGAGTACACGACCGCGCCGCCTTTGAAGTCCTCGCTCGAACCGCTGTGCGCGGTGAGAACGCTCGCGAGCAGCCCGCCGGTGCAGGACTCCGCGGCGGCGATCGTCAACTTGCGGCGGCGCAGGCGCGTCTGCAGGGGCTTCATGCGCTCCTCCAGCTCGGCCAGGGTCGGCGCCCGCTTAGGCGGCACGACGTACGAGCATGACGCCTGAGAGCACCGTGAGTAGGACGGCGGCGGCGAGCAGCGAGGCAGCGGCCGCCGCGAGCCCGGCTGACGGCCACGCCAGGCTCGCCAGCAGCGCGGCCGCGGCGGTCGCCTGCAGGACCGTCTTCGCCTTGCCGTCCGCGCTGGCGGCGAGGCCGGGCGAGCGCACTCGGACCTCGACCGCGATGAGCTCGCGTGCGACCACGATGGCGACGGCCCAGGCCGGCGCCGCTCCGTATACGGCGAGCGCCCCGAGCGTGCCCGCGATAAGGATCTTGTCCGCGAGTGGGTCGAGGAATGTCCCGAGCGCGGTCACTTCATGCCGCCGCCGGGCGAGCGGTCCGTCCACGAGGTCGCTGCTGGACGCAAGCGAAAAGACGGCCAGCGCGGGCGCTGGGTGGCCGAACGCGATCAGCCACACGACAGGCGCGACGAGGGCGGCGCGGATCATCGAGATGGCGTTCGGCAGCGTCACTGCGCGACGAAGACGCGCTCCACGACCTCTCCTTGGCGTCCGAGGCTCGCGATCAGCTGCCCGTTGTAGATGACCTGCGTATTCGCGGCGTTGCCGCTCTTGATGCGCACCTCTTTGCCGGTGAAGACCGCGGTCTCTCCGGGGTGGTAGACGCGGCCGGTGCCCTGAACGTTGGTCCCGTCGACCGTCGCGAGGATCCAGGCGTCGCCGCCGTTCACGAACACGTTCACCACGGCCGCGGTGTACGCGACGACGACGTTGCGCGTCTCCTCGACCGTCCCGCCCGCACTGTTGCGAGCGACGACCCGGAACGACTGCGGACCCGCTGGAAGGTAATAGCGCGCCGTCCATGTGCCGTCCGGATTCACGCTTACCGGGATGTTGTTCACTTGGAGGCTCGTCACGCTGCGATCGACGCGGCCGCTCACAGGCACGAACGTGTTGGTGAACGTGGCGCCGCTCGCGGGCTGCTCGATGGCGAGGATCGGCGGGCTGGTGATCCCGGTGGCCGGCGCCTGGTACTGGATGGTGCGGCTGACCCGGTTCGTCTTACCGGCGGCGTCCAGCACCTCGATCACCACGTGGTTCGAGCCAGGCTTGAGCCCGACGGTCGCGCTGAAGCTGCCGTCGGAGGCCGGGCGGATGTCGCCGAAGACATCCGGGCCGGGGAATACGTTCACGGTGATGCGTCCGTCGGGGACGGTGATGCCGCGGACTGCGAGCTCTGCGCTCGCGGCGAGCCCGTCGCTCGCCGGGTCGGTGATCTCGAGGCGCGGGAGCGTCGCGAACGTTGTGAGCTGGTAATAGATGTAGCCGCCGAAGAGGCCGACACCGGCCAGGATGATGACCGGCAGGAGGACCACCGGCCGAAAGACGAGGCTGCGGCGCGCGATCGGCCGGTACGGCTTGAACGTGCGCGTCTGCAAGGGCTCCGCCGGACGCCCGCTCTCGTGGTGGTACAGCATCACGAGCTCGTCCGTCTCGAGGTCGAGGTACTCCGCGTAATTGCGCAGGAAGCCGCGCGTGTACACCGGTCCCGGGAGCGACTGGTAATCGCCGTCCTCGAGCGCCTTCAGGAACTTCTCGCGTATCCGCGTGTCGCCCGCGGCCTGCTCGAGCGTGATGCCTTTGCGCTCGCGCTGTGCGCGGAGCTGCTCGCCGAGCCTGCTCATCCCCGGTCAGGGGGACTCTGCCCCCGTCGTTCGTCCTCATGAGTGCGATCCCCGCCCTCCCTCGTCCTCGCTAGCCCGTAGACGTCGCGCATCTTCCCTGGACCCTGGGAGGGACCGATGATGCCGTTGCGTTCCATGACGTCGATGAGCCGGCCGGCACGCGCGAAGCCGATCGTCATCTTCCGCTGGAGCATCGACACGGACGCCTGGCCCGCGCGCTGGACGATGTCGATGGCCTCCTCGTAGCGGTTGTCGTCGATGTCGTCACCGTCGTCGTCACGCGCCTGCGCGCGCTCCCTGTCCTCGACGATGGACATGTCATATCGCGGGTCGCGTTGCTGCTTCCAATGGCGGATGACGAGCTCGATCTCGCCGTCCGACACGAAGGCGCCCTGCGCCCGGACGGGCTTCGCCGAGTCGGGGGCCATCCAGAGCATGTCGCCGCGGCCGAGGAGCTTCTCCGCGCCGGTCATATCAATGATCGTGCGGGAATCGACGGCCGACGCGGTAGCAAACGCGATGCGAGCAGGGATATTCGCCTTGATGAGGCCGGTGATGACGTCGACCGACGGCCGCTGCGTCCCAACCACGAGGTGGATGCCCGTCGCCCTGGCCAGCTGCGCGATCCGGGTGATCTGTTTCTCGACTTGAATCGGTGCCTGGAGCATCAGATCCGCGAGCTCGTCGATGATCAGGACGATGTACGGGACCCGGTCGCTGCCCGCCTGTTTCTCGTTGTACGTGGCGATGTTGCGGGCACCGGTGCGCGCGAAGAGCCGATAGCGCCGGTCCATCTCGCTCGTCGTCCAGTAGAGCGCGTTGAGGATCGGGCCGGCGTCGTGGATGACGGGGACCACGAGGTGCGGGACGCCGTTGAACCCGGGGAAATCCACCCGCTTGAGGTCGCCGATGAGAATGCGGACCTCGTCCGGGGTGGACTGCATCAGCAGGCTCGTGAGGATCGAGCCGATGCAGACGCTCTTCCCGGATCCGGTCTGCCCCGCGATGAGCAGGTGCGGCAGCTTCGCCAGGTCCGTGACTATGGCCGCGCCGGCTACGTCCTTGCCGAGCGCGACGGTCAGCTTCGACGGTGATCCTTTGAACTCGGCGCTCTCCGCGACGTCGCGCAGCGAGACCAAACCGATCGCCATGTTGGGAATCTCGATGCCGACGACGCTCTTCCCAGGGATCGGCGCCTCGATGCGGAGCGTGCGCGCCGCGAGCGCGAGCGCGAGGTCGTCCGCGAGCGCCTCGATGCGCGACACCTTCACGCCCGCGGCGGGTTTGAGCTCGTAGCGCGTGACCACAGGTCCGACGCTCACCTCGACGACCGCGGCGCTGATGTCAAAGTTCGCGAGCGTCTCCTCGATCACGCGCTTGTTGCGCATGACCTCGTCCTTCCCCGAGCGCGCGGCCGAGCCCTCGGCAAGCAGATCGATCGCCGGAAGGACCCACGGCCTCTCGGGAGGATCGGCGTGGAGAACGCCTTCGGCTGCGACTGCGGCCGAGGGAAGACCGGCGATAGAAGGAGCGACGGATGAGCCCAGCGGCTCGCGTAGAGCGGGTTTCGGAGGCTGCGCCGCCTCCTGGGGGGCTTCCGGAGCGGCGAACAGAGGCGCCTCATGATGCTGCTTCTGCTCCGGCAGGTTGATGCGGAGCCCCCGCGGCTCCTCCTCATCCTCGTCATCGGTGACGCGATCGAAGCTCGTTGCCGTGCCACCGGGGATCAAGGTGCCAGGACGGAGCGCAGCGATGGCCTGACGTTGGCGCCAGGCTGGGCGGAGCATGTCCGCGATCGTCCGGTTCGCCGCGATGACGAGACCGACGAGAAGGATCGCGCCAAGCGCGACCGGCGCGCCGATTTGCCCGAAGAGCGCCGCAGCGGCCTTCGCCACGGCGCCACCTACATACCCGCCGGCGACGTCGTCGGGAACGTAGTGGCGCGTGAGGCCGAGCAGCGCGATGACGATCACCGTGCCACCAAGGATTGGCAGCACCGTCTCGCGACGGACGAAGCCAAACCAGAGCTCGAGGGCGACCGCCCCGAGCAGGATCGGAACCAGGAACGCGGCCCAGCCGAGCAGGGCGAAGAGCGCGGAACGCCACCACTGCAGGACCGCGCCCTGGTCTGTCGCGAGCGCCACTGCCGAGAGCACGGCGAACGCGACGACGGCGATGGCGCCGATCTCGTCGCGGACGCGTGAGTCGATCGCCGGGGTCGCGCCTCTCCGGCGCGAAGCGGTCCTCCGAGCCCCGCTCAATCTCGCGGCTCCGCCGCGCAGACACGCCTGCGGCAGCGTTGACTCGGTCCTCGCGCACGCTCGCTTCGCTCGCTGACCGCTTCGCGTCCGGGGGCCCCTGCCCCCTGGGCCCCTTCCCCTGATCCAGCTCGTCCCTCCGTCATCCTCTAGACCTGCATGATCACAGGCAGCACCATCGGCCGGCGCTTGGTGCGCTCGTACAAGAGCGAGGCGACGCTGTTGTGGATCGCGTCCTTCAAGGCGGTCGGCTCGGCGAGGTGCTCGCCGGTCTGCGCCTCGGCCAAACCCTCGAGGATGCGCTGCTTCGCGAGCTCGACGATCTCGGCGGCGTCGTGCTCGGGCACGAAGCCTTTGGTGACGATGTCCGGGCCCGCGACCACCGCGCCGGTCCTCTGCTCGATCGTCACGACGACCAGGAAGACTCCGTCGCTGCCGATCGACCAGCGGTCACGCATCACTGAGTGGCTGACATCCCCGACACCCAGGCCGTCCACGTAGACGACCCCCGACTGGATCTTCTCTCCCACCCGTGCGCCCTTGTCGTCGATCTCGAGGACGTCGCCGTTGGTGATCACGAAGGCGTTCTTCGGCTCCACGCCAAGGTCCATCGCGATCCGAGCGTGTCGAACGAGCATCCGGTACTCGCCGTGGATGGGTAGGAAGTATTTCGGGCGAATGATGTTGAGGAGAAGCTTCAGCTCTTCCTGGCTCGCGTGTCCGGAGACATGAGGCCGCGTCGCGGGATCGTAAATGACCTCCGCGCCGAGCTTGAAGAGGTTGTCGATCGTCCTTGTGACGAGCTCTTCGTTGCCGGGGATCGGCGTCGCGGACATCACGACGGTATCGCCTTCCTTGACGGCGACATGACGGTGGTCTCCGAGCGCCATTCGCGAGAGCGCGCTCGTCGGCTCGCCCTGTGATCCCGTCGTGATGATGCAGATCTCCTGGTCCGGGAGCTTGCCGATCTCGTGCGGGCTGACGATCGAGCCTTCGGGATACTCGAGATACCCCAACTCGCGAGCCGTCTTGGTGTAGTTCTCCATGGAGCGGCCGACGATCGCCGTCTTCCGACCCCAGGCCGAGGCAATGTCCACGATCTGCTTGATGCGCGAGATGTTCGACGCGAAGGTCGTCGTGATCACACGTCCTGGCGCGCGCGACATGATCGCGTCGAACATCTCGCCGACGTGTCGCTCCGACTGCGTGTAGCCCGGGACCTCGGCGCGCGTGGAGTCGGACATCAAGAGCAGGACGCCCTTGGCGGCGATCGCGGCGAGCCGCGCGAAATCGGTCTGCCGGCCATCGACAGGGGTGTGGTCGAACTTCCAGTCGCCGGAGTGGACGATCGTCCCATATGGAGTCTCGATGGTGACGCCGATGGCGTCCGGGATGCTGTGGCAGACGTAGTACGAGTCGCAGCGGAACCCACCGATGCTGAAGGGCTCGCCCGGAGCGATCTCGCAGAACGTCGCGCGGTCGGCGAGCTTGTGCTCGCGCAGCTTCGTCTTGATGAGCCCGATCGTGAGCTTCGTGCCGTAGATCGGGACGTGGATCAGATCGCGTAGCACGTAGGGCAGCGCGCCGATGTGGTCTTCGTGAGCGTGCGTCATGAGAAAGCCTCGCACCCGGTCCTTGCGCTGTCGGAGATACGCGATGTCGGGTATGACGAGGTCGATCCCGAGCATCTGTTCGTCCGGGAACATGAGCCCCGCGTCGACGACGAGGATGTCCTCGCCGATCTCGAGCGCGAGCATGTTCTTGCCGATCTCACCGACTCCGCCGAGCGGGATGATCCGCAGCGGGGACCTAGCCAAAGAGCGTGATCTGCTCCGCGGGCTTTTGCTCGGACTCCTCGGCCTTCACCGGCGCCGGAGTCGCGAGGAAGAGCGCGAGGGCCGCGAAGTCCCCAACCAGCGCGTCGCGCAGGGCGGGCTGATGCAGCGCGGCGGCGGGGTGATAGACGGGGAAGATCACGAGACCATCGGCAGAGCGCCGCGGCCGTCCGTGGATGCGCGAGATCGACTCACCGGGGAAGAACTTCCCCATCGCGTGCCGCCCAAGGGTGACGATGACCCGTGGCCGCAGGACCTCCAGATGCCGGCGCAGCCAGATGTCGCAGGCGGCGACCTCCTCGGGAAGCGGGTCGCGGTTCTCGGGCGGACGGTGTCGGACGACGTTGGTAATGAAGACCTTGTGCCGATCGAGGCCGATACCGGTGAGGAGCTCGTCCAGGAACTGGCCAGCCGCGCCGACGAATGGCTTCCCTTGAAGGTCCTCGTGGTAGCCGGGGGCCTCGCCGAGGAAGAAGATACCTGACTCGCCCGAACCGTCTCCGGGGACCGCCTGCCGGGCGCTCCGGTGTAGCGGGCACGCGCTGCAGCCGCGGATCTCGTCGGCGACGAGCTCAAGGTCCGCGTACGAGGCGTCCTGCACCGCGCTGATTATGCGGTGGCGGGAGGCGTCAGAGGAGCTTTCCGCGCGAGATAGATGACGTCCGTGTAGGGGCGGCGCGGCATCTCCTCGACCTCAGCGACGAATCCGGCGCGGGCGAACATTTCGAGGGCCTCCTCGCGCGAGGGAAAGAAAAAGCGCTCGCGCCCGCCCCGAGTGAACCCGAGACCGACCGTGACCATCTCCTGGGCGTACGTGATCGCGTAGCGCGGATCGGCGCGCCGCTCCTGCGCCTTGACCACGAGTGGACCGCCTTCGCCAAGCGCCGCTGCGGCATTTCGCAGGACCTGCTCCTGCTGCTCGAAGGGCAAGAGGTAGAGGACGTCGACGATCGTCACCGCATCGCAGTGCGGTGGCCGGTCCTTGACGATGTCGCCCACTTCAAAACGCAGCCATTGTGTGTCACGGACCGCACCGCGGGCCACCTCGATCTTTCGCGGATCGAGGTCGATCCCAAGCACGCGCCGCGTCTGCGACGCCTCGCGAAGCAGGCAGGCGAAGAGCCCGTGGCCGCAGCCGAGATCGACGATGAAACCGTTCCGCGGCACGAATTTCTCCACGAACGTCAGGTCCGACAGGAAGGCCCGCCCGTGAACGAAGAGGCGCGCGCCGATCGGTGCCGCGCGGTAACGGTGCACCGCACGCCCGAGCGCCGCACGGCCGAGCCGGGGGGGATCGGAGTGAGGAGGCGTGGGGTTCGAGGAGGGCGGAGCACGCCTTGCTGCCATCAGGGCACTCGCCAGCGGACCACGTCGGTCCCGAGGGCCGTCCGAAGAAGCGGATCGGTCAGCAGGTTCAGGTCCTCGGGCCGCGCGACCACCAGCGAGTCTCGCGTGTCGCGCAGGGCATCGTCGACGTATCCGGGGTGGGCGGAGAGCTCCCCCACCCCGCCGTAGGTGGCCAGAAGCGCGACCCTCGCCGCATCCGGACGTGGCCGCTGGGAGGTCAGATCCATGTACCAGCTCGGGCCGGCGATCCCTCGGTATGCGAGGGCAGAGGCCAGCGACGCCGCACGCAGCACCGCCTCCTTGGGACTGGTCCAGAACTCCGGCGACCGGGCCCTCCGTACCCAGCGGACGCCATCGTCGTGTGCGATGCGGCCTACCACGCGCGCGACCGGCGGCATCAGGTGAACGTGCCGGTGCGAGTCCCAGGCGAGCGGACGATGACCCCAGGAGCGAGCCAGAGCAGCCTGTGCGCGGACCTCGGTGGCGAGATCCGACGCTCGAATTCGTCCGGTGAAGAGGCGCCGCGTGAACTCAGGGAGGCGCCAGAAGCGGCCCTCTCCGTCACAGAGGCTGGTCACGCGCGCGGGATCGCTCACAGGCTCGCCGCCGACAAAGTCGAGGTGCAGTCCGACCTCGAGGTCGGGTTCCATTCGTGAGAGCGCCGCAGCTTCCGGAGACGAAGCGAACGTCACCATGAGCGACGCCGAGCGGACGACGCCGCGCGTATGGGCTTCGAGGATCCCGCGTGTGACGCCGGGCGACAGGCCGAGGTCGTCGGCGGTTACGACGAGGGTCATCCCCGGTACACCCCGCGCATCGCATTCAGCCGGATGAGAAAGAGGTCGCGGAACATTCGCGGCGCGTCGGCCAGGAAGTCGATGCTCGTCTCGGTGCGCTGGCGCAGCGCGAAGGGGATCTCTCGGACGCGATAGCCGTTGCGGCGCGCGAGAAAAAGCACCTCCGCGTCGAAAGCGAACCCATCGAGGCGCTGGCGCGAGAACAGATCCTTGGCCGCCTCCGCCGTGTACATCTTTCCACCGCACTGCGTGTCGTGGATGTCGGTCGGCACCAGGAGGTGGACGACCGCACGGTACACGTCCCCCATGAGGCGTCGCCACCAAGGGCGGTCGACGACCGATCCGTGGACGTAACGTGACGCGATCGCGATGTCGGCACCCGTGTCCAGCGCATCCAGAAAGAGGTCGACGATCTCGACCGGGATGGTGAGGTCGGCGTCGAGGAACGCGATGGGGTCGCCGCGCGCGGCGTCGATGCCTGCGCGCACCGCCGCGCCCTTGCCTCGATGGGACAGCCGGAGCACCCTGAAGGTCAGGCCGGTGTGCCCGAGAGCGATCTTCGCTCGATGGAAGATATCTGCCGTGGCGTCGCTTGATCCGTCGTCGGCGAGGATGATCTCGGCCGCGATGTCGCGGTCGCGAAAAAAGTCGACGCAGCGAACGAGGCTCGCCTCGATACGGCGAGCCTCGTTATAGGCCGGTAAGACGAGGCTGAGGATCTTTCTTCGCTAGCGCGGCGGGCCGCCGCGCCGGAAACCGCCTCCACCACCTGGTCCGCCGGGTCCACGTCGCGGACCGCCGCCGCGCTCGTCACGCTCGCGAAAGCGCTCGCGCTCAGCGCGTTGCCGCGTCTCGTAGTCGTTGCCGTCCTCGTTCACCGCCCGAATCGAGAGGTTCACTCGCCCCATCCGGTCGACCTCGGCGACCTTGACCTTCACCGCGTCCCCGACCTTGACGATGTCTTCCACGCGACCGATTCGGTCGGATGAGAGCTCACCGACGCGCACGAGCCCTTCCTTGCCCGGAAGGTACTCGACGAACGCGCCGATGCTCATGATCCGCGTGACCTTGCCGTCGTAGATCTCGCCCACTTCTGGTTCCCTGGTTAGGCCCTCGATCATCGCGCGAGCCTTCTCGCGGCCCTCGGCCTTGGCGCCGGTGATGCGCACCGTGCCGTCGTCTTCGAGCTCGATCGTCGTGCCGGTCTCCGACTGGATCGCACGGACCATCTTCCCGCCTGGGCCGATGACTTCGCGCACCTTGTCGGCCGGGATCTTGATCGTCTCGATCCGCGGCGCCCATCGCGAGAGGTCCGGGCGAGGCTTGTCGATGACGCTGCGCATCGCGTCGATGATGAAGAGCCGCGCCTCGCGCGCCTGCTGGAACGCCGCGCGCATGATCTCGACCGAGATCCCCTTGATCTTTATGTCCATCTGCAGCGCCGTGATGCCCTTGGCCGAGCCGGCGACCTTGAAATCCATGTCGCCGTAGTGGTCCTCGAGGCCCTGGATGTCGGTGAGGACGGTCCACTTGCCGCCTGCGGTCACCAGGCCCATCGCGATGCCGCCGATCATCTCCTTGATCGGGACCCCCGCGTCCATCAGGGCGAGCGTGGATCCGCATGTCGAGGCCATCGACGAGGACCCGTTGGACTCAAGCGTCTCACTCACGATCCGGATGGTGTATGGGAACTCTTCCTTCGTCGGCAGGACCGGCAACAGAGCCCGCTCGGCGAGCGCGCCGTGCCCGATCTCGCGACGCCCGGCGCCGCGCATCACACGGACCTCGCCCACTGAGAACGGGGGGAAGTTGTAGTGGTGCATGTAGCGCTTGGTGTCGACGGGCGATAGCGTGTCGATGATCTGCTCGTCGCCGCCCGGTCCGAGCGTGGTCACCGAGAGCACCTGGGTCTGCCCGCGGGTGAAGACCGCCGAGCCGTGCGTACGCGGGAGGACGCCGACCTCGATGGAAAGCGGACGGATGTCCTTCGTGCTCCGCCCGTCCGGGCGGAGGTTCTCCTCGGTGACGGCCTTGCGGAACTCCTGCTCCAGGATCTCCTCGAAGACCGCGGTGACCTCTTCCAGCGTGAGTGCCGCGCCCTCGCCGGTGGCGAACTGCGCGATCGCCTCGAGTTTCAGATCGTCGAGGCCCGCTTCACGCTGAGCCTTGTCGGGGTTGCGAAGCTTGGCGTGCAGCCGCTGGCTCAGGAACGACGTCACCGCGCCGAGGCGGCTCGCTTCGGGGACGACCGGGATGTATTCCAGCTTCGGCTTGCCCGACGCGCGCTGGAGGTCGGCCTGCGCGTCGCAGATCTTGCGAATGCCCTCCTGCGCCAGGGCGAGCGCCTCGATGAGGAATTCCTCGGTGACCTGCCGCGCGCCGGCTTCCATCATCATGATCGAGTCGCGCGTGCCGGCGACGACGAGGTCGAGGTCGCTCTCCAGCATCTGCTGGATCGTCGGGTTCAGGGTGAGCTCACCGTTCACCGTGCCGACCCGAACACAGCCGATCGGCCCTTCGAACGGAGCGTTCGAGAGGCTGAGCGCGGCAGACGCCGCGTTCACGGCGAGGATGTCGTAATCGTTCTCCTGGTCGGCCGACCACGCGGACACGATGATCTGAACGTCGTTGCGGAAGCCCTTCGGCCATAACGGTCGGATGGGGCGGTCGACGAGGCGCGCGGTGAGGATGCCTTCCTCGGACGGGCGTCCCTCCCGACGGGGGAATGACCCAGGTATTTTTCCCGCGGCGTAGAGGCGCTCCTCGAAGTCGACGGTGAGTGGGAAGAAGTCGATGCCGACGCGGATCGTCTTCGCGACGGTCGCCGCGGCGAAGACGACGGTGTCGCCGTACCGGACGGTGGCCGCGCCGCCCGCCTGCTTCGCGTACTTGCCCGTCTCGAAGACGAGCGGCTTTCCGTTGATCTCCGCCTGGGCACGGGTTACTGGCATGTGGTTGTTGTACTCGGGTGCCTATAAAAAAGTCGGGGGGCGATGCCCCCCGGCCCCCGCCGCTGCCCTTCGCTTACCGCCGCAGACCGAGTCGCCCGATGATCTCCTGGTAGCGTTCCGGGCTCCTACGGTGCAGGTAGGCGAGCAGCCGTCGGCGCTGTCCGACCATCGAGAGCAGCCCCCGCCGGCTGGCGTTGTCATGGCGGGCGGTCCGCAGATGCTCGGTGAGGTGCTTGATCCGCTCCGTGAGGAGCGCGATCTGGATCTCCGGCGAGCCGGTGTCTTTGGTGTCGCGGCGGTACGCGGAGATCACCTCGGCCTTGTTGGGAAGGGTCGCTGACGGCACCCGTTGTCCTTTCTTGGATCCTTTGGATCTCTTATTCGTTTGTGAGTCTACCGGATACGGGCCGATCAGCCGAGCGCTCGGAGCCGCGGTAAGAGGGCCGCAGCATCTTCGGCGTGCTTGCGCGGGTCCTTTCCGCTGGCGCCCTGCCAGCGGCCCGCGATCATCACGAGTAGCTCGGTGAAGCCTGCAGCCAGCGCGTCTTGCGCCTTTTCGAGCGTCTCCTCGGCCGTCGTCAACCGCATCGAAATAGATCGCCGGATCGACGCCGGGTCACGTCCGCGTTCGAGGCACTCCGCGTCGAGGTTCTTGTTCAGCGCGACCGCCTCGTCGAAAGTTTGCGCATTCGAATGCCAGACGTTCGCGTGCCGTGCGGTGAGGCGCAGCATTCGCGCGCCTTTGGACCCGATCCAGATCGGCGGATGGGGGCGCTGGACGGGCTTTGGCTCGGCGATCGCTTCGTTCAGCTGATAGAAGCGACCTTTGAGGTTCGCGCGCGGTTCTTTCCACAGAAGCTTCATCGCTTTTAGCGACTCATCGAGCATGCCCACGCGGTCGCCGGCGTTCGGAAACGGTAGGCCGAACTGGGTGAACTCGGGCTCGTTCCATCCCGTCCCGATCCCGAACTCAAGGCGACCATTGGAAAGGTGATCGACGGTCACCGCGATCTTCGCCAATAGGCCTGGATGCCGGTAGAGATTGCCGGTCACGTTCAATCCCATCCGCGCGCGCTTGGTGAGCGCGGCCATCGCGCCGAGCGCGGTCCAGCCGTCGAAGATCGGCGCTGCCGGATCGGGACCGAGCGCGATGAGGTGGTCGAACGGCCAGATGTGGTCGAAACCCGCTTCGTCGCCGATGCGCCACACGTCCGTGTGGACGTCGATCGGATGTACCTGCTGAGAGAACTTGAGCCCGAAGCGAAGTGGATGTCCCGCCGGCATGTGTGTCGAATCTAACAATCTCCGGGATTCCGCGCCGGACAGAATGCCTGTGCGATGCCCGTTTCTCCCGCGCGGACGTACACGGTCGAAGCGGTCGATCTTTCGACCGCGAGCGACGATCTGCTACGCGAAGTCAACGATCTCAGCAACGAGATGACCGGCGAGAGCATCCCTGAAGATCCGCCCAGGCCCGTCGCGGTCCTCGCGCGACGAGTACGCAACCGTCCCAAGATGTTTCGAACGCGCGACTGGCTGGCGCGCGCATCCGACGGACGCCTCGTCGGGCGGGGTTTTCTGGCGCGGTTTGACGCCGACACGAACCAACACCTGCGCGAAGCGAGCATCGACGTCCTCCCGGCGCATCGGCGCAAGGGGATCGGGAGGATGCTCTTTCGGGAGATCGTCGCCGCCGCAGGAGACGTCGATGACATCGTCATCGAGTTCTACACGAACGATCGCGTGCCTTCCGGGCCCGCCTTCCTGAAACATGTCGGCGCGAAGGAAAAGCTCGCCTCGCAGATGAATCATCTCGACCTCTCGGAGCTCGACCGAACGATGGTGCGCGAGTGGACCGCCCTCGATCCCAACGGGTACCGCCTGGTGTGGATCG
>VBDX01000164.1 GCA_005881885.1 Chloroflexota bacterium
GCTACAAGCTCGGTTTTCACACGCGCAGCCAGGTTGCGGTCTGGGCAGCGACGGCGGCGCCGGCGGAGCGCAAGGAGTCGCGCGACCGCGTCGCCTCTGAGCCCGCGATCACCAGCGAGCGGTCGAAGGTCGCTCCTAGGTGGAGGCGCGGCCCGGCGATCGCAGCGATCGCCGCGATCATCGCGGGCGTCGTTCTCGCGTACGCGCCGCAGCTCCGGCAACCGGCACTCCCGGGCGTGTCACTCCTGGACGGAGTCGTCCGAATCGACGGGACCACGGGGGAGGTCGTCGGAAAAGCCGCGACGACCATGCACGGCAGCGAGCTCGCTGTTGGCGGCGGGGCGATTTGGGAGCTGAGCTACACGGCACGGACGCTCTCGCGCATCGATCCGAAAACGCTCGCAGTCGGGGCGTCCTACGGCGTTCCCGGGGCGGCGCCTCCGGTCGGCCTTGCCTTCGGGGCCGATTCTGTCTGGGTGGCGACCGCGTTCGGCGAGAAGTCGCTCTGGCGCTTCGATCCGAAGACCGAGCAGTTCGCGCAGCCGGTCGGCCTTTCGAGCGGGCTGTCGGCTCTTACGTATGGCGCGGACGCCGTCTGGGTCGCCAACAAGAGCGATGACGTCGTCTATCGGGTGGACCCGCGCACCGACACGTTGACCTCGCGCATTGACGTGGGCGAAGGGCCCGAAGCGATGGCCGTTGACTTCGGCGCGGTGTGGGTCCTGAGCGGCGTCGGCTCGAGCATCACGCGAATCGATGCGGCGACCGCCACAGTAAGCGCGACGATCGCGCTTCGAGTCCAGCCGAGCGCGATCGCGACGGGCGACGGCGCCGTGTGGGTTGTAAGTGAACCATCAAGTCTCCTGATCAAGATCGATCCACGGACCAATACCGCGGTCGAGATTCCGCTGAGTCTGCATCCATCGGGGGTGGCGGCGACCCGTTCCGCGGTGTGGGTCGCCGACGGCGTAACAGGTCGGCTCGCGCGCATCGATCCGGTGAGTGCAACGGTCCTCCCGGCAGCGGACGTGACCGGATCAGTGGACGGTGTTGTGGCCGATGACCTCTCGGTATGGGCGACCGTGCACGCGATCGCGCCGCCGCCGGCCGCATCCGACATCGCCGCTTTGCGCGGAGGGACCTTGCGCGTGGTGATGCCGGCATGGGCAGGCTCGGAACTGGCGAACCCCGACGGCCCGCCGGACAGCCTCGATCCGCAGATCAACGTCGCACTCGATTCCGGAGAGCTGTTTCGCTGCTGCCTGCTCCGAACCCTCGTCTCACACACCGGGCACTCGTACCGCGACGGCGGGGCCGACCTTCAGCCGGACCTGGCCGCCAAGCTTCCCGACGTGTCGAGCGACGGCCTTGTCTGGACATTCCATCTCCGGCGCGAGCTCCACTACGCGCCTCCGCTCGGCGACGTCGCCATCACGGCCGAAGACTTTGTACGGGCACTCGAACGTGAAGCTCGGGTCGAGCACACCGGCGCGGACTTCTTCTCGCCCATCGCGGGCTTCGACGACTACCGGAATCGGCGCGCGAGCGCGATATCCGGCCTGGAGGTACCGGACCCATACACGCTCAAGGTCCATCTCACCGAGATCACGGGCGATCTCCCGTATCGCTTCGCTATTTCGGACACGGCTCCTGTCCCTCCGCTGCCCGGCGATGCCGCCGCAGAGTTCGGGGTCGCGACCGGACACGACACCGGGTATGGCCGCTTCCTCGTCGCCTCAGGCCCATACATGATCGAAGGGAGTGAGGCCCTCGACTTCTCCGCCGCGCCCGACCGGCAGCCGCCGGTCAGCGGCTTCCAGCCCGGTCGGTCTCTGACCCTTGTCCGCAATCCCACCTGGAATCGGATCGCCGATCCGCTCCGGCCTGCTTATGTCGATCGCATCGAGATCACGATCGGCATCTCGGATGATGAGGCCGCGGACCTGATCGATCGCGGACAGGCCGACGTCGTTCTTCGTGGGTCGCCTCCGCCGCAGGTCATGCCGTGGCTGGTCGACAAGATCCGCGCTGATGCCCGCCTCGGCCGCGTCGAAGTCAATTCAAGAGATTTTCTGCGAGCGATCAGCATGAACGTCGCCGTGCCGCCCTTTGACGATATTCACGTTCGCCGCGCGGTGAATTACATCCTCGACAAGCGTGCGTTGATCGAGGCGCACGGTGGCGATCTGACGGGAAGGGTCCTCACGCACTACGTGCCCGACAGCCTGGAGAACGATGCCCTCAGCGCCTACGACCCCTACGCGACGCCAGACGAAAAGGGCAGCCTCGAGCTCGCGATGCAGGAGCTGCGGCAGTCGCGCTACGACCCGCAGCACATCGGCACCTGCGGCGCGCCCGAGTGCAAGCACGTGCTCGCACTGACCATTCCGGGAGGGACATCCCTGTTTCCACGGCTATTCGGTGGCTTCCCGCGGCTCGGCGCCCTGATCGCGGACGACCTCAGCCGCATCGGCATCACGCTGGACGTCCGGAGCCCGGCCGATACGGCCGGCCAGCTCAACAATCCGGAAAAGCACATACCACTCGGTTTGACGGTCGGGGTGGGGCCGAATTTCGCGAGCGCGTCGTCCACTTTCCCGGCCGACTTCGCGAGCGCTGAGATTGGTGCGACCAACAAGACCCTGGTCGGAGCGACGCCCGCACAGCTCCGCAAGTGGGGTTACGCGGTGAGCAGCGTGCCGAGCCTCGATGCCCGCATGCATGAGTGCATGCAAGGAGGTTTGCGTGAGTCGCGGTGCTGGACCGCGCTTGACCTGTATGTCATGGAGAAGATCGTCGCGGTAGCGCCCTATACCTCCGAGACCGTGATCGACGTCGTTCCCGCCCGGGTCGTCAACTACGCGTTCGACCAGTCGAACGACGAGATCGCCCTCGACCAGCTCGCCGTCGAGCACTGATTCCGGGCGCCTCGTGGCGCCAGGCAAGAAATAGGTAGTTCTCCCCATGCGATCTCGGCCACGAAGAGGCACCCTCGCGCCGGTCGCGTCTCGTGCCGAAATGCGCTGGGGGAGGCCTCTGTGCCTGTCAGGCTCTTTCGCCGGATCTCTCGGGTGCTGCCTGCGGTTGTTCTACTCGCCGGAACGATCTCGATGCCGATGCCCGCCATGCCAGGTGGTCGCGCGGCAAGCACGGCCACTTCGCCGATCTCTCATGTCGTTGTCCTCATGCAGGAAAATCACAGCTTCGACAACGTTCTCGGAAGACTCTGCGTCCAGTCCCACCGCTGCGACGGCGCAACGACCGGGCTCTTGCACGACGGCTCCGCCATTCCGCTCCCGGCGGCGAAAAACATCGTGCCGGGCGCCCCACACAACGTCCAGGCCATGACGACCGCGATCGACGGCGGCAGGATGGACGGCTTCGACCTGATGGTCACGCCGGATCATGACTGCGCCGGCCCCGATTACGACTGTTACCAAGCCTTCGACCCGAGCCAGATCCCGGACCTCGCCGCGCTCGCACTCAGCTTTGCCATCTCGGACCGCACCTTCCAATCCGACCTGGCCGCGTCGTGGGGATCACACCTCGGCCTTGTCTCAGCAACTCTGGATGGGTTCAACGGCGACAACCCGTGCGCAAGCACGCAATGCCCGACGCTCGCTCCGCAGCCAGCGCCCGTAACTCTCGGGACCGGCTGGGGCTGCGACAGCCACCGTGACGCGCTCTGGAGGCGAGCGGCGGACGGCCATCTGACCTACCAGCCCGCATGCGTACCTGATCCGAGCCTTCCGCTCGCGAACGGCGGTGCCTACCGGCCCACCGATGTTCGATGGGTCCCGACCCTTATGGACCGGCTAGACAGTGCGAAGCTCGCATGGAAGCTCTACGCGGGCAGCGACAAGCTGCCAACGAGTCAACAGGGTTCGGGCTTCCCCGAGAACGGCTATCAGTGGGCGATTTGCCCGACATTTGCCGACTGCCTGTATACGAACCAGGCCAAGAATCTCGCCCTCGCGTCCCAGGTCATCGATGACGCGACGAACGGCACGTTGCCCGCAGTCTCGATCGTGACCCCGACAAACGCAAAGTCACAGCACAACTTCTATTCGATGAAGATGGGCGACAACTGGATGGGGCAGGTCGTCCAGGCGATCGAGAGCGGTCCGCAGTGGTCCAGCACGGCCATCTTCATCACGTACGACGACTGCGGCTGCTTCTATGATCACGTCGCACCTCCAGCCGGGCTCGGGATCCGCGTGCCCATGGTCATCGTCAGCCCGTACGCGAAGCGCGGCTTCACCGATTCGAACATCGCCTCGTACGCGTCACTGCTCGCGTTCATCGAACACACCTTCGGGCTCCAGCCTCTGTCAAAGACGGACGCGGACGCCTACGACTTCTCGAACAGCTTTGACTTCTCGGCTCCGCAGCTCACGACGATCCCGATGGTGACCTCGCCCGAGACTCCCGAGGACCTCAACTACTTGAAGGAGCACCCTCGGGACCCTGCC
>VBDX01000062.1 GCA_005881885.1 Chloroflexota bacterium
CTCGGGCGGGGCGGCGGGCTTGCGAAATTCCTCGACGTACTCGTCGACGATCGGCTGCGATGTCTCAGCGAGAACGTCTTCGCTTGGGATCCCGCCCGGGATCGGGGGTTCGGGTTCGCGCGGCTCTTCGACGTACTCGTCGACGCTGGCCTCGCTCGCCTCTGGCGTGCTCGTCGCCAACTCATCGACATGTTCATCAACGAGCGGCTGCGATGTCTCGGCGAGAACGTCCTCGCTTTCGATCTCGTCCCGCGGCGGAAGCTCGGGTTGGCGCGGCTCTTCGACATACCGGTCGAGGAGCGGCTCGGCGGTCTCGGTGGGCAAGACGGCGATCTCGACCGCCGGCAAAGGCAGGGGCTCGGGCGGAGCCACGACCCCACTCGGCTCGGCAGTCCGCACCGGACGCGTGCGAATCTCTTCGAGCAGCGCGACGAGCATCGCGCGCATCTCTTGCGCAACGGCCGCCTGGAGATCGAATTGCGGGCGTGCGTCGTCGGCCTCGTCTGCGGCCGGGACCGGCGCGAGCCCGCCGCGGCGGAGCGAAGCGATCTCCTCCCGCAGCTCGTCTCGCTCCTGGCGGAGACGGCCGACCTCCTTCAAGAACATCTTTCGCTCGTTGATCGCGCGCTCGAGGATCGCGTTCGCCTCGGTTTGCGCGCGCGTGCGGATCGCGTTGGCTTTGCGGTACGCGTTCGCCGCGACGTCGTTCAGAGTGACGTCGAAATCGGAGTACGACTCGAGGCGGCGCTGCTCATTCTCGAGATCAGCCTGGATGGAAGCGAGCTGGGTCTCGAGCTCGAGAACGCGCTGCGTCAGCGCGGGGATCGTGTCGCCGGCGGCCCAACCCGAGCGCGACAGGCGTGCGCTTCCGCTCGGCCGTCCGCCGATCTGGATCAGGTTCTCGGCGCTCGTCCCCTTGTCTTGCAGACCCCCAAGCGTACGGGGGCAATCAACGCTCGGAACGTACGATCGGGTGAGTTAGGCGAACGCGCGAACTAGGGCGCTACGGGCCGCGTGGTAGCCGCACATTCCGTGCACCCCGCCGCCCGGCGGGGTCGAGGACGAGCAGAGGTACAGCTCGCGCGCCGAGGTCGTGTAGGGGTCGAGCCGCGGGAACGGCCGAGTCATGAATTGCAACACCGAGTTCGAGCCGCCGCCGATATCGCCGCCGATGTTGTTCTCGTTGTGTAGCTCCACTTCTGCCGGGCCCATGACGCTTCGCGCGAGGATCCGGTCACTGAATCCGGGCGCGAAGCGCTCGAGCTGCGCCTCGATTCGTTCGGTCATGTCGACCGTCGAGCCATTCGGGACGTGGCAGTACGCCCATACGGTGTGCTTGCCGGCCGGCGCGCGCGAAGGGTCGAAGAGGCTCTGTTGCCCGACGAGCACGAACGGCCGCGCCGGCGCTTCCCCGCGCGCCACCGCGGCCTCGCTCTCCGCGATCTGGTCGAGCGTCCCGCCGACGTGGACGGTGCCGGCGCGCAGGCACTCCTGCGCGCGCCAGGGGATCGGACCATCGATCGCGTAATCCAGCTTGAACACGCCGGGCCCGTAGCGGAACGCACGGAGCCGCTTCCGGTAACCATCCGATAGTCGCTGGCCGGCGATGCGATCGAGCTGTCGCGGCGTCACGTCGCAGAGGTACGCGCGAGCCGTCGGCAGCTCAGCGATGCTGCCGACACGCCGGCCGGTCTCGATCGTTCCGCCGAGCGCGCGGAGTCGCGCAGCGAGCGCGTCCGCGACGCGCTGCGAGCCTCCGCGCGCCAGCGGCCAGCTCGCGACGTGGGTCGCCACCGCAAACATGAGCGCGAACGACGCGGTGAGCGGCGCATCGAGCGGGAGCACGGAGTGCGCCGCGAGACCGGCGAAGAGCGCGCGCGCCCGCTCCGTGCCGAACGCGCGACGGGCCAGCATGCGCGCCGGGAAGAGTCCGGGGAGCCCGAGCCGCGCGAGGACGAACGGATGTCTCGGGATGCGGACCAGCGGACCAAGCGCGTCCGCCGCGAGGTCATCCCACTCGCCGACGAGCGGCTCGACGAGCCGTCGATACGCCCGGCCGTCAGGCCCGAGCCCCGCGGCCGTCGCGTCGACTGATCGCTCGAGGAGCACGGCGGTGCCGTCATCGAGCGGATGCGCGAGCGCGACCGGCGGCTCGATCCATTCGAGGCCTTCTTTTGTCAGATCGAGCTCACGGAAGAACGGCGAGGCCGCGCCCATGGGATGGAATGCGGAGCAGAGGTCGTGGATGAATCCGGGAAGGGTCAGCTCCGCAGAACGGCAGCCCCCGCCGACAGTGTCATTCGCTTCGTACACCGTGACGGAGTGACCATGGCGTGCGAGCTCGATCGCTGCGGAGAGCCCATTGGGCCCGGAGCCAATTACGACGGCATCGCTCACAGTGTCAGATCACGCGAACGCGCGGACCGACCTTCGCCCAGGCACGGTCTCCGGTGAGCACGATCGCACCGAGCACCTCGCCGCACGCGAGTACGAGAGCGTCGCCAAGGGCGAGAGAAGGGTACTTCGCACGGAGAGCCGCGGCTCGTCTCGCGATCTGCGCAGTAATCGGTTCGATGCGAACCGGCAGTGCCTGGAGCGCCTCGTCGAGGGCCGCGACCGCGTCAGGTCCAATTCGATTTGGTAAGACCAAAGATTCCGCGTAGGCGCTTGCTGGGAGGATCTTCTCGTCCATGCGGGCTCGCCTTAGCGCTTCCCTGGACCGCTCGTAGAGTGTGTCGCTCCGATCGAACCAGCCGACCACGACGCTCGTATCGAGAACTAGTAGCGCCACTCGCGCCGAAGCTTCTTCAAGTAGTCCTTGGGATAGAGGCCGGTGAACATCCCAGCGAAGCGCTCGATCGGATCATCGCTGCGCTCTAGCACGATCCGACCGGGCCCGGCGGCCTTGACGACGAGTACGGCGCCGGGCGCGAGGGCGGCCTCTTTCAGGGCGTCGACTGGAAGAGTCACTTGATTTTTTGAGCTAATGCGCGTCGTCCCCCGACGGCGCGGGCCCCTGGCCCTGACCTTTACTGCACACATTATGAAGTAAAGGTACCGCGATTCTCGCCAGAGGTCAAACTATCCGCGCCGAAGGTGCCGGTCGAACCAGTCGAGCGCGCGGCGCAAAGAATCGATGCGGTTCTCAGTCACGCGGAAGCCGTGCCCCTCGCCCGCGTACACGTGGTACTCGTGCGTTTTGCGGCTGTCCCGGAGCGCTTTCACGATCTGTTCGGCCTCGCTTTGCGGCACGCGCGGATCGTTCGCACCCTGCAGGATCAGCAGCGGCGCGCGGATCTTGGATGCGTGCGTGAGCGGCGAACGCTCGCGGTAGAGCTCCGCGTCCTCCACTGGATCGCCGAGCTCGCGAACGAAGTAATCGCGCAGGTCGCCGCGCGTCGTCTCGTACATCGTCTTCCACGAGACGACGCCCACGACCGAGACGCCCGCGGCGAAGCTATCGGGGCGTAGCGCGAGCGACATGAGCGTGAGATAGCCCCCGTAGCTCGCCCCATACGCTCCGACCCGCGCCGGGTCGGCGACTTTCGCGTCGCCGAGCCATTCGACGCCGCGCGCGATGTCCTCGAGATCCTTCCCACCCCAGTCGTGACGATTTGCCTCGCGCCACTTCTTTCCGTATCCCGTCGAGCCGCGCACATTCGGCGCGAGCACGACATACCCCGCGTTGACGAAGAGCTGCGTCGCCACATTCCACTCGCGATGATGCTGAAAGGTCGGCCCGCCGTGGATGTTGATGATCGCTGGAGGCCTGCGCTCGCCGCGGAGTGCCTCGGTGTAAGCGCGTGAGCGCGCGCGCCTCTGTCGCCCGCTCGCGGGTGAAGAACACGTCCCACGGGTGGCTCGGGCTCGAGAAGAGGAACACTGTGCGATCGCTGTCGGGGCCGATGGCGGGCGATGCGTGGATTCCGGGAAGGTCCGCCACCGCGTGGTCCGCATGCGAGACCGTGAACACCCGGCGCAGGGAGACCGCGGCGTCCTCATCGTGAAGGTAGTCCAGCGCGCGTCCGTCGGGACGCCAGACGGCGCCGTACTCGTCATAGATGTTGTCGGTCAACCGCTCGATCCGTCCCAGGACGCCCCCCTGATATGCCGCGGTCGCGATCTCCTGGCGCCCCCGCGTGTCGGTCGTGAACGAAATCCGCGAGCCGTCCGGCGACCAGCGACCATCGACGGACTCGCCGTCGACGCCACCGCGGGTCTCGAGGCGCCGCGCCTCCCCGCCCGAAGCGGGAACGACGAAGAGATCGGCGTTCGTTCGTGTGGTGTCGCGGGGCGACCAAAACAGGAGCAGCGCGCCATCGGGCGACCAGCGCGGCTGGGAGTCGTCGCGCGCGCCGTCGCTGACCGCGCGCTTGACGCCCGTCGTGACATCGACGACGTGCACGGCGAAGGCTTTCTCCAGGCCGGCGGCGTTCGCGGTGTACGCGAGCTTGGTGCCGTCGGGTGACCACGCGATATCGCGGTGCATGACGTCCGGCTCGTTCGTAAGGTTGCGCTCGTGCTCGCCATCGCGATCCACGAGCCAGATGTCGAAGCGCTCGTTCCCGCCGGAGTCACGCAGGAACGCGAGCATCCGTGCATCGGGCGACCAGCGTGGCCAGACGGATCGTTCCTTCGCGTCGGTGAGCTGGAAGATGCGCTCGCCTTCGAGCGGCGCGCTGTACACCTCGAACGTGCCGGAGCGATTCCACGAAAAGGCGACCTCGCTCCCATCGGGTGACAGATCGATGCCGCCCCATATCCAGTCGACGTTCGGGACGCCGGCGAGCTCCTCGACGGAGAGGCGGCGGTAGCGTGCACCGATGGAGCGCGGCTCGATGACCGCGGCCGGCGGCCGGATGTCGGTCTCGGGGTTCGCGATCGTTGTCGGCGGCCGTGCCGTCCCGACCGCGCTCCAATCCTCGGCGAAGCTGCGTGGCCTCTTTTTCGTCGCGGGGGCCGCCGGCCCCCGATCTACTGCGGGGGCTTGCCCCCGCGCCCCCTCAGGGCCGCCGACAATCGGCGAGCGTTCTCCAGACACGGGCCTGCGGGGACGCTCGACGAGCTCGCGAGCCGCGGTCGCTACCACGAGGGTCGCCGGACCCATTGCCGCTTCGCGTGGCGTGGTCACCTCACGTGGAACGATCGGGTCGTTCGGCGTGAGCTTGTCGTCGAGCCGGCCGCGATACGCACGATCCCAGGGCGCCTGCAGAAGGATGCCGAACTGCTTCCGCGGCTTGGGCAGCTGGTTCTGAAGCTGCAGCAGATCGTCCTTTCCGGCGTTCCAGACCGGTGCGCGCCGGGCCGAGAGCACCACCGAGAAATCGAGCGGGAGCAGCGCTCGGGCGGCGTCGCTCGCGAGATCGAGATCGCCACAGACCAGGATCCCGCCGGCCTTGCGTAGCAGCACGACGGTCGCGCCGCTGCCGCTCGCCCGAACGCGGATCGTTCGCGCGTCCGGGCGGACGAGCTCCTCGTCGCCGAGCACCAGATCCGGCCCTCCCGGAATACCGTCCGCGTCGTCGCGGTGGGCCGCGACCTGGACGCCGAGGGCCTGGCGGTACTTGTCGGCGTCAGCGGCGCGGGCGGCGTTCGTCGCGACGAGGAGCGACGCCGGACCGGCGCCGCGCACGAGCCGCAGCGCCCGCTCGCTGAAGGGAGGCGCATCGATCAGAAGATTCCCGCGTTGCTCGTCGTAGACGATGTACTGACGCTCGTTCTCGAGCGGCTCGTAGAGCTCGAAGATCCACGAGCGCAGCTGATGGATGTCCACGGCGCCGGCCTATCCTAGCGTCGGAAGAACGAGCAAGCCGTCGGAACGCACGATCGCTTTTTTCGCTTCGAGTCGCGCGCAAAGATGCGTGACACGCTCATCGCTCCAGTCGAACAGCTTCGCGACCTGACGTTCGGTCACTCCGCCCGCAAGGTCGACGAGTCTGGAGAGCAACGCCGCCATCGCTTCGGCCGAGGTGTACCGCTCCGCCGTACGCACGGTCTCCGGGTACCTGCGGACGAAGAGGTCGTAGGTGTAGTTGTAGTCCTCACGTCCTTCACCGACGGCGCGGACTCGCGCGACATACATAAGCCGCTGCAGCTCCTCGATCGCCTTCGCATACTGAAGCTGTCCCTCTCGCGAGCTGATGCCGAGAGCCGATCGCATCCTTTTGGTCTGCGTCTCGCCGTTCTGTGCCAGAAAGTCGATGATCCGTCGCGCGATCTCCGACAGGCGCCCGGCGCGCACGTCATCGAGATGGTCGTCGGCCTCGCCGGCGCGGCCGAATGTCGCGTAGAAGGTCGGCAGCATCTTCATCGACACGAACGTCGGTTTCCGGATGAGGAGCTTCCCGTAATAGACGCGCTTCGCTTCGGCGAGCTCGTCCTTCCAGCCCCACATCCATTCCCACTTCCGCCCCTCGCTGCGCGTATCGAGATGATCGAATGCCGCCGGTACCGGATACGCGACCTCCGCCGTGAAAGCGAAGCAGAAGCCGAGCCCGTCGACCATCCGCACGAGCGCGTCGGCGGTGCGAACGTGGTGCCGCGCGGCGACCCGCTCGCGGTGCCGTTCGAGCGCCCGCTCGGTCACTCGCACCGGAGCTGTCGTGCGTGTCGCTCGCGGTCGGCGATACTGAGCGGCCGTCGCGTCCGAGCGTGACATTGTTCAAGACACTGGGGAGCCGGCGACGATTCCGCAAACGGAGGTCGGAGAGACATGAACGAGCGGCGGGTGGTCCACCTCAAAGGATCATCGAGTCTCGGGCCGAAGTGCGGGGCGACCGATGCGTCGATCGTCACGAACTGGGTCCTCGGCGCGACGTATCACGAGGTGTACGTCCCGGCAGACGTCCTCCAGCGCGCGGATCTGGTGTGCGAGCGCTGTCAAGATGCGGCCCTCGCGGACGACAGCGGCTCCGACGACGAGGTCGTGCCTGACACCGAAGAAGAGGATTCTCGGCCGGCTCAAGACGAGGGCGACCCCGCGTTCGCGGAGGTCAGCGACCAGCGGCTCCTGCGTGAGCTCGCGCGCCGGCTCGGTGATGAAGCGGCGCTAGCTGAGGAACAGAGCGAGAAGACCGAGGACCGCCGCAACTGACATCGCCCGACGCGAGCGCTGGTGCAGGCGCGCGAACTCGACCCTCGCGGGCGCACCGGCGGGAAGGTCGTCGAAGCCCGCCGTAGCTTTGCGGATCGATCGCGCGACCGGATTGGCCCACGCGCTCGAATAAAGCGTGGCCAGCGCGAGAAAGAGCAGGATGACCCAGCGCGCGGCGAGCCTCGGCTCGGGCGTGCCGGTCACCTCGAAGCTCGATTTGAGCGCGCTCGTGACGACGAGCACGACGAGGGCGAGGATCGCGTAACCGTCGAAGCGCGCGAGCACCGCGCCGAAGAGCGCCCCGGCCTGGGTGCGCGTGACCGCGGGGGGTTCTCGGGAGTAGGAGTCCCGCCGACCGAACAGCGCCGGCGCCACGGCCGTGCCGAGAACGAGCATGCCGCCGACCAGCACCGCGAGCGCCAGGTGATACAGGAACTGGAGAATGTCGAAGTAGAGCGTCTCCACTCGCCGACCGAGCATACGAGGAATTTCCGACCGCACCGCTCGGTTTAGCATTTGCCTGGGAGAGCAACCGATGCCGAGTTATCGCGACTACTTCGCCGACGTAAAGAAGCGCATCAAGGAAGCGACCCCCGAGCAGGTGCAGGAGCTGCTGCGCTCGGACGAGGTCCAGCTTGGTGACGTCCGCGAGAAGAACGAGTGGGACGAGGGTCACATCGTCGGCGCGGTGCACGTCCCCAAGAGCTATCTCGAGCAGTGGGCCGAGGATCGGCTCCCCGACAAAGACAAGACGACCGTCCTCTACTGCGCCGGCGGCGTGCGCTCCGCGATGGCTGCCGACACGCTCCAAAAGCTCGGGTACCACAACGTCATCTCCATGGTCGGTGGGTTCAACCGATGGAAGGATTCGGGCAAGCCGTGGACGAAGCCCGCGAGCTTCACGCCCGAGCAGGCGCAGCGATATTCGCGCCATCTTCTGATCCCCGAGGTCGGCGAGGCCGGCCAGCAGAAATTGCTGCACAGCAAAGTCCTGCTCATCGGCGCGGGCGGTCTCGGATCTCCGGCTGCGTACTACCTCGCCTCCGCGGGGGTAGGGACGCTCGGCATAGTCGACTCCGACGTCGTCGACCTTACGAACCTGCAGCGCCAGATCCTGCACTCGACCGATCGCATCGGCGAGCCGAAGGTCGAATCGGCGAAGCAGACCCTCGAGGCTCTCAATCCTGACGTGAAGATCGTGCCGTACCAGGAACGACTTACCAGCGACAACATCGACCGCATCATCAAGGACTACGACGTGGTCATCGATGGCGCGGACAATTTCCCGACGCGGTACCTCCTCAACGATGCCTCGATCAAGTGGCGCAAGCCCGTGGTGCACGGTGCGATCTACCGCTTCGAAGGACAGGTCACCGTGTTCAAGCCCTTCGACGGGCCGTGCTACCGGTGCCTTTTCCCCGAGCCGCCGCCGCCCGAGCTCGCGCCGTCCTGCGCCGAAGCCGGCGTGCTGGGCGTGCTACCGGGGGTCATCGGTACGGTCCAGGCGACCGAAGCGCTGAAGCTTCTACTGGGCATCGGTGAGCCGCTCGTCGGCCGGTACCTGCTGTTCGACGCGCTCGAAGGTTCCTTTCGTGAGGTGCGCCTGCGCCGCGACCCGGATTGCCCGGTCTGTGGCGATCACCCCACGATCACCGGATACATCGATTACGAGGGCTTCTGCGCTTCGCCGAGCGAATGGAATGCCCAGCACGCGCCCGCGAAGGTGACCACGCCAGCCGACTGACCCCCCTATCCTCTGAAGGCGATGCGCCGCGCGTTCCTTCTTATGACTATCTGCGGGCTGTTCGCGGTGGCTTGCTCCGGCGATACCACGGCGTCCTCACCCACCCCCGTCGCGACCGCCGACATCAAGCGTTCCAAGCTGGACATTTCTTACAGCGGCTTCGTCGACCAGGACGTCCACCACGTCACGAGCAAGAAAGCGCTCGAGGCGGCGCTGGAAGCCGTGAAGGCGGAGGTCCGCGCGGTCGGAGGCAAGGACGCTGTCGACACGCCGGCATTCCAGGACACCGACGAGCCGCAGCTCGCGGACTTCAACAAGTTCGCCCAGGCTGTGGGCCGGCTCGCCGCGAACAACACACAGCTCTCAGCGAACCGGATCGCCGACGTCGCGATCACCGGAATGATCAAGGCGAGTCCCGATTGCCACACGTATTACGTGGACAACTCAGGGCAGGTGCGGAACTCATCCGGAAAGATCCCGACCGGGACCGGCGCGATGATCCCCGCGCAGGGGACCAGTCTTGGTGGACCCGACCAGGCGGGACTCTCCGGAAAGATGCTCACCGGTGGTGTCGCTTACATCACTTGGCACGAGTTCGCGATCAACGGGACCTACCGCATCACCGACATGGTGAAGGCGATGCTGGATAAGGCGCTGGCGCAGGGAGCGAAGGCATGGCTCTTCGATCTTCGCGGCAACGTCGGCGGCAACGGCGCCGACCTCATGGCGAGCTGGTTCCTGAACGGCGAGCCGACTCTCAGCGTGGTCGTGAAGACCGGGAACGCCGGTACCATGACGGCGAACAAGGATCTGCGTTTGCCCGCCGCGTATCAGCTCCCGATCGCTGTGATCCTGAACGACCGCGGCGGGTCAGCTCCGGAGGTCCTGGGCGCGTCGCTCAAAGAGAACAAGCGCGCGACGATCGTGGGCAAGCAGAGCGTGGGATGTCTCGGCGCGACGAGCCCGACGCACATGACGGACAACTCCGAGCTGTCGGTCACCGTGCAGGAGTTCACGGGCGCGGTGACGGGCACGAAATACAACAACAACGGCATCGCGCCGGACGTCGCGGCGGATGACCAATCGGCGGTCGACGTAGCGACGAAGCTGCTGCTCGACAGGGTCGCCTCGGGCCCGCGCCCGCCCTGATTCCCGAGCGCCAATCGAACAACCGAGCGGTATGCCAGCCCGCCTTTTCGGCCCTCTTTCCTTCTAGTACGTTCGTCCCTACCGTACGCGGAACACCCGATTCGGAGAGCCTGTGACGGTTTTGGTACCAGGGGGTCATTGGCGAATTCGCCCGGAGGCCGATATGGTCCGGAGCACGCGTCGGTGAGGAAGGGAAGAGCGACAGCTTGAACGAAGGCGTCGTCAAGGTCACCGCGTTATCGCTTGAAGTCATCGGGCCCGTCCCGGACGTCATCGCGCGCGCGCGCGCGGGCGATCGCGGCGCATTCGCCGAGCTTTACGACCGTCACGTGGACTCCGTTTACCGCTATTTGCTGTATCGCGTCCGCGAACCTTCGGACGCCGAGGACCTCACGAGCGAGGTCTTCACTCGCGCGTTCGCGAACATCCATCGCTATCGCTGGCAGGGCAAGTCGTTCCTCGCATGGCTCTACACGATCGCGCGCAACGCGGTCACCGATCGACGGCGCCGCGAGCGGCCCACGGTAGACCTGGACAACGCGTTCGGCGTCGCCGAGGACGGACCGACCGCGCACGAGCGCGCGGTCCATGGCGAAGCGGTCGACGCATTGCGCGGCGCGGTGAAGCACCTCACCTCCGAGCAGCAGGAGGTCATCGTCCTGCGTTTCGTCGAGAACATGTCGAGCCGTCAGGTCGCGCAGGTGTTGGGTAAGAACGAGGGCGCGATCCGCGCGCTGCAGTTCCGCGCGCTTGGTCGTCTAAGAAAGCTCTTAACCAGCGAGGTCGCCTAGCCCGGGCGGCAGAGCTCCTGACCGTACACTCGACGTTAGGAATCCTTTTGATCCGTTTCCGCACGTTGCTCCCCCTCATCGCATTCATCGCCGCGGCATGCTCGCTCGTGCCCGCGGAGCTGCAGCGCGAGCTGCTGCCGTCCAACACCTTGTACAAGACCGCGGAGGCGGCCTATCAGGTGCTGATCGAGCGGCATGTCGACAAGCCATCGTCCAAGACGGTGCTCGGGGGAGCGCTGGACGGGGCGGTCGCGGAAGCCAAGAAAGAGGGGGCGACCGACAGCGGGTTGCCGTCGGCTCCGCTCAACCTCACCGGCAGCACCTGGTCCGATTTCGCGAAGTTCTCCGACCGTCTGGACGCGATCGCCGCCGCGACGCCCAGCGCGGACAAGACCAAGCTCGAGCGCGCAGCGGTCGACGGAATGGCGAAATCAATGAACGAGTGCCATACCTACTACCTCGACCCGGCGCGGGCCAAGAGCTTCAACCAGCCGCAGCCGCCGGTCTCGGGGATCGGCGTTCAGATCAACAAGCCTGCCGTGGACGCGCCGATCGAAGTGGTGCGCGTCTACGCGGGTACCCCTGCGGATCGCGCCGGGATCAAAGAGGGCGACAAGATCGTTACCGTGGATGGCCAGGACGTGACGAATCTGCAGACGGAAGAGGTCGCCAACAAGGTCCGCGGCGCGGAGGGCACGCCGGTGACGATCGGCGTCCTGCGCGGACTGGCGAGCTACTCCTACACGATGAATCGCGCGCGTTTTGCGGTCCCGCTCGAGACGGACACGCTGATCGAGGGGAACATCGGGCGTATCGTCGTCCCGCAGCTCGTCGGCGCGGTCGCGGACGAGGTCTCGGCCGCGGTGAAGCGCCTCGACGCGAGCGGCGCGGACGCCATCGTTCTCGATCTGCGAAGCGACCCGGGCGGCGATCTCTCGGCCGCGGTCGACATCGCGAGCATCTTCGTGCGGCAGGGCACACTCGTCTACCAGACGGGCCGCGACGGGAACCGCACGCCACTCGACGTGAACCGGCGCTTCTATTTCCCGAAGCAGAAGCCGCTCGTCGTCCTCGTCAATAAGAACTCCGCGTCCGGCGCGGAGATCATCGCCGCGGGCATCCGCGCGAATGACGCCGGCATCGTTATGGGCACACAGACCGCGGGGTGCGTCGGCACGGGACAGCCGCGCGATCTCCCCGATGGTGGACTGCTCCTGGTGACCATCACCAAGATCCAAGACGCCAAGACCGGAGCCGAGCTGAACGGGCCGAACCGCGGCATCGTCCCGGATCAGGTCGTCGACCAGCCGACGGGCGCGCAGGGCGACCCGCAGCTGGACGCGGCGGTCGCCTTCCTCAAGACGAAGATCGCCCGCTCGAGCTCGTCGCTCGAGCTTCAGCTCGCCGCTTAGCTCACCGCGCCGAGCGCAACGAGGCCAGAGACAAGAATCGCGATCCCGACGTACTGGTTCGGCGCAAGCCGCTCGCGAAGCGCGACGACTCCCAGGATCGCGGGGATGATGGGATACGCGCCGCTACCGCTCGCGGCGATCGACGCGGAGCCGGACTCGATCCCCAGAGCGAAGAGCGCGTTCGCGAATGTGTCGAGCACGCCGACCGTCGTCGCGAGCGCGAGCGCGCGACGATCCCGGAATACGGTGAGGTCGATGCGCCTAAGGATCACGAACGCGCCGACGATCAGGACGCTCGCGGCGCGAAGCGTGAGGATGACCGCGGGCCAGGGATAGGCCCGCGTCGCGGCGGCGAAGACCGCGCCCCACATGCCGAACCCGACCGTCGCGAGCAACCCGACCTGCACGCCGGGGATCGGACGGCCCAGCGTGACCCGAAGCTGGCGCGAATCAGTCGAGGTGGTCACGACACCGATGAAGACGACCGTCGCGCAGAGCACCTGCGCGAGCGATAACCGCTCCCCAAGGAACACGACCACCAGGAAGACCGTGACGGCCACATACGACGCGACGACCGGGGCGACGACCGCGACCGGGCCGAGCGCGAGAGCGCGATAGAGCGCCGCGACCGAGGTCACTCCGAGCACGCCGAGCGCGAGGGCGTATGGCGCCTCGCCGGACTCGAATGCCGGCCATCGCCCCACCGCGAACAGCACGATCGCGTACGAGATCAGTCCCGTGGTCTGCATCCCGAAGGCGGTCCGCACGGCGCCGACCCGGCGCGCGGCGATCGCGGCCGCGTAATCGGCGAAACCCCAGATGACCGCCGCGCCGACGCCGAAGAGGAGCGCTTCCAGGTTGTTTTAGACGACGAGCTCGCGGGGCGCGTGCGTGAGGTCGCGCGCGCCGTCGGCGGTGATGACGAGCATGTCCTCCAGGCGCACGCCACCGATGGCCGGGTCGTAGATGCCGGGCTCGATGGTCACGACATCACCGGGCATGAGCGGCTTCGTACCCGAGCGCGAGATGGCCGGCGCCTCGTGGATCTCGAGGCCGACACCGTGCCCCGTGCCGTGAATGAAGCCGCGCGGCGTCTGATCGCTGGGGTCGCGCTTCTGGCCCGGACGCTGCGTGTCGTAGCCGGCGCTCCAGATGATGTCTTCGACGAGCTCGTGTACCTGGCGTCCGGTCACGCCGGGACGGAGCGCCCGGATGCCCTCGTCCTGAGCACGCATCACGACCTCGTACATCTTGCGGACCTCTTTTGAGGGTTCGCCTTTGCTGATGGTGCGCGTCATGTCCGCCCAGTAGCGGGTGGCCTTGTGCTGGGGAAAGATGTCCATGACGATCGCTTCGCCCGCGTGCAGAGGACCGGTCCCGATCTGGTGGGGATCCGCGGCTTGCGGCCCCGGCGCGCAGATCGCTCCCTCCGAGGCGCAGCCGCGTTCGAGGAGCGCGGTCTCCACGATCGCTCGCAGTCGCTCTGCCGTGAACGCGGCACCGTCGAGCTCGAGGGTCCTGTCCGCACGTACCTTCGCGCGGCGTAGCGCCTCGACGCCCTCGCGCCAGGCCTCCTCGGTCGCCCGCTGCGACGCCTCGATCGCCTCGATCTCGTCGGGGCGCTTGACCCTGCGACGCTCGCGAAGGTCCTTGGCGATCAGGAGCTCGATGCCTGCCCCACGGAGGATGTCGGCTTCCGCGACCGGAAAATACGGCGCGACCGCGACGCGGCGAAGACCTCGGTCTTCGAGGAAGCGCTTCATGATCTCCGCGAAGAACTCCGGGCCGCTCAGGCCTTTTGCGGCGAGGTCCTGCGCGCCGAAGTCGTTCATGTTCACGACCTTCGTGGCGCGCGATTCCTTGCGGATGCGCCCTTCCTCGAGCGAGCTCGCGACGATGACGAGCTCTTCGACGTCCTCGAGCGCGATGATCGGATCGGGGGAAAGGAACTTCGTCGTGTGGTACACGTCCGGGAATCGGTATCCGTCCGCGTAGAAGAGGAGCGGCTGGCTATCCACGCGCCGACCATTTTCGGCGTGCCTTGAGGTTCAGTCCAATGCAAGGAAAGCGCCCCTTTCTGCCGCGCCATGCCGCGACGTACAGTTTCTGGGCGATGAGGGAGGCGAAGCGGTCGGCGAGGGCCGATCGCGGGCGTGCCGCGGGCGGCTTGACGGAGCGCGCGCAGGACGAGCGCGTGGTAACCGTTCTTGTCGCCGACATCTCCGGCTCGACGGCGCTGGGCGAGCGTCTGGATCCCGAAGAGCTTCGCGAGATCCTTGGGGCGTACTTCAACGACCTCTCCGCGGCGATCCAGCGATACGGTGGCAGTGTCGATAAGTACATCGGCGACGCGGTCCGGGCGGAGTTCGAGGCGTCGTCATCCGGCGCCGCAGCCGGCGCCGCACTCCACGCCGGCCTTGCGATGCTCGAGGCGCTGCGGAAAGAGAACCAGGCGCTCGAGCAGCGGTACAACGTCCGCCTGTCGCTCCGGGTCGGCGTCAACACCGGGCCGGTCTTGAGCACGGGGCCGGGCGAGCCGCTGCTCGGGGAAACGGTGGAGCTCGCGCAGCGGCTCGAACATTCGGCGCCCCCCGATCAAGTCCTCGCGGGCCAGGCAACCTTCGATCTGGCCCGGCGCGGGTTTCGTTTCGAGGCCGGACCCTTCCTCGCGGCGCGAGCCGGTGCCCCACCCCCGCGGGCGTATCGGCTCATCGGCAGCCGTCGCGTCGCGCCCAACCCGGCGCATCCGGCCGGACCGGCCGCAGCCCGCGTAGACGCAGGCGCATCGCTCCAGGTCACCGAGCGAGAGGCCCATCGGCTCGAGGAACAGCGGAAGATCGTCACCGTGCTCTTCGCGGATCTCGTGGAGCCGCTCGCGCAACGCGTAGCGCCCCAGGATCAGCAGATCGTCCTTCGTGCCTACTTCGAGGTGGTTGCGCGCGCGGTTCAGCGATTCGGCGGGACCATCGACAAGTTCATCGGCGACGCCGTAATGGCCGTCTTCGGTGCGCCTCTATCCCACGAGGACGATGCTGCGCGCGCGATCCATGCGGCTCTCGCGATGCATGCGGGGCTGCGCCAAGAGAACGAGCGATTTGAGCGCCAGTTCGGGGTAAAGCTCGCTCTGCGCATCGGGATCAATGCTGGGGAAGTCGTCGCTGGGCTTCTGCCAGGCGACGTTCTGGCCTACACGGTGACCGGAGACGCGGTCAACACCGCGCAGCGGATCGAAAGCGCCACCCCGCCCGGGGACGTCCTCGTCGGCGAGAGCACCTATCAGCTCGCGCGCAAAGCGTTCCTCTTCGAGCCGGTCGCACCGCTCGCGCTGAAAGGAAAGGCGCGACCGGTACCGGCGTATCGCGTCGTCGGTCGTCAGCTCGAGGCGGCTCCGGATGCAGGCACCACGCTCGTCGGCCGCGCCAAGGAGCTCGAACGGCTGTCCGCGCTTTTCGGGAGCGCCGCCGCCGGCACCGGCCAGCTCGCGCACCTGCACGCCGAGCCAGGGGTCGGCAAGTCGCGCCTTGTTCGCGAGTTCCTGGCGACGCTTCCGAACGGCGTCTGGCGTGCGTCGGCGCGCTGCAGCTCGTACGAAAGTGGCCAACCCTACGCGCTGGTCGCCGACCTCGTTCGGCGCGCGTTCGGTGTCCAGCTTGCCGAGGATGAGGCGAGCGCGCGGAGGTCGCTCGGGGCTTCCCTCCGACCGCTGCGGTTGTCCTTCAAAGAGAGCGCCGTCGCGCTGCTTCTCGAGGTCCTCGGCTACGGCGTGCGCTCCGACCTCGATCCCGAGGGAAAGCGCAGACAGCTCGTGAGCCTGCTCGGCCGGTACCTCGAGCACCGCAGTGCTCGCGGTCCCTTTGTCCTCACGCTCGAAGACGTCCACTGGATCGACCCTGCATCGTCTTCGACCCTCTCGGACGTGCTGATCCGGGCATCGCAGCTTCGCCTGCTGCTCATTTCGACCTCGCGAGACGAGTCCCGCCCTTGGCCGGCGACGACAGTTGAACTCCAGCCACTGGCCGGCGAAGAGGCGGGCGCGATGGTGGATCGCGTGGCCGGGCGGGAGCTCGACCCAGATGTTCGCGCGCTCGTCCTCGAGCGGACCGGCGGAAATCCGTTCTTCATCGAGGAAGTCGTCGGCGCGCTCATCTCGGGTCGCGCGACCAGCGTTCCGGCGACGATCCAGGATCTCCTCGAGGCGAAGCTCGATGCTCTGGACGCGGAGCCGAAGCGCGTCGTGCAGGGAGCGGCCGTCATTGGCCGCACCTTCTGGACGCGCGTGCTCGGCCGAATCACCGCCACCGGCGTGATCCGCCCGGCGCTGGCCACCCTTGAATCCGAGCGATTCGTCGCACCGTACGAAGTCGCTCCCGAGGAGCGATACGCGTTCCGCCACGCGCTCGTGCAAGAGGTGTCCTACCAGACGCAGCTTCTCGCGCGCCGGCGCAAGGCCCATGCGCAGGTCGGTTTCGCGATCGAAGAGCTCTTCACCGACCGGGTCGAGGAGTTCACGGACATACTCGCCTTCCATTTCGATCGCGGCGACGACGACGAGCGCGCCGTCACGTGGCTCGGGCGCGCCGGCGAACGCGCGAAGCGCCTCTTCGCCAATGCGGAGGCCATACACAGCTTCAGCCGCGCCATCGAGCGGGCCCAGCGGCACCCTGGCCTCTCCGATCGAGTGCCGTCGTTGCTTCTCGCGCTCGCCGAGGTCCGCGGACACATCGGTGAGTACGACCTGGCGCTTCGCCTCTTCACACAGGTCCGCGACTCGACGAACGACGTTCGTGCCTGGCGTGGAATGGCGACGATGCTTCGCAACCTTGGCGAATACGCGCGGGCCCTCGCCTTGATAGAGGAGGCCGTTGTCGCGCTGCCGGGGAACGCCGCCGACGTGCTGCCGCTCTCGCTCGAGAGAGCACAGACGCTCTCGGTGGAGGGTCGGTTCACGGACGCGATCGATGTCGCCCGCTTCGCACTAGCTGCTGCTGGAGCGCGACGCGACACCGTTGTGGCCCAGCTTCTGGTGCGGTTAGCGCGTTCCGAGGCGGTCGCGGGGCGCGGAGAAGAGGCGCTCGCTCATGCCCGAGAGGCCCTGGAGATCTCTCGCGAGTATGGCGACGTCGCCGGCGAGCTCGCCGCGCTCCGGGTTAGTGGCGACAGCTACCTGAGGCTTCAGCGGCTCGAAGAGAGCGCGGAGGCCTACGGTCAGGCGCTGAAGCTTGCGGAACGGGTCGGCGCGGTTGCGGAGATGGCCGGCGGTCTGCTTAACCTGGGGTTCGTCGAGCGGCGACGGGGCAGGCTCGAAGATGCGATCGCCTGGGATCGGCGTGCCGCGCTGGAGTTCGACCGCATCCACCATGGATCAGGGCGCGCCACGGCTTATGGGAATCTCGCCTCGCATCTCATGATGCACGGTGACTACGCCGAGGCGCTGCGATACGCGGAAACCGCCCTCAAGGTCGCTGAAGAGATCGGGCACGTGTACACGGTCGCCGACGTCTACCAAACGATCGCCTCGGTGCACCTCGGCCAGGGAGGAGATTTCCGTCAGAGCGCATCCCGGGCGGAGCAGGCAGCAAAGCTGTTCATCGAACTAGGCGCGCGCCCGCAGGCGGCGGAGGCCTTGCGGACCGCAGCCGACGCCTTGCGGCGTCTTGGAGACGAGGAACAGGCCCGCGACACGGAGGCGCGGGCCCGTTCGCTCCTCGATTCTTAGCCGGTAGCGCTCATTGATCCCACGAGTTATCGGGACTCGGGCAGTCCGGATACGTCGGATCGGTCGGATTCGCATCGCACAGGACGAACTGGAGAGGTGGCGCGGTGTCGGCGGTGTGCGTATGGATCTTGGTCTCCCCGGTCAAGGTCAAGACCGTCGGCGGAGGCGGGCTCGCGGTCGTCGAGCCATAGCTGTGGTCGTAGCAGAACCGGGTCGTTCCGCAGAGCGCCAAGGCGTCGTTACCGGGTGTAGCCGGATAGGTGGCCGTCCTGCTGCCACCATTCGAGTCGCTGATGAAGAGGTAGTACGTCACGAAGTCGCACGGCGCGGTCGCGATGGTGAACTCGAAGTGGAACGCCGCGTCGCCGCTCGGCCCGGGGCCCGGTCGAACTTGGTAGGTTCCTGAGCCGGTCTTGATGTTCGCGCACGCCGGTCCCTGGGTATCGACCGCCGCCGCTGGGCCTGGGAAGTAGCCGCTCGTTAGCAGGACCGCGAGAGTCAATACCAGGATGCGTCTCATCTCACCCTCCTCCTACTTCACGGCCTGCACGAACAGTGGGTGCAGGCTTCCGTCAGCAAGCTCGAGCGTCCACGTGTAGCACTTGCCGATCCCTGATGGGATGGCGACGTTGGCGACCCACTGGCCGCCCTTTGAGTCGTAGCGAATCATCGTCGCGCCAACCTGCCAATTGAAGACCGGCGATCCGATGGCCGCCCGGTTAACACAGCTCACCTCTTGGAGCTGGGCACCTGCGATGGCATTACTCGTCGTGACGTCGAGACCGTTGAGATCGCGGAGGATCCACTTCGGAGTGAACCCCTGGCCGCCGTTCACCTGGTTCGCGTCCGGCCAGTTCTTCGCCGGGGCGAAGAACCCCACGAAGCTGTAGACCGCTGGCAGCGCGGAGTCGCCGACGACGCTGAACGTCCGTGACGCGGTGCCGGTGCCGTCGAGTGGCACATCGCTGCCGGTCAAAGTCAGCGTGTAGTCACCGAGCGCCCACGACCCGCCGGGTGGCACGAAAGTCGCCCTCGGGCCTGTCGCGGTCAGCGACGTGGACGGTCCCGTTAGGCTCCATGCGAAGCTCATCGTGCCGCTCTCGGGGTCACTTCCCCCGCCGGTCGCGACCACCGTCGCGCTCGTCCCGAACTTCGTTCCGTCCGTTGGCGTGTAGATGGCAACGTCGCGCGGCGGCTTCCTCGTCACGTGGAGTGTCGTCGTGCTGTTCGGGTCACCTAGGTCGAGCGCGCTTCGCTGGAACATGTCAGTGACGAGCGTGCTCACGGTGCATATGCCACCTGGAACCAACGCCGAGTCGATCTGAGTCTGGAACATCAAGTTGAACGGTGGGGTTCCGGTGGGCGCGCCACCGGTGTGGGGGACGGCGGTGGCGATCGGGAAGAATGGCGTTCCGGGGCAGTGGTAGATGAAGTCCGCCACGGAATTCGCGTTGTAGCTGACCGCTTGCGCCTGGACGGTGACCTTTGTCGCTCCTACTGCGATGGTGACGACCTGGCGGAAAGCGGGATCGGGCGACTCGTCCGGCAAGGTCACGCGCTTTCCATTCACGAGGAACTCGATCGTGCAGTTCTTGAGACCATCCGTGGCGCCCGACGCCACGTTCACCGTCTCGCTGAAAGGCGCCGTCTCGGTGCCACTCGTGACCGTCTGCGACGTCGGGGCGAATGTGACCGAGAGGTCGCCGCTGCACATGCCCGAGACCACCTGCGGGGTCACCGTGGCGGGCAGGTCCTGCAGGCTGTCCTCGATCGCCCGGGCGACGCCCGTGGCCGAGATGCCCTCCTTGAGGACACCTCCTGTCGCATTCACGATCCGCGTGGCCTGACCTGCGCTACCGCCGATCGAACACGGCGGTGTGTAGTCCGTGCTACCGCTCGTCGGGTCGCCGTTGAGACCGAGCGAACTCCCCCCGCTGTTGACGCTGACCGCGATGACCTTGATGTTCGCCGCGCTGAGGTCGGCCGTCGCACTCGCCTCGGTGATGTCGTTTGCCAGGCCGGAGAGAGTTTTGCAGACGGGATCGTGATCAGGGTTGTCGCCGATCCAGACCAGGATGCGCGTTGAGTCGCTTCGCCACTTCACGTCGAAGCCTGGGCTTGTCGGCGCGGAGATCTCCGTCAGGGCGAAGAGCGATCCTTCCGGACGGTCACTGCCGCCCGATGCGGTCCAGCCAAATGTCGTATCCACCTGGAGCGCCGGAGCCAGGTTTTGCAGCGTGCCCGTGAAGGAATCGTTTAGATCGATCGACCCTCCGGCCGGCTCATCTCGGGTGACGATCCGGGTATCCGCGCTGCTCACCAAAGGATAGAAATAGGCGCCGGCGACGGGGTCCGAGTGGATCGTGACCCCGACGATGTCCCCGGCAAGGATGTCGAGACCGCTCTCCCCGAACTCGATGGCGGAGTCTTCCGTCGCAAAGGATGGATAGCTGCCGCCGAAGCGCGTCTGGAGCGTGGGTCTCGGGTCATGCACGGTACCAGCGCTGATGACGTGGATGACATTGGGGTTGTCCGAGTCCCTTCGGAGAACCTTGAGCTGGATCCCAGAGGGGACGCCAGGCTGGCCATTCCCCAGCCTGCCACCAGTGAATTGCGCCTTCCACCTCTTGATCGTGGCTGGATGAGTTGCGACGTACGGCGTGACGTATGTGTCCGCGTAATTGGGGGCACCGCCCTGGGTGATCGTGCTAGCGATCGAGGCCGTCGGCAGACACGGCGTCTGGATGTTCCGGCCGATCGCGTCCAAGGCCGCCTGTCCGCCATCGTCACTCGCGGGAATCGGCGCGGCGTTTTTGAAGACGTAAGGGTCGTATGGGAAGTCTTTGTAATCGCCGGCACCGAAGCGTGCGGAGGTCGTGCTCTGGCTCACCGTGTTGAGGATCGCTACGGAGCTGCACTTCAACGTGCCGATCAATCCCGTCTCACTGCCGGTCGAGTCGAGCAGAAAGTACACGTCCGGCTTCGGCGGGATCACCGGCGGCGTGACGCTGTTCGTGAACATCGCGGACTGGCCCGGCGCAAGAAGGTCGTTGGTCGCGGGGGTGATCGAGGTCACGGTCGGTGGAGCCGGGTTCTTGTGGACATCGAAGATTTCAAAGCCACCGGTGACGAGCTTGAGCTCATCCGCTCCGGCCGCGAGTCTGCTCGGGAGCGCGAAGGAGAACAGGCCAGGGGGATTCGGGAGGCCCTGCCCATGCGTGTAGATGAAGGACAGCGGAACGCCGGTCCCCGGAGGAGTGCCGGCCGGATTGTTGAGGACAAGGCCACCCTTGAGCACGAGCAGCCGGTACGGACTATCCGGATCGTCCGTCGTCCGCGCACTCGCGGCGTGGTAGCCCTCGATGAGGCCCGTCGCGGTGTTGCCCGCGGCCACATATGCGTCCATCGCGGCGACGCCCGTCAAGGTTCCGCCCGGGACCGGAACTGTGCATTCCGCTCCGGTGGGAATCGTGCCGCCGAACCGGCAGAGGGCGTACTCGAAGTCGGGTTTCTCGAGGACGGTCACGCTGTTGTCCCATGGGCTCGTCGAGCTGTCGACGTTCATGACGGTCTTGTCCGCAGTTAGCTGCGCCCCCGAGGCGATGTTGTACGCACCGTCAGGGTCCGTGTTGTCGGCTGGGACGTACGAGGAGTGGTACGTGCTCGAGCGCGGGTACGGCTGGCCACCGAGGTTGTGCGTCATCTCTTGGGCGATGACCGCGCCCGTGTAGGAGACTTGCGCGGGCGTGCTGCCCACTTTGGGTTTGTCCGAGACCGCGCGGGCTACCGATATCTTTCCGCCAACCGCGGCCATACCTAGCGCGCAACCCTGGCCACTTTCAAAGCTGATGCTCTCGCCGTAGACGCCCACGATGTAGTCGGCGGCGTCCTCGGCGCCATCGGGTCGCGCTGCCGTCTGCGCCGCGTTGAAATTGTCGAGCCTCGTCCCAAGCAGCGGTGCCAGCGAGGTGAACACCGTCTGCGTCGCGCAGAACTTGGTCGCCGTCACGCCGCCCACGGTCTTGGTCTGGAAGGCCCCGGCGATACCGCTCACGTCCAAGAGGCTTGGGTTGATGTCGTAGCGAATCCCGCCGGTCCTCCCTGCGAGGATCAGCGAGCCGGCCGGCCCTGCGGGAACGGGCAGGACCCGAAGCAGCGTTTGAACCGCGTTCTGCACAGCGGTCCGGTCGCTCTCGCTGAACTGTGTCACCGTGGATGTGCCGTCGCCGATCGGCTGGAACAGGATGCGGATCGCCTTGGACTCCTGATCGATCGTTTTGGTCGTGCTGAAAAGCGCCGTCTTACCGGCGTTGGTCTTAGTTGCGGAGACCTTCTGGTCGTAGGTGACCTGGACTGAGAAGGTGGCAGGGAAGCTCGGGAAGATCGCCGGGGTACCGGTGGCCGGCGGTGAGACCGAGATCGGGATGCTCCCCGCCACGAGGAAGAGCGGATCGTGCTTCGAATCGGTGTTTGCCGGCGGTGCTGTAAGGGCTACGGAGGACAGGCTGAGGGCGTTAGACGCGTTGAGAGCCGGACTTGAGGTGTGGGTCGACCCGCCCCAGGTCGCGGAGACGGTAAGGGACGCGGCCTTGATGGTGACGCCTTGACTGCCCCCGAGGGTGCACGTCGAAGCCGGTGGCAAGGTCATGTAGAGGCGAACGAGGATGTCTTTGCCGCGCGTCAGCCGGTCGTACGAGCCGAGACCTTGATTAACCTCCCACCGACCCAGCGTCGGCACGAGCTGCGTGTCGCTGCACGCCGCCTGGGCAATCAATGTCGGAAAGCCGACGAATCCGACAGCCCACACGAGGATCGCGATGGCAAGCCGACGAACCAGGAAATGACGACCACTCACAGCCTCTCCCCTTCCCCGCGCGCACGTCGATCAATACACGCGAGCACCAGCGCGCCACCGTGCGGGCAGCGCGAACATTTCGCGCTGCAGCGACGTAAATATGAGAAGCCCCGCCCGCGCCTTCCCCACACATTCCCCCGACGTGACGTGTGGAATATACGCCTGAACGGTGCACTTCCGCGTCGGCGGCTCGCCGCGGTGGCGCACGACGGAGATCATCCGCGCTACACAGTGATCACCCCGGCTGACCCATCGCATGTAGACCGGCAACGCTGCCGGTCGTACCCTCCCTCTGGACGGGGAGGGGACATGGTCGACGCCTGGGACGTCCTGCGTAGTCGGCTCGACTACGCGTCCTTCGTACCTACGCCGCTGCCGGACATCGAGCGTGCGGACCTGAGCCGGCGTGGCGGCGGACGGTACACCGTGCTGAAAAACCCACACGGCGATGGGGGCGCGGGCCGTTATGCGCGGCTCGAGCCGGCCGACGTTGCCTTATATGAGCTCATGGACGGCCGCCGCTCCGTGCAGGAGATCCTCGTCGAGCACCTCGAGCGTTCCGGCACATTCGCGCTCGAGCGGCTTGCCCGGCTCACGAGCGCGCTGCGCGTGAACGGCTTCTTCGGGGAGGAGCCGCCGCCGATCTACGAGAAGCTCGGTGCGATCCGCGCCCGACGCGATCCCCTCACCCGGCTGTCGCTCTTGCTGCGCCGCCTGATCGTCTGGGATATCGCCCGCTGGACGAATGCCGACCGCGCCGTCGACCGCGTTTACCGGCTCATCGGATGGTTGGCGTTCACGCGGATCGGCGCGACGATCCTCGTCGGCTTCGGGCTTCTCGGTCTCGTCCTCTGGTTTGAGCAAACACGCTCGCCGATCCATCAGCTCGTCACCCTCAACGGGTCCTACGTACTCGGTCTGATCGCTCTCACGCTGTTACAGGTTCTGTCGATTTCTGTGCACGAGGCCGGCCATGCTCTCGCCATCCGTCACTTCGGGCGCCACGTGCGCCGGTTCGGGGTCGCGATGTATTACCTCTTCCCGTGCTTCTACGTCGACTCGACGGACATGAGCCTCGGCTCGCGACGGCAACGGGTGATCGTGTCGCTCGCTGGGCCTTTCGCGGGCCTCACGGTCGCCGCCGCGTGCAGCCTGGTCACTGAGCTCGCCCCTAATACGCTCGCCGGTGCGATCGCCTTCAAGGCTTCAAGCCTCCTGGTCTTCCAGTTCGTTCTGAACCTTCTTCCGATCCTCGAGCTCGATGGATACCACGTCCTCGTCGACGCTCTCGATGCTCCCTTCCTCCGCCAGCGTGCGCTCGCCTTCGTGCGTGGGCAGGCCGTCAACAAGCTCCGCCGGCGCGCGCGGTGGTCGCGGGAGGAGGTCGGCCTCGCCGTCTTCGGTTCGGTGGCCATCTTCATTTCGCTCGCGACCTTGGCGCTCTCGCTTCTCATCTGGCAGACCCGAATCGGGATCGCCGCGAAAGAGCTGCTTGCGATCGGCCCCGCCGGGGTGCTGATCCTCGTCCTCATCGCGCTCGTCTTCGTCGGTCCGCTCGCCGTCGCGCTGGCGGCCAGGGCTGTCGGCGCGGCTCGGACCGCGACCCGCCTCGCTACGGCACGCCGGGCGCGGGCGGCAGAGCGCGAGCTTGTGGCTCGCATCGCTCTCCTGGCGCGAGTTCGCTTCCTCGCCGGCCTGCAACGCCCCGCCCTGGCCGCCCTCGCGTCGCACCTCAATGTCGAGAGCGTCGGTGAGGGGCAGATCGTTTTCGCCGCCGGGAGTGTTGGTGATCGGTTCTATCTGGTCCGTTCGGGCCGTCTCCGAGCCATCGCTCCGGACGGTACGGAGTTCGGCACGATCATCCCGGGAGAAGGTTTCGGCGAGCTCGCACTCCTCGATCAGACGGTCCGCTCGGCCACGATCCAGGCGATCGAACCAGTCGAGCTCTGGTCGCTCGGTCGAGGTCATTTCAACCGGTGGGTGAAGGACCGCTACGAGGTGGTGGCCCGCATAAGGGCGTCACGGGGGGAGCGGGACGCGCTCGCCACGCTTCCGTTCTTCAAGGGACTGAACGGTCAGGAGCTCGAGCGAATCGCCGCTCGGCTGCAAACGCAGCGCTTCGGAGACGGCGACGCGGTCTTCTTCGCGGGGGAGCCGGGCGACCGTTACTACATCATCCGGGAGGGGAAAGCCCTCGTGACGCTGGCCGACGGGCGACCGGCGCGGACGCTGGGTCCGGGGGATGGCTTCGGCGATCTGGCGCTCCTCTTCGGCCGGCCGCGGTCGGCGACGGTCACCGCGGTCGGACCCCTGGTGGTCGCCGCGCTCGAACGTAACGACTTCCTGGCCCTGGTCCGGAGCTCTGGCGAAACAGAGCGTGAATTCCGCGTGCGAACGGGCCATTATGTTGGGGCCGGCTTGGGGGAGGCGGTGGCGGGAGCCTAGTGGATTGCTGGATTTGCGAGCGAACGGCGCTCGCGGCTTGTAGATTCTGCGGCCGCGGGACTTGCCGCGAGCACGCCAAGAATCATCCATTCATCCTGGAGCTCGTTCGCGGGAAGCAGCACGACGGCCTCCGAGCGCTAGTGGTCGAGGACGCGGTGCACTGCGGCGTCTGTCGACCGAGAGGCGAACCGGTACCGATGCCGGAGCTCGAGTAGGGCATCGGCGCGCTGAAGGGAAGTGGGAAGGTTAGGTAGATCACACACTGCGAGTGACACAGGGCGACGAGCCGCGGACGGTGGCGGCGCAGGCTCACTGTCATATCAACAACAGTGAAAGAAGGAGCAGCGATGTCGAGTAAGAATCTCGAGAAGGTCATTCAGCGCGCGATCAGCGACGCAGCGTTCCGCCGCCAGCTGCAGTCCAACCCGGAGGCGGCACTCCGCGGGTTCAAGCTCAGTTCGGATGAGGTCGCCGCACTCCGCGCCAACGACGCGGGTCGGCTCATGTCCCTGGGTGTCGATCAGCGGATGAGCAAAGCCTTCACGATTTTCGACGCGAACATGTCGAACCGCGCGTCGGTCGACGGCTTGTCCATCGGCGGCTCGGCCATCTCGGACCAGGGAGTCGCGCGAATCGCTAGCGCCGAGGTCGGAGATCCGGGCAACGTCACGCGCGGCGCGAGCATCGACATCGACCAGACCCAGCGGGCGGGCGAGCGCTTCCCGAGCGACACGAGCTCGGCGCGAAGCGCCAACGTGGACATGGATCAACGACGCGGCGAGCGCCTCGCCGGCGATGCCAGCGGCGGCGCGACGAGCTCCAATGCCGATCTTGCCCAGCGCGCAGGCGAGCGCGCGGTCGGAGAGGCGAGCTTCGCTACGAACGCGAACGTCGACCAGGCCCAGCGAGCCGGTGAGCGCATGGCGGGTGAGGCGAGCTTCGCTACGAACGCGAACGTCGACCAGGCCCAGCGAGCCGGTGAGCGCATCGGCAGTGACGCCAGCTTCGCTACGAACGCGAACGTCGACCAGGCCCAGCGAGCCGGTGAGCGCATCGGTGGCGACGCCAGTGGTGTAGCCCAGCACGAACCAGGTTCGTTCGGCGATCCGATCAAGCCGGTCATCGACGTAGACACGGACACCGCTGCTCGTAGCGTGGTCCACGACATCGCACCGACCGACCTCCGAGGCGGCTTCGTCGACGAAGACACCGTGCGTAGCGCGGTGCGCGACGTCACAGACGTCGACCTTCGGGGAGGCCTCGTCGCTCCGGTCGAAGGAAGCCCGGAAGCCTGGGCGTTCCAGAACGCCGCTGACGCAAGCGACGCGTCGGCTGCGACCGAGGGCACGATGCGCAGCTCGATCCGCGACATCGCGCCTCCAGACGTGAGCAGCTCGTCCACATACAGCGGCGACGACCTCGCCGGCCCCGGTTACCTCGCGAGCTCCGACACGGACGCGGTCCGCGCGGTGCGCGACGTCACCGACGTCGACCTGCGGGGAACGGCCGCGGCGTTGAGCGGAGACGAGATCCGGGCCGTGCGCGACGTCACCGACGTCGACCTGCGCGGCACGGCCGCGACGTTGAGCGGAGACGAGATCCGCGCCGTGCGAGACGTCACGGACGTCGACCTGCGCGGCACGGCCGCGACAAGCTTCACCAGCGACCCCGGCATGATCCCGAATGCGGATTCGGCCGAGGCTTACGAACCGACCTTCCACAGCGGCGGGACACAGGGCGACGCCTTCCTGACAAGCGATGAGGCGAGCCAGTACAGCGCCGGCAGTGCGGACGCCTCCGGCACGGCGAGCGACGAGGGTCAGCTGTACAACCCGGCCGCCGACGCGACGACCGCCATCCCCGAGCACCACGGCGGCGACGCGATCGGGAACACGACCACCGGCGACCCCGAGATCAGCGCGTAACGCACGTTCCTGGAACACTCGAAGGCGGCCTCCACGAGGAGGCCGCCTTCGTCGTCAGTAGCGAACGTCGCCCTTGAGCAGCTCCCGATCCACGATGTCGATGTGCCGCCGGCCGATCTTTATGGCCTTTCGGTCCTCGAGGTCCGCGAGCACGCGGTTGACCGAGACACGCGCCGCCCCGACGAAGCCGGCCAGATCTTCCTGCGTCAGCTCGACCTGATCCGTCCCGGATGCTTCGGATATGTCAAGCAGGCACTTCGCGACGCGACCCGGAAGATCGAGAAAGACCAGATCCTCGACATGTCCCGTGCTTCGGCGCACCGTCTTCGCGAGCAGACCGAGCATCCGTCGCATCGAGTCGGGATTGCGCTCGAGCACGGCCATGAAATCCGCGCGCCCCAACGCGAGTGCGGAGGTGTCGGTGATCGCGGTGACCGAAGCGGAGCGGCGAGCGTCGTCGAAGAGGGCGAGCTCGCCGAACACATCGCCACCTCGTTCTAGCGCGATGACCACCTCACGTCCGGAGTCGTCAGGCACGGAGACCTTCACCGTTCCCGCAGTGATCAGGTAGACCTGGCCGGCCTCGTCATCGCGGTGAAAGACGACCTCGTCACGTGCGAAGTGGCGGGGGCGCATCTTCGCAGCGATCGCTAAGCGATCGACCGGGCTCAGGCAGGCGAAGAGAGGGCTCTCGCTGAGGTAGTCCGCGATCTTTGCGTAGTCCACCCGCGGAGATACTGCGGCTGGGGTCAAGCCGGCTCGCGTACCGCTGTGATTGCTCAGCGATTCCCGTCGGCCCAAACGGCAGAAGCGTCAGACTTGCACGTGTGTCGTCCGACTTTGCCGGATTCCTCGTGCTTTCGATCATCGTGATCGTGACCCCTGGACCTGACACCGCGCTCACGATCCGTAACACGCTCCTGGGCGGGCGTGCCGGAGGTGTCGCGACGGCCGCCGGCGTGGCGCTCGGACAGGCAACGTGGTCGGTCGCGACAAGCGCCGGCATCGCCGCTCTTCTCGTCGCTGCGGAGCCGGCCTTCGTGGCGCTCAAGCTCGCCGGTGCCGCGTACCTCGTGCTCCTCGGGGCCCAGGCCCTCGTGTCCGCTCTTCGCCTCGGCCGATCGACCGAGGCCGCCGCGACCCTACAGCGGGCTGGCCTTCGTCCGGCGACCGCCCTGCATCAGGGCGCGGTCAGCAACCTCACGAATCCGAAGATGGCGGTGTTCTTTCCGAGCCTGCTGCCGCAGTTCGTCTCACCAAATATGAGCTCATTCGCCGCGTTACTGACGCTGGGGCTGATCTTCTGTGTCATGACGCTCTCGTGGCTCACCGTCTACGCGTTCGTGGTCGCGCGCGCGGGCGACGTGCTGCGGCGCGCTCGAGTCCGCAGGGTCGTCGAAGGCCTCACCGGCACGGTACTCGTGGCGTTCGGCATCCGCGTGGCGACGGCACCGCGCTAGCGAAGCCCTAGCCGCGCACCATCCCGTACCGCTTGCCCTGCGCGGTCATGCGTACGAAGTAGCGGAGGCGAGTCGCAAAGGTCTCGGGCCGTCCGCGCGCCCCCTCGATCCATCCGAGCCGGATCCGCTTATACGCCTCCGGTAGGCGATGGAACTCAACCCATGCGCCTGGCACGGTGCGCAACGCGCGCCTGATGTCGGGCGCGACGCGTAGCGGCTCGCGCTTCACGGCCCCGCCGATCGCGGCGAGGCCAGCCGGCGTCATGCGGCCCTCCCTGATGAGACGGAGCACGCGGGCTTTGTTCATCTCCGACAAGGGTGAGCCCCTGCGCCGCGGCGTGAAGCGCTGCGCGCGCGAGTGCGGGCCGAGCTTCTTCACAGTGCTGTCGATCCACCCGAACGCCAAGGCTTCGTCGACGGAATCGTTGTAACTGATCGACCGCTTCCCGCTGCTCTTGTCGTGGTAGACGAGCCAGATCTCCTTCTTCTTCGCGTGGTTGCGCTTGAGCCACGCGCGCCACGACGCGCCTGTGCGTGCGTCGAAGGTCTCGCCGACGTCCAGGGCCGGGATGCTAGCTTTGCGCGGGCGCCATCCGCAGGCGGAGTAGCCGCTCGACGCCCGGTACGGAGCCGAGCGCGACGACGAGATAGCACGCCGCAGCGGCGATGCCGACCGCCGTGAAGCCGATGAAGAGCGCTGCGCCGACCGCGATGATCGAGCCGAGGACGGAAGCGGCGCCGTTCACAGCCCACGCCCATGAGACGAGGTGCTCGTCCTGGCTCCCGGCCGAGGCGATCACCGTCGGGAAGACGGAGCCGAGCGGCAGCCCGATGGCCATGGAGGCGATGCACGCGAGGAGCGCGCGCGCGGGCAGGGTCCACGACAGCGTGGCCGCGGCCACATGGTCGAGCGCGAGGAGCGCTAGGACAAGGACGAGAACACAGCCGAGCGCGGCGCCGGCGACGCCGAGTCGGGCCCGCGCCACCGCTGCCGATCCGGCTGCCGCGCCGATGAGGAGCGCCGCGAGCCCGAGCGCCAGCGCAAGCGCGGGCTGTCCGAGATAAAGCGTGAGCCGCTGGAGGAGGACGATCTCCGCAGCGATGAACCCAAGGCCGACCATCACCGCCTGCAGCGTGGTGCGCCGTCCGAGCGCGCTCCTGAGTGCGGGCCCGGACACCCGCCGCAGGGGCATCAGCAGTAGGCCGTAGGAAAGAGCCAGCGCTGGCGCGAGCGCGATGAACAGGATCACGTACGCGACGGGCACCGCCTTTTCGCCGGAGTTCGCGAAGAAGAACGGCCGGTCATCGGTGGCCGGCACGTTGTTGCGTGTCGCCAGCGCTTCAGCGAACGAGCCCGTGCGCCCGAGCGGGTCGAACACGATCTC
>VBDX01000063.1 GCA_005881885.1 Chloroflexota bacterium
CAGGATCGGCTCGACGCCCAGGTCGGCGTGCGTGAGGATCGCGGCCGCGGCGATCGACGACATTGCCGGTCGGCCTCGGAGCCCATCTGTGATGTTGACGCCAACGATCTCCGGACGCAGCAGCGCCTTTGCCTGCTCGATGATGACGTCGTGGGCGACGGTCGCCGGGACCGCGAGCTCGACGGTGATGACAGGACGCCCTTCGTCAAGCCAGCGGTTAAACCGCGAGCGCGGATCCCCGGCGAGGATGCTCGCCTCGCTTGAGGGCACGTGCGTGGGGCCGATCATATGACGATGAAGCGATAGGACGGTTGAGATTCCGTGTACGCGATCAGTAGAGCTTCGTGGTGTCCAGGACGTTCCGCAGAGGTTGGCCACCGAGGTAGCGCCGCAGGTTATCGCAGAAGAGATCTGTTATTCGCGCGTTCTCCTGCGTCACCGTGCTCGCGGAGTGCGGACTCATGATCACATTCGGCATTTCCCAAAGTGGCGAGTCTCGCGGCGGAGGCTCGACTCGGAAGACGTCCAGCGCCGCGCCGGCCAGACGCTTCTGCTGAAGCGCGCGGATCAGCGCATCTTCATCGACCAGTGCGCCACGGCCGATGTTGATCAACACGGCGCTCGGCTTCATCAATGCCAGCTCCGCTTCGCCGATGATCCCCTCGGTCTCCGGCGTATGCGGCGCGGCGAGGACGAGGTAGTCGGCTTCGCGCAGCATGGCGTGGAGCTCGGTCGGTCGAAAGAGCTTGTCCACATCCGGCACCGGCGCGTCGGAGCGGCGCGTGCCGACCACGCGCATGTCCATGCGCTTGCCGTGACGCGCGACCTCTTGACCAACGCGGCCGAGGCCGACGATCGCGAGCGTCTTGCCTGTCAGCTCCTCGCCGCAGTAACGCTCCCAGCCCTTGGCCCGCTTCTCGCCCTCCATCCGGACGTAGTCCTTGGCGAACATGAGCATGGACATGAGGCAGAAGTCGGCCAGCGGCCGAGCGTGCACGCCGCTCGCCGTCGTGAGGACGATGTTTGTGCGATCGAGGCCGACGCGCTGCACCATCTGGCCGATACCCGCGCTGGTCGCCTGAAGCCAACGCAGGCGCGGCGCCACCGCGGGCAGGTCACGGATGTGCGCTCGATCGAAGTCGAAGACGACCTCGGCACGCCCCAGCATCTCGAGAAATCTCGCCTCCTGCTCGGGCGTCCGCGTCGTCGGCGGTCCGGTATGGTCCGAGACGTAGCGCGGGCGCGCGAGCAGATCGGCGTCGTGCAGGACCTCGATCCGCGGGTCGACGGCGCGAATCCGTTCGATGTGCTCTGGCTCCAGCGGAGAGGCGATCAGCACGACCAGCGGGTCGGCCATCAGGGCGTTCGGCCGCTCACGCGGGCTCCGAGACGACGTACGTCATCGCGCCTCCCTCGAGGCGCGACATCGTCGGACGCAGCAGCAGGAGCGCGGTCCGCGCGTACGGTGCGCGGAACTCTTCCTGGACCTCGAACGTGACCGGATCGACGAGCGTTCCGAGAAGCGTGCCTTCTTCAACCAGCGTGCCGATCCGCGTGTGGTCGACCGCCGGGATGAGCAGCCCGCCGCGCGACGGGCGCAGCACACGAGTCGGTTTCACCAGGATGGCCGCGTGCTTCGGCGCGGGAAGCGACGGATCCGGCTTGAGGACCCCGCAGACCGCGAGCGCGCGGCGGAGACCAATTGCAAGGTGTTCTGCCCAGCGCGCTTCATCGGGGCTCCGGCCGCCGAACTCCACGCTGGTGGTCTTCGCGCCGAGGCTCTTGGCGTGGCCGCTGATGCCCATGCTGCGCATCGCGGTCGCCCGCGAAGCCTGGTCAACCACGAAGGGCGCATCGAAGGCATCGGCGATCTCAGGCGCTTCGGCGTTCCGGAAGACGAACGCGTTGACGCACCAGCTTCCGCCACCGTGCAGGTCGATCAGGACGCCCGCGCCTTCCACGGCATGCTCGGCGAGCAACGCGGCAAGGCGCTCGGTATGCGAGCCATTCGGATTGCCGGGGAAGACGCGGTTCAGATCGAGGACGTCGAGCGGCGCGCAGCGGGCGTCGGCCTCCATGGCGAGCGGATTGCTGACGGGCACGACCCGCAGCGTGCCGATCAGGTCGGTCAGCGAGGTCCGCTCGAGAAGCTGGTGGATGGCGCGGGCGCTCCATGGACCTTCATCGCCATGCACTCCCGCCGTGACGGTCACCACGGGCTTTCCCTGACCGACGCTCCCGACACGCAAGTTCAGCGTGCCCGCCGCGGCGCCCACCGCCAGCGGGAGATCTTGCCACCGCACGCTCTGGCGCAGAGTCGTCGCCGTCACCGTCATCTCGCCGCGCTCCCATCGAGCGGCAGGCCCACCCAGCGATGCTCGCGGTGCGACAGCGCGACCGCGTTGATGATCTCCTGCACCTTCGCGCTCTGCGCGAAATTGCCCTGGTTCTCTTCTCCTCCGTCAACGATCTCCTGCATGAAGTTGTGCACGAGGTTCGCGTAGAAGAGCGAGGGCCAGGGCTCGCCCGGCTGATAGCCAGGCGGGAAGAATCGGTCCGGGATCGTCATCGGGACGAACTCGACGGCGTCCGGTTTCGCGCCGCGGAGCGTCTGGCATTCGCCGAACTCTTCGACGAGCCGACAGATGAGCGCGCCCTCCGAGCCGTAGATCCGCGCTTCGATGCCCGGGTAGTTGCCGACGGTGACGAAGCTCGACTGGAGCGAGTAGAGCGCGCCGTTGGCGCACTCGCCGATGAACATGTCGGCGTCGTCGATGTTGATCCGCACGCGCTCGGCGTCGAGGTTGGTGGGCCGGCGGAAGGGGATCATGTTGCTCAGGATCCCCACCACCTGGGTCAGCTCGCTTCCCACGCATGACAAGCCGATGTCGATCGTCGGCGCGCCGTAGCCCTCGAGCGACGCGACCGCGATCGCCTCGCGGCGCTGATCCGTACCGCGCGGGGTCTCCCCCACCGGACGAACGCGATGGATCCGCTTGTCCATTGGGTTGTCGGGATCGAGCCACTGCGAGTTCTGCTCGTAACCGTTGAAAACGAACGGCTGCCCGACGAAGCCAGCGCTGATGAGCTCGAACATGTACCGGACGGCCGGCGCGTAGCGGAAGGTCAGACCGACCTTGGTCTTGAGGTTCTTCGAGCGCGCGAGCTCGTGCGCGCGCCAGACGTCCTTGTAGTCGTGGCAGACGGGCTTCTCGACGAGCACGTGCTTGCCGGCCTCGAGCGCCGCGAAGGTCAGCTCCTCGTGGCCGTCGCTCCCGCCGCGGGTGACCACGTCGATGACATCGATGTCGCGGCGGCTCAAGACCTTCTCCGCATCGGCAACGGCCTCGGGGATGCCGAACTTCCGCGCGGCAGCTTCCGCGAGGTCCTTGTGCAGGTCGCAGACCATCACCACATCGCAGAGCGGCGACCGCGTGAAGCCGGGAAGGTGAGCGCTGTTCGACCACCTGCCCGCGCCGATCACGCCAACGCGCAGCTTCTCTTTGATCATGACCCGAGAGGCAGCTCGACCCAGCGTCGCTGCCGGTGCGAGAGCGCCACCGCGTTGATGACCTCCTGCACGCGGGCGCTCTGGGCGAAGTTGCCTTGATTGACGCCGTCGCCGCCATGGAGCTCCTGCATGAAGTTGTGCACGAGATTCCCGTAGAAGAGCGAAGGCCAGGGCTCGCCGGCTCCGACGCCTGGCGGGAAGAACCGATCCGGGACGGGCATGCGCACGAACTCGACCGCGTCGGGCCTCGCGCCGTGCAACGTCTGGCATTCCCCGAACTCCTCGACCAGGCGGCAGACCAGCGCACCCTTCGATCCGTAGACCCGGGCCTCGATACCGGGGTAGTTGCCCACCGTGACGTACGCCGACTGCACGGAGAAGAGCGTCCCGTTCGCGCACTCACCGATGAAGATGTCGGCGTCGTCGACGTTGATCCGCTCGCGCTCGGTATCGAGGTTGGTGCGGCGGCGGTAGGGCAGCATGTTCTTGAGCGTTCCAACGACTCGCTCGAGCCCGCTACCGACGCTCATGAGTCCGATGTCGATGATCGGCGCGCCGTAGCCCTCGAGCGACAGCACCTGGATCGCCTCGGGCCGGGGATCGTGGCCCTTGACCTCGGTGTCCTCGGACCGCTCCCTGTGCGGGCGCTTGTCCATCGGCGTATCGGGGTCGATCCACTGATAGTTCTGCTCGAAGCCGTTGAAGATGTACGGCTCGCCGATGAAGCCTTCGGCGATGAGGGCTTGCATATACATGATCGCCGGGGCGTAGCGGAAGGTCAGGCCGACCTTCGTCTTCAGGTCTTTGGACGCCGCGACCTCATGCGCGCGCTGGATGTCGCGGTAGTCGTGGCAGACGGGCTTTTCGCAGAGCACGTGCTTTCCGGCCTCGAGGGCCGCGAAGGTCAGCTCCTGGTGGTTCTCCCCGCGGTCGTTGCCGCGGGTGACGATGTCGATGACGTCGATGTCGCTTCGGCTGAGGAGCCGCTGGTAATCGGTCTCCACCTCCGGAATCCCGAACTGCTGCGCGCGGGCGGCAGCGAGGTCGCGGTCGAGATCACAGAGCACCACGACGTCGCACAGCGGAGTGCGCGTGAGGCCAGGCAGGTGAGCCGATGTCGCCCAGCGCCCAGCCCCGATGACCCCAACGCGAAGCGGCTCGCTCAGTCTCCAACTCCCGGATCGAGCGGGAGGTCGACCCAGCGCCGCTCGCGGTGAGAGCGCTCGACCGCGTTGATGATCTCCTGCACGCGCGCGCTCTGCGCGAAGTTCCCCTGGTTCGCTTCGCCACCGTCCGTGATCTCCTTGGCGAAGTTGTGCACCAGGTTCGCGTAGAAGAGCGAGCGCCAGGATTCACCTTTTGCGTAGCCGACCGGGAAGTACGACGCGGGCACTTCGACCGGGACGAATTCGACCGCCTCAGGCGTGGCGCTCCGGAGGACCTGGCACTCCCCGAACTCCTCGACCAGGCGGCAGATGAGCGCGCCTTTCGAGCCGTAGACCCGAGCCTCGATGCCGGGGTAGTTGCCGACGGTCACGTACGAGGATTGCATCGAGCAGATCGCGCCGTTCGCGTACTCGCCGATGTAGATGTCGCCGTCGTCGACGTTCGTCCGTACCCAGTTGCCATCGGGGTTCTTGCGCTTGGGGACAAAGTTCTTGAGCATGCCCACCACACTCGTGAGCCTCGACCGCACGACCCAGAGGCTAATGTCGATCGTGGGGGCGCCGTAGCCCTCGAGCGAGCCCACCTTGATCGGCGCGTTGCCGGTGTCCTGTCGGGCGAAGCGGCTCGGTCCCGCCGGATCGATCCACTGCGAGTTCTGCTCCCAGCCGTTGAAGATGTATGGCTGACCGACGAAGCCGTCCTGGATGAGGTCGTACATGTACTGCATCGCGGGCGCGTACCGGAAGGTGAGGCCGACCTTGGTCTTGAGCTTCTTAGATGTCGCGAGGGCGTGCGCGCGCCAGACGTCCTTGTAGTCGTGGCAGACCGGCTTCTCCACGAGCACGTGCTTTCCTGCCTCGAGCGCCGCGAACGTGAGTGGCTCGTGGTTGTCTCCGCTGGTGACGATGTCGACGACGTCGATGTCGCCGCTCGACAGCACCTTCTGATAATCCGTCTCGACACCGGGCACGTTGAATTCCTTGGCGCGCGCCTCAGCCTTGTCGCGATCGATGTCGCAGATCACCGCGAGATCGACGAGTGGCGAGCGCTTCCAGCCCGGGATGTGCGCCATGCCCGCCCACCGGCCCGCGCCGATCACCCCAACGCGTAGCTTGTCCTTCATGTGAATCCTCCCCTGCCTCGAATCGTCGCTAAGACCGGATCGTCGGATCGAGCGCGTCGCGAAGCCCGTCGCCCAGGAAGTTGATGCCCAGGACCGTGATCAGGATCGCCATCCCTGGAAAGATCGTGAGCCATGGACGGCTCGCCATCGTGCTCTGCGAATCTTGCAGCATGTTGCCCCAGCTTGGCGTCGGGACCTGTACGCCGAGGCCAAGGAAGCTCAGCGAGGACTCCGCGATAATCGCGCCGCCCACGCCCAGCGTGGCGCCGACGATGATCGGCGCGAGCGCGTTCGGCAGGATGTGGCGCGCGATGATGCGCACGTCGGGCGCGCCGACCGCTCGCGCGGCGAGCGTGAAGTCGCGCTCTCGGATCGACAGCACCGTGGCGCGCACGATGCGCGCGGTGGACATCCAGCTCAGCAGACCGATCACGAGGATCATGACCGGGATCGCCGACTTTGCGTAGGCGCTCAGGATGATGAGGAGCGGGAGCGATGGGATGGAGAACGCCACATCGGTCACGCGCATGATGAGGTTGTCGAGCGCTCTGCCGTAGTAGCCCGCGAGCGAACCCATCAGCGTGCCGACGCTGGTGCCGACCATGGCGCTGAAGATGCCGATCGCGAGCGAGATCCGACCGCCATAGAGGAGTCGTGTGAAGAGATCCCGACCGATGTCGTCGGTGCCCATGATGTGGGCCGGCGATGGCGGCTTTCTGAACTGTGTGGGATCGATCGCGTCGAATGGGTAGGGCGCGATCCACGGCGCGAGGATCACCAGCGCGGCAAGGGCGCACAGCACGGCCGCCGAGACGAGCGCCAGCCGGTGACGCCGGAACTGACGCCAGAAGAGCTGCTTCTGCGAGACGGCGACGTCGGGAGCGGCACCGGGCGCCGCCTGCGGGTCGAGCTTCCCGCGCCGGGCTACGGCGTTCATCGGTACGAGATCCGCGGATCAAGCCAGCCGTATGCGATATCCGCGAGGAGGTTGAAGAACACAACGAGGAACGAGCCCATCATCAGAATGCCCATGAGGAGCGGGTAGTCCCGCGAGAACATGGCCTGCACGAAGAGCCGCCCGACGCCCGGCCAGGCGAAGATCGTCTCCGTGATGACGGCGCCGGAGAAGAGACCCGCCAGGTCGAGCGCCATGATCGAGACAACCGGGATGAGCGCGTTCTTCACGGCGTGCCGGCTGAGCACGATGCGCTCGCGCAAACCTTTGGCCCGCGCCGTTCGGATGAAGTCCGCGCGGATCACGTCCAGCAAGGACGACCGCATATAGCGTGACCAGCCGGCGACATGCCGGATCGAGAGCACGAACGCGGGGAGGATCAGGTGCTTCAGCTGGTCGGGGACCGACCCGTCGCCGATGGTGTCGCGTCCGGAGGTCGGGAGCCAGCCCAGATTCACCGAGAAGAGCAGCTGCAGGATCAGCGCGAACCAGAAGACCGGCATCGCGATCCCCAGGAACGAGGCCGTCGTGGCGGAGAGGTCGAAGAGGCTGTACTGACGGACCGCGCTGTACACGCCGAGAGGCAGCGCGACCACGGCCGCGAACACGAACGACACGGACATGAGCTCGAGCGTCGCGGGCAGCCGCTCGGCGATCATGTCCCCGACCGGCCGGCCCGTTGTGAAGCTGATCCCGAAGTCTCCGCTCAGCACCGCCGTCACCCAGCGCACGTACTGAACGGGCACCGGCTGGTCGAGCCCGAGCCGCTGCCGAAACGCATCGATGACCGACGGATCGATGAAGAGCCGGTTCTCGAGAAAGATCGCTTCCGGGCCTCCGGGCGCCGCCTGGATGATCAGGAAAATGAGCAGAGAGATGCCGAAGAGCAGCGGGACCATCTGTATGAGGCGTCGGCGGACATAGCGGCCCATGCGACCTCTCCGTGCGGGGGAATTGCCCGAAATCGGGCAACTCCCCCTTAGAGCGTGCTACTTACCGAGGTACCACTCGTAGACGTTCCAGAAGCTTCCGAGGTTGGTGCCGCTTGCCTTGAAGTTCACAAGCTTCTTGCTGGTGACGATCGGGTTCACGTTGTAGTAGACAGGCAGAGAGAACGCGTTCTCTGCCAATAGCTCCTGCGCCTTGAAGAGGAGCGCCTTGCGCTTGGCGGGGTCGAGCTCCTCATCCGACTTGATCATCTGCTCGTCCATCACCGGGTCGCAGAAGCCGGTCATGTTGTTGGAGCCCTTGCACGAGTAGAGGCCGGTGACGCTGGGATCGGCAGGAAGGACCCAGCGTGAGATCTGCACCTCCCATTGGCCGGACCGCCAGACCTGGGACCGCGCGGCGGCGTCCTTGGTGTCGATCTTGATGTCGACGCCGGCCGCCTTCATGTTCTGTTGGATGACCTGCCAGTAGAGCTTCCCGATGGCGTCGGCGGAGCTCAGCAGTGCCGTCAGGGAAAGCTTCTCGCCGGCCTTTTCCCGGATGCCGTCCGCGCCGACCTTCCAGCCGGCATCGTCCAGAAGCTTCTTGGCCGCGGTCGGATCGTACGGGTACTTCTTCACGTTCGGGTTGTAGTACGGGCTGGTCGTGGGCGCGACGGTGTCCGCGACCTGGACCGTGCCCTCGAGCACGCCGTCAACGATGGTCTTCTTGTCGATGAGCATGAAGAGGGCCTGACGCACGGACTTATCGCCGAAGATCTTGGCGCCGCGCTCGGTCTTGATGCTCATGTCGAAGTGCTGCCACGAGTTCTGCTGCACGAGCGTCAGGTTGTAATTGGCGAGATCCTTGACGTCCTTGACCTGCGTCGGCGTCATCTGGGCGAAGTCGACCTCACCCGACTTCACCGCATTGAGACGCGTGTTGATGTCGGGAATAAAGCGGAAGACGATCTCGTCGACGTACGGGTAGTCCTTACCGCGCCAGTAGTTGGGATTCCGCTTCACGCGGACGTATTCGCCGGACTTCCACTCGACGAAGATGAAGGGGCCGGTGCCGACGGGACTGCGGTTGTAGCCGTCGTACTTGACGATGTCCTTGCCCTCGAGCATGTACTTGGGCAGGACCGCCTCGAACAGCCCGTTGTAGATCGCGGACGGCTTGTCCCAGACCATAACGGCCGTGTACTTGTCCTGCACGCGGCAGTCGCTGATCGGCAGGTAGGAGTTGCGGTTATAGACCTCAGAGCCCGTGCCGACGATGTACTTCCACGTGAAGCAGACGTCATCGGCCGTGAATTCGTGGACCTGGTCGTGCCACATGACGCCCTGCTGTAGCGGCCAGGTGAGCTCGAGCTTCCCGTCGGACCGCGTCTTCACGAGGCCGTTCGCCACGGTGGGGACCTGCTTGGCGAGGACTGGGATGTACTCGTTCTTGTCGTTGCTGACGATCAGTCCCTCGACCATGGTGAGCTCGATGTCCGTGAGGAACTGGCTCGTGAAGGCGTTCAGATTGTCGACCTCGGCGCCGTAGCCGATCCGCAGGACCCCACCTTTGGTCGGGCCGGCCGAGGCGGAGGCGCTGGCGGCGGGCTGGCTCGGGACGGCGGTGGGGCCGGGACCGCAACTCGCAAGGATCGTGACGACCAGGAATGCGACGAGTAGCCGAACACGGGTGATCAAGATGCTCTCCCTCCCTGCCGCTGCAGGATATTCCCCGACCTTTCGGATAGTTCTTCTGGGCCCGGGTGAGAAACGGTGATATGAGCACGGTCTAGCTCGTGCGTGGTGTGAACTCTTCCTGGAGTTTCGAACGCGAGTGCATCGAGGCGCCGCGCACCTTCGCGAGTGCATCGAGGCGCCGCGCACCTTCGTGATCAGGCCCCTGGCGTAACAAAGCGCGACAAGGATTCGCGCCCTTGTCTGCTCGCTTGTTGGCTCGGAGAGTAGCCTGCAGAGCGTCACTCGAGCGCGGGGGGAAGGGCACACGATCGTGAGCGCAGCTACGACCCGATTCCGACAACGTCACCCGGCCGCGATCGCCGTTGCGTTTCTGGTCGCCATGCTCCTCGCGTCACCGGCGCTCGCAGCGCCGACCGCGAGCGATGCGGCCGGCGGACGGAATGCCTCGACCGTTGCCGCGTCTGCTCCTCTCCTGACCGCGGTAAGCGCGGCCACGCTGCCCGCCAACTTCACGGACACGATCGCACTGGGCGGACTCACATACCCGATGAGCGTGCGTTTCGCCAACGACGGTCGGGTCTTCGTCGCGCAGAAGAGCGGTCGGATCCTCGTGTATAGCGGCCTGTCTGACGTTACGCCGACCCTGTTTGCCGACCTGAGCACGAACGTCCACGACTTCTGGGACCGCGGGCTGATGAGCATCGCCCTCGCCCCAAACTTTCCCACCGATCCGTACGTCTACGTGCTCTACGCATACGACGCGGCGATCGGGGGCGTGGCACCGCTCTGGCCCGACAGCTGCCCGGCGAACCCCGGCGCCACCACGGACGGCTGCGTCATCAGCGGCCGCCTCTCGCGGCTCCAGGCCTTGGGCGACGTGATGACCGGCACCGAGCAGGTGCTCATCAACGACTGGTGCCAACAGTTCCCAAGCCATTCGCTGGGCGACCTGCGGTTCGGAGCCGACGGCATGCTCTACATCAGCGCAGGGGAAGGCGCGAGCTTCAACAATGCCGACTATGGCCAGTTCGGGGGGACGGTGGGCAATCCCCCAGCGACGCCGAAGAATCCATGCGGCGATCCGCCCGCCGGAGTGGGTGGCACGATGACCCCGCCGACGGCCAGAGGCGGAGCGCTTCGAAGCCAGAGCCTGCGGCGGCCGGCGGGTGAGCCACGAGTGCTGAACGGAACGGTCCTCCGCGTAGACCCCTCGACCGGGGCGGGACTCGCCGATAACCCGCTCGGCGGCAGCGCGAACGCCAACGAGAACCGGATGATCGGCTACGGCTTCCGGAATCCCTTCCGCTTCACGATCCGGCCCGGCACGAACGACGTCTGGATCGGCGACGTCGGCTCGGTAACGTGGGAAGAGATCGACCAGCTGACCTTCGCGAGCGGGATGCCGATCAAGAACTTCGGCTGGCCGTGCTATGAAGGCGCAGGACGCTACGCAGACTTTGACGTTCTGAACCTGACGATCTGCGAGGACCTGTATGCGTCGTCCGGCGCGGTCACAAGTCCGGTCCTCTCCTACGACCACGCCGCGACGGTCGTACCGGGCGAGAGCTGCCCCACCGGGAGTTCGGCGATCGCAGGGATGACCTTCTACGGCACGGGCTCCTACCCCTCGAGCTATACCAACGCCCTTTTCTTCGCCGATCACTCACGCAATTGCATCTGGGTGATGCGTGCCGGCACCGGAGGTCTCCCTGACCCGAGTCAGGTGGCAACGTTTGTTTCAGCCGCGAGTAACCCCGTCGATCTCGAGATCGGCCCGGGCGGTGATCTCTTTTACGTCGACTTCGAGGGCGGCGCGATCCACCGGATCACATATGGCGCGAACCGGTATCCGATCGCGGTGATCTCTGCCGCGCCGACCAGTGGCCCTCCGCCGCTCGTCGTCTCGTTCAGCGGCGCGAGTTCGAGCGACCCGGACCCAGGCGACACGCTGACCTACAGCTGGGACCTCAACGGTGACGGCACGTTCGGCGATTCGACGGCTGCGAATCCCACATATACGTACACCACGAACGGGTCCTACATCGCGCAGCTCCGCGTCACCGACCCCGGCGGCCTGAGCGACACGGCGACGGTCACGATTAACGTGAACAACGCGGCGCCCACGCCGCTGATCGATTCGCCCGCCGCGGGCACGCAATGGAAGGTCGGCGACCCGATCGCCTTCTCCGGTCATGCCACCGACCCACAGGACGGCATCATCCCTCCGTCAAAGCTCGACTGGACGGTCGTCCTGCACCACTGCCCGTCCAACTGCCATACGCACATCGTCCAGACATTCAGCGCGGTTGCGTCGGGAACATTCGCGGCCCCTGACCACGACTATCCGTCGTATCTCGAGCTCATTCTCACGGCCACCGACAGCAGCGGGCTCACCTCGACCGCGAGCCTCCGGTTGGATCCGCAGACTGTGGGTCTGACCTTCCAGACCAACCCCACGGGATTGATCGTCTCGGTCGCTGACTATGGCTCGACCTCCACGCCGTTCACGCGGACCGTGATCATTGGCTCAGCCAACACGGTGACCGCGACCTCACCCCAGATACTCAGCGGAACGAATTACGCGTTCGGGTCGTGGTCCGATGGAGGGGCTGGCACGCACACCATCACGGCACCGGCATTCCCTGCGACCTACGTGGCTGTCTTCAGCGCGAGCGACACCACCTCTTATCTCTCGGACCTCGCCTGGACCCAGGTGGCCAACGGCTGGGGTCCGGTGGAGAAGGACCGCTCCAACGGCGAGAACCTGGCCGGAGACGGCGCCCCGCTCACCCTGAACGGGGTGACTTACGCCAAGGGCCTGGGCACCCACGCGGCCTCGGAGGTCGACTACGCGATGGCCGGGGCCTGCTCGCTCTTCACCGCCAGCGTGGGGGTGGACGATGAGATCTCAAGCGTCGAGGCCTCGCTGGTGTTCCAGGTCTGGGGCGACACCACCAAGCTCTATGACTCCGGGACCATGGGCGCCGCCACCGCCACCAAGGCGCTGAGCGTCGACGTCGCCGGTCGCACCACGTTGCGCCTGGTGGTCACCGACGGCGGCGACGGGAACTTCTACGACCACGGGGACTGGGCCAACGCGCAGCTCACCTGCGGCGGCGGCGCGCCGCCGCCCGACACCACCCCGCCGACGGTGACCACGACCTCCCCGGCCACCGGCGCGACCGGAGTGGCCGTCGCTGCGAACATCACCGCCACCTTCAGCGAGGCCATGACCGCTTCCTCGATCAGCACCTCGAGCGTCACGCTCGTGGTCCAGGGCACCACGCCGCTCCTCGCCGCGAGCGTGAACTACGACCCGGTGAGCCTCACCGTGACGCTCCACCCGAGCGCCAGCCTCGCCGCCGCGACGACCTACCTCGCGACGGTCAAGGGCGGTGCCTCCGGGGTGAAGGACGCCGCCGGCAACGCGCTCGCCCTCGACAAGACCTGGACCTTCACCACCCGCAAGCGTGGGGGTCGATGAGATCTCAAGCGTTGAGGCCTCGCTGGTGTTGCAGGCCGAACTTCTACGAACCACGGGGACTGGGCCAACGCGCAGCTCACCTGCAGTCCCTGACCGCGTCCGTCGCGATGTCGCGCTCGTGGCGGTGTTCGTCGCCGCGCTCGTCGGCTGCACACCCTCCACCGCGCCGGTCCCGCCTGCCGCCGTCGCATCCGTGAGCTGTGGCGCGCTCAGCAAGCGGGACTGCGAGGGGTACGTCGAGGCCGCCCGAGTCGCGCTCAACATCAACGAGTCGGCCCGCGTGGTTGCCGACGCCGGATGTCCAGCGGCGAATTGCGATCCGCCCGTTCGCGCGTGGGTCGTGTTCATCGGGGTCGGCGATCGCGTGATCGGGACGGTCGTCCTTCGCGGAGACCCGTCGGGCCCGCCTACGGCCGAACGCTGGACCGGCCCGCTGCCCTCCCTACCGCCGCGTTGACCGCGCGCGGCTCGCGCGCGATCGACGGGACCGCCGTTCACCCCGCAAGACGCCTCACGATCGGAGCCATCTTTTCCATCTCGGATTCGTTCCAGGTGAAGTAGGTCGCGCCGAACTCTTGCCGCCGCTCGAGGATCCCCTCGGCGATCTGATCCAGGCTGCCGATCAGCGCATATGGGCTCTCCAGAAGCTGGCCGGCGCTCAGTTGCCAACGTCGGCCGAGCTCTGTTCCGGCGGCCTCGGGCCGATCGGTGACGGACGCGGCGAAAATGCGCAGCCCGAGCTCGATCTGCTCCAGGCGGTTTCCCGCGCCTTCGCGGACCCAATCGAATCGACGCCGAGCGGCCGCGGTGCTGATGTCCGCTTTTGACTGGTCGCCGACGACGCTCTCAGCGCCGAGATTGGTATGAACGTTCACGACATCGGCGAGCTCGCCGGCAAAGGCGAGCAACCGCCGCGATCCGCCGCCGACCACGATGGGGGGATGGGGCTTTTGCACCGCCCGCGGGAAGCACGAAGCGTTCTTGAGCCGGTAGTAAGGACCGGAATGGTCGACCCGCTCTCCGGAGAGGAGATCCCGGATGAGCGGAAGCGCTTCAATCATCCGCTCGACGCGAACTCCGGGCCGGTCGTAGGGGATCCCAAGCTGCTCGTAGTCCGTCGTCAGCCAGCCGGCTCCGATCCCTAACTCGAGCCGTCCGTTGCTGAGCCAGTCCAGCGTGGCCGCCTCCCTTGCGACAAGGAGCGGATTCCGCCAGTCGTTCGCAAGGACCATCGGGCCTATTCGAATGGATGTGGTTGACATGGCGATGGCGGTGAGAGCTGGCATCGGAGCGAGCTGATCGCCCATGTGATCGACGATCGTCACGACCGAGTACCCGAGGCTCTCGGCTCGCTTGGCCTTATCGATCCAGGCGTCGCGCGAATCGGCTCCTGTCAGCTGAACACCGAACCGGAATCCGCGCGCCTTCGGGTCAGCCGGCACGGCGGAGATCCGCAGGCTTCCGGCGGACGGTGGTGATCAGCACGCGCGGAAGGTGGCGCATGAACGGAAAGGCAGAGTACAAGGGTGGTGAGGGCAGCGTCCGATGCGCGAGCGACGCACAGTCTCGCCGCCGCGATACCACCACGAAAGCGCGACTCCCCTGGTCGGGTGATCGCCGGTGCTGCGCTTACACGCAGGCTTTGTAGCGGTGCCGCAACCGATACGACTCGTTGTTGCAATTGGCTGTGTGGGCCTCGTTCTGGTGGCTTTCGCGGCGCTACACGCCGCGCCGGCCGAAGCGCAGTCCGCGCTGGTCAACCCGCTTGCGCTGCGCGTGACGGTCACGCGGGAGAGGGCGCTGCTCGAGGTCGCCACGGAGCGCGTCGTGCAGAGCGGCGACGCGATCCGGACGGATTCAAGCGGAAGTGCGCTCATCACGTACCGCGATGGCTCGACGGTGCTTCTCGACGTCGACAGTGAGCTCGTCATCGAGTGCATCGGGGCCGAGGAGGGCGACATCGTCGTCCGCATGCG
>VBDX01000034.1 GCA_005881885.1 Chloroflexota bacterium
ACTGCTGATTCGTCGTGTCGTGCAGGTACGCCGGCGCGCATTGCGCGGCGCCGCCGCTCGGGAACTGCGCGCCGAATCCACCCTGCGGTCCGAAGTAGAACTTGCGGCCCGAGACGGTGAGGACGCCGTCGTTGGCCGAATCGTTCGGCTGCGGAGTGCCGCAGCCCGTGTCGCCGGCCGCGACGAGCTCGATGCCGGTGTTCTGGTTGCGGTCCTGCCAGGCCACGACGCGGGCGAGCTGGTTGCGCGTCGCGGAGTCGATCGTCACGTTGAAGGTGCCGTTCGCCGGGATCGTCTGGTTCACGAGGATCGTGCTCGGCGGCACCGACACGCCGTTCACCGCGGTGAAGAAGACGCTGCCGGTCCCGACGTCGTCGGCCTTGCGGTCCTGGTTGCGGTCGCAGAAGCTGAAGCCCCCGCTCGCGTTCTGCGTGACGTCGAAGTACGGGATGGTCGCGAACGTGAGCGTCCCGGTGAGCGTCGTCGTGAACGTGTAGGTGTGCTGCCCGTTGCCCGGAACCGCGGCGGAGACCTCGTTGTACTCGTCGCGGCCGTAGTCGGGGGTCACCGCGAGCGAGAAGCTCGTTTGGCCCACCGCGAGGTCGTGGTAATAACCCTCGGGCCGCAGTCGCTCGCCGGTCGCGGCGAGGACGATGTCGCCGTTGAAGCGATAAATACCGTTGGGCTGGCCAGCCGGCACTCTCGCGGTCCAGGTGAACGCCGATGCATCGCCCGGCGCCACCACGTCCTTGGCATGCGTCGCGTACGCGATCGGCGAATACCAGCCCGATGCGAACGCGGCGTTCGTTGAGGTCACGCTGCAGGTCACCTTATCCGCAGCGCAGACCGCGAGGTTCACCTGCGAGCTCGTGTTCCGGACCCACGCGGTGGCACCGGAGTTCAGGAAGAAGACCGAGAAGGATCCGGTCTCGCCCGGCTGCAGAGCGAGGAACGCACTTTCGAACTGGTAAGAGGAGTCGTAGCCGCCGGCCGCACGCGCCGCAGGGCCCGACCAACCGAGCGAGAGGCCAAACGCCAGCGCAGTAGCCGCAACGACGACGAATCCACGTCGCATCTTTTCCCCCGTGTCTCCCCCGCGAACGGGGGGCCGCGTGAGCGCCGAGCGATTAGGCCGGCTGGTCGCCCCCCGCGCCGCCTTCGGCGGCATCCCCGTATGCCCGCCTAAACGAAGCCCGAGCCCGCGCGATACGGCTTCGCACCGCGGTCATGGTCACGCCTTGGATCTCTGCGATCTCGGCGTAGGAATAGCCCTCCACCGCGTGGAGCAGGAGGGCGATGGAATTCTCGGGCGGCAGGCCCCGTAAGACGGCCTGGATGTGCTCGCGCTCGGGCACCCGGGCGTGCTCGTCGGGCATCGGGGGCTCGTCAGCGGTGTTGGCGATGGCCCCCATGCGAATCCAGGCGAAACGGCGCCGCCGGCGCAGATGGTCGAGGGCGGTATTCGTCGCGATGCGATAAAGCCACGGCAGCACCCGGTGGCTCGGCGTGAGCGAGCCGAGCGCTGAATAGGCCTTGGTGAAGGTGTCCTGAGTGACGTCGTCGGCCATCTCGGCGTCGGCGAGGAAGCGCAAAAGGAACGTGTAGATCCGGCCCTTATGGGCCGAATACATGACCTCGATGGCGGCGGCACGGTCTTCCCGGGCGAGCGCGACCAGCTGTACGTCGGCAAGGCCGCCATGCTCACGGGGGCCGTGGGCCGACCGGTCGGCGTCCTGCCGGAGCGTCGCAAAGAGCGACAAGGTGCCGGCCGGCTGGGTCATTTCGGGAGACTAACGGTCGAGGCTGCCCTGCAGCAACGCACTTATCTAAGGCTTAGTGGGGATCATCCGCACTTCGAATACGCCGGGAGCCTGCGTGCGGATCGTGTAGTCCACTTTCTGGTAGCCGTCCTTCACGAAGTGAAAGTCGTACTGGACGTCGACTTGGGGGAAGTCGATGACCCACATGCCCTTCTCGTCGGTGCGGATGCTGTTGAACTGGCAGTCGCCGGGCCCGATGTGCACGCAGACACCGGGCAATGGCTTGCCGTCCTGATCGATCACATCGCCCGTCCAGCGCCAGTGACCGGCGGGAACCGTCGGACCGGGAGTGTTCAGGTGGAACGGGGTGCCCTCGGCGGGTGGCGTGGCCGCGGTCGGTTCGGGGACCGGTTGCGCCGTTGGTGAATTGGTGGCGGCCTGCGGTGAACCGCATGCGGCGATCACGCTCGCCGCCAGCAGGAGCGTAGTGGTCATCGCGGAGAACGACGGGGCGTGTGGCCCGGAGGCCACACGCCCGCCGCTGAGATCGCTTACTGAGCGAAGCCCTCGTAGATCATCGCGTTGTCGGCGCCGTTGGCGAGCTCGACCACGACTGCGGCGACGTTGCCGCCGGTCGCCGCGACCACGACCGCGTACTGCGTGTCGTCGGTAAGCGCGGGCACGGTGCGCGGGTCCACGCGAACGCCGGAGCCCGGCGAAAGCGGCACGGTCTGTGTCGTAACCAGAGTGCCGTCGGAGAAGCGGAACCAGCTGAGCGTGGCGCTCGTCGCGGTCGCGGACTGGAGCAGGATCGGCGTCGTCCAGCCCGTCGCGCCACCCAGCGTGCGTGTGACGTTCGGCAGGAAGTACTTCGGTGAGGCGAGGGTCAGCGCCGTGTAGCCCATCGCGCTCGCGGCGCCGATGACGCTGACTGCCGCGGCGATACTGCCGGCGCCCGCGCTGATCTCGACGGAGTACTCGCCGTCGGCGAGGCATCCCGCCGAGGCGATCGCGCCGCAGAGTGGTTGCGTGGTGTTGCCGTTCGTGTAGCGCGGGTCGAACGCGGCAGAGTTGCCTGGGTTCACCGTTCCGAGGCTGATGGTCGTCGCGGTACCGCCGCCGAGCGGCGCGAACTTCAGCGATGGCGTGGCGGCGGCTGTGCCCACGTTCTGGATCACCGCCGTCGAGACTCCAACGCGTGAGGCGTTCTTTGCGAAGTATGGCGCGTAGATGGTTGTCGCTCCGGTCGCGATCCCGTCCGCGCTGTAAGCCACCGGCTGGGCGACGAATGACTCGTCGTGGTGCGTGTTGACCACGACCGCGACCGGCTGGTCGGCGGTGATGGTGACCGCGTAGGCCGCGCCATCGACGAGCCCAACGGTGCTGTTGGGATCGATGAACTGTGATTTGCCCGGATCGATGACCCGGATGACGCTCTGGGATGGCGCGCCACCGCCGCGCGAGACGAACTGGGCCGTCGCCGTGGTCGTCGCGGCGCCGAGGTTCTGAATGATGATCGGGGTCACGAAGCCGAAGAAGCGGCGCGTGATGTTCGGAAGGAAGACGGTCTTCGCGCCGGCCGAGAAGCCGTCGTAGGACATCGCCTCGGCGCGGTCGCTTACGCCCTGGTGCTCGTTGACCACGCTCACGACGGACGATCCGTACGATTTCACGACCACCGAGAACTGCGAGTTGTCGGCGATCGTCGAGTCGTTGTTCGGAATGTAAGCGTACGAAGTGCCCGGCGCCTGGGTCACATTGATCCGTTTGGCGCACGAGCCGTCGGCGAACTTGTACCAGCTGACCTCGAGTGTCGTGCTCACTGCTCCGCTGTTCTGCACGATGAAGGGCGTCTGCCAACCGGTCGGTCCGCCAAGCGTCTTGGTGATGTTCGGCATGTAGTTCGTCGCCGTCGGCGTCGCCGCGTTCGGCGCGCCGCAGGCCGGTGGGGTTACGAAACCGGTGGCGTCGATCTTTGCATTGACCACCGTCGGTCCGTTCACGATGGTGCCAGGGAACGCCGCCTTCTGCTGGCCGCTGATGAAGAAGGCAAGATCCCAGGCGAGGCCGTCTGGTGCGCCGGCCATATCTACGAAATAGGTTCCATCGGCTTTCGTGTTGGTCGCACAACGGACTGGCGGACCGATCGTGACGCAGACGTTATTCACCGGTTGCCCTGTGTTGATGTCGGTCACGGTGCCGGAAAGGCTTCCATGCATCGCGAAGACGGGCGTCGAAGACAAGAAGAGCGACGCCGCGATGAGAGCTAGAACGAGCAGCGGGCTCAAGACGCGCATGGGCGGGATTTCCTGCTCAAGTGGGTTAGGACCTGGGAACGCACAACGCTCAGCGCCAGACGAAGCGCTCGACCGAGGCGTCGGCATGTTCGTCGTACGCGACGCCGGACACCTGATAAATGCCCCGATGCGCGACGACCAACCGGGCGAACGCCCGGGCGCTGCTAACCGGCGCTACTTCGCGCCACAGATTCGTCACCGGATCCCAGAGTTCGGTGCGCGAGAGGGGACTGAAATCGCGCCGGCTAGGTGATTCCGGCAGCCCGCCTGTGACGATCGCCCGGCCATCAGGAAGCGCCGCCGCGTCGGCAACGAGGCGGGGAATCACCAGGGTGCCCGCGTAAATGAAGAGTCCTTGACGGACGTCGTATCGCTCCGCAGTTCCGGACGCTGCCCCTTGACCCCCAATGATCAAGAGGTCGCCATTCGAAAGCTTCGCCTGCGCGAAGAGGACCCGCACGGCATTCAGGGGCGGTCCTCCTAGCCACTCATTCAGTTCGGGAACGTAGAAAATGGAGGTCAACGTTGGGGCGGAATCCTTGCCCGCTAGCCCTCCCGCCACCAAGATCTTGCCGCTCCGCAGCGTTGTCATGGCGAAATCGCCGCGGACGTAAGGCATTGGCGCGGCCCGCGTCCAGGTGTCGGTCCGGGGGTCGTAGATCTCGCTCGTCCCGATGAGCCGCGGGCCGTCGTATCCGCCGGTCACGAAGACTCGTCCATCGAGGAGCGCCGTGGCGCGCTGCCCGGTGCGCGCCTGCAGCATCGAGTGGCCCTGGATCCACTTCCGCTCGAGTGGCAGATAGACGTCCACGCGATCGATGACCGCCCAGTGATCGCCTACCCATTCCGAGCCGCCGGCCATCACCACACGGCCGTCCCACCCGAGCGTCACGCTCCCGTTGACCCGGCCAGGTAGGAGCTGGTTCAGTACGCGCGTGTGTCCGGTGAGCGGATCGAAGAGCTCGGAGGTGAAGCTGACGATGTGCGGGTCGTCGCGGTCGAGACCACCGACGACCAGGATCTCTCCGGTCGTGAGCGTGACCGCTGAACCGTAGGCGCGCGGCGCGGCGAGCTCGCCCGCGGGCTGCCACGCGAGGACCTCGGGCGCCGCCGGCCCCAGGCGTGCGATGAGGACAATGGTCGCGAGCAAGAGGAGGGTGAACCCCGCCGGCGCGAGCCGCTTCAATTTATGCCCTCCCCTTCCCACGCCGAACCTACCTCGCTTGTAGCGTCGCGCTCCCAGCAGACACGCCCTGCGCTGAGAACCACGCGACGCCCTCCTGGACGAGATCGAACTTGATCGTGTATGTCCCGGCGGGCGGCACATTAACCACCGCGTCGACCGTGACCGATTGAGCCGGAGCGACACTCGCCGGTAGATCGGTGCGCACACCCTCCCACACCAATACGGCGCCGCTCTGGTAGTAGATGTGGTACGCGAGGTTAAACGGAGCGTCCCAACTCAGTGATCCCGTGTTGGTGATCGTGATCGGGATCATCGATGCCGCCCCGGCCGTCAGCGTGAGCGTCGGCGGCACGATGTAGGTCGCCCCGTACGGCGGGACCTGCACGCTCACGGTGTTCGCCGCGAGCTGCATGCCCGCGCCACTGAACCAGGTCACGCCCTCGCGTACGATGTCGAAGCGCAGCGTGTAGGTGCCGGTCGCGGCAGGCGTCTGGACGGTCGCGTCGATGGCACGCACCTCGTTGACGCGGATGCCGGCGACCGGCGTCCGCAGGCCGTCCCACGTTACGACCGTCCCACTCGCGTCGTACCAGTGGTAGCTGAGGTTGATGCTCGAGT
>VBDX01000064.1 GCA_005881885.1 Chloroflexota bacterium
CAATCGGGCAAGTACGTTCCCGGGCTGGCGAAGAGCTGGACCATCTCGCCCGACGGCCTCACGTGGACGTTCCAGCTTCGCGAGGACGTGAAATTCCACGACGGAACGCCCTTCGACGCGGCCGCCATGAAAGCGACCTTCGACCGGGCGCTCGATCCCGCGACCAAGTCCCCGATCGCCGGCGGTCTCCTCGGACCGGTGAAGTCGGTGGCCACAAAGGACAAGTCGACGCTGGTGCTCACGCTGAACCAGCCGTTCTCGCCGCTGCTCGACAACCTAAGCGACGCCGGACGCATGCTTCCCCTGAGCCCGAAGGCGATGAACGAGGCCGACTTCGGGCGGAAGCCGATCTCGACCGGGCCGTGGAAGGTCGCGGAGTGGCGCAGCGGTGACCGGATCGTGCTCGCGCGCAACGCCGATTACGCGTGGCCGCCGGACTTCCTCCACAAGGGCGCCGCGTTCATCGACACGATCGTCTTCCGCATCATCCCCGAGTCGGCGACCCAGGTCTCAGCCTTCGAGAGCGGAGAGGTGGACCAGCTCGGTGTACCGCCCGCCCAGGTGCAGCGCTACCTCGACGAGAAGCGCTTCGATGTGAAGAAGGCGTACCGCAACGGGGTCGGGCTGTTCCTCGAATTCAACGTCACGAAGGCGCCGTTCGACGACCTCGCCCTACGACGCGCGCTCAACTACGCGGTCGACAAGGACGCGGTCGTCAAGACGGCGCTCAAAGGCTTCGGCGAAGCCGCGTACGGCCCGCTCCCGCCCTCGATCCGCGGCTACTTCCCGGGGATCGTCCAGTACGCGCCGCACTTCGATAAGGCCAAGGCCGGCGAGGCGCTCGACCAGGCGGGCTGGAAGCTCGAGGCCGGCGTGCGCATGAAGAGCGGACAGCCGCTCACCTTCACGCTCTACAACGCCGCCATCGACACGTGGAAGGACAGCGCGCAGCTGGTGCAGGCGCAGCTCAAGGATCTCGGGATCGACATGAAGATCCAGACCTTCGAGTTCGGCACGCTGCTGGCGAAAGCCAAGCAGGGCGAGCAGCAGGCGCACTTCCTCGGCTACACGTACACGAATCCGGACATCGTCTACATCTGGTTCCACTCGTCGAACATCGGGACAGGCCTGAACGTCTCGCACTACAAAGACGCGGCGCTTGACAAGATGATCGAGGACGCCCGGCTCGAGGTCGACGACGCCAAACGGCTGAAGCTGTACGAGAACATCCAGAAGTACATCGTCGACAAGGCGCTCTGGGTGCCGATCTGGACGAACTACATCTACACCGCGTACCAGCCGCGCGGGAAGGACGTGAAGCTCGACTCGGAGGGGCGGACGATCCTGTTCGACGCGTACGTGCAGTAGCACGCCTCTAGCGTTCGCGGCGTGATCGCCTACATCGCACGGCGCCTCGTGCTTGGGGTGCCCGTGCTGTTCGGCGTATCGCTTCTTGTCTTCGCGATGGTGCACCTGGTTCCCGGCGATCCGGTGTCCATCATGCTCGGCGAGAGCCCCGCGGCAACGGACGCGGCGGCCCTGCGGCACCAGCTGGGGCTGGACGAGCCCCTTCCGCAGCAGTACGCGGAGTTCCTGGCGCGCGCCGTGCGCGGCGATCTTGGAACCTCTATCCGCAGCCGCCGGGCGGTGACGGACGAGATCGCGGACCGGGCGCCGTCGACGATTCAGCTCACGCTCGCCGCGGTGGCGCTCGCGATCCTCCTCGGTCTCGCGTCGGGCGTTCTCGCCGCCGCGGGTCCGGGTCCGGTGCGTGGCGCCGCGCAGGTCGCCTCGCTCGTCGGCCTCTCGCTGCCGACGTTCTGGCTCGGCCTGCTCCTGATCCTGGTCGTCGCGTCGTGGCTGCGGCTGCTTCCGGTGACGAGCTCGGGTCCGGCGGGGCTCGTGCTGCCCGCGGTCACGCTCGCCGCGCCGGCGGCCGCGGTCATCGCGCGCATGACCCGCTCGACCATGCTCGAGGCGCTTACGACGGACTTCGTGCGCACCGCGCGCGCGAAGGGGTTACACGAGCGCGTCGTGCTCTGGCGCCACGTCCTCCGCAACAGCCTCATCCCGGTCATCGCGATCGTCGGCCTGCAGTTCGGCGGACTCCTCGCCGGCTCGGTCATCGTCGAGAGCGTCTTCGCACGACCGGGCATCGGCCGGCTTGCGGTGCAGGCGATCCTGCAACGGGACTTCCCGCTCGTTCAGGGGATCGTGCTCGTGGTGGCGACGAGCTACGTGCTGGTGAACATTGCCGTCGACCTCCTTTACGCCTGGGCGGACCCGCGGATCCACTACCGATGAGCGTTCTGCTCGACGCGCGGGTGCGTCGGCCGCATGTCCTCGTCGCGATCGCGGTGCTCGTCGTGTTCGCGCTCGTCGCACTGCTCGCCGACCGCATCGCTCCGCATGACCCGCTCCGGGTCTATCCGGGCGCGGCCCTCGAGCCGCCGTCGGCGCGGTTCCTCCTCGGCACCGACGCGATCGGCCGCGATCTCGCGAGCCGCATCCTCTTCGGCGCGCGTGTCTCGCTCCTCACGGGAATCGTCGCGGTCGGCATCGCGCTGTCGGTCGGCACGACGCTGGGGCTCATCGCTGGGTACGCGCGCGGCTGGGCGGAGGTCACGATCATGCGCGGCGCGGAGATCCTCCTCGCGTTCCCAGGGATCCTGCTCGCCATCGCGATCGTCGCGATCCTCGGCCCGGGGCTCACCAACGTGATGATCGCCGTGGGGATCGCGGCGATACCGGTCTACGTGCGCACGGTTCAGGCCACGACGCTCGCGACCACGCACCTCGAGTACGTCACCGCGGCGCGCGCTCTCGGGGTCGGCGCCGTGCGAATCCTCGCGCGCCACATCCTTCCGAATATCGCGGCGCCGATCATCGTGCTCGCGAGCGTAGGCATGGGCGCGGCGATCCTCGCCGCCGCCGGCCTGTCCTACGTCGGCCTCGGGGCGCAGCCGCCGACGCCGGAGTGGGGCGAGATGCTGGCGGAGGCGCGCAGCTACATGCGCGAGGCGCCGTGGCTGCCGACGTTTCCCGGGCTCGCGATCATGCTGGTGGTCCTCGCTTTCAACATCACCGGCGACGCCGTCCGCGAGCTGCTCGACCCGCGGCTCCGCAGGCTCTGAAGCGTCGCCCTACAAGGCTGTGAGCGGAATGCCCGACTGACGGGAGATATCGCGAAGCTCTTCAACGACGGCTGGCACGAGCGGAATGCCTTCCCGGCGGCGGATCGCCTCGGCTTCGCGCTCGGGATCACCCGGGATGAGTGGGCCGCGCGTGCCCGGAGCGGGCCGCGTTCCGCGGAGCGTCCGGACGAGCTCGTCGATCTGGCGCTTGAACTCGGCGGTCTCGATGAAGGCGTCGATGCGCAGCGCACCAAAGAAGTGGCCAATTCCTCTGCCGACCGACCGCGTGGGGATCTCCTGCTGCAGCGCGAAGGGCGGCGCGAATGGGCCCCAGTTCGCGCCGGAAAGCACGGCAGACAGCACGTCGACCATGACCGCGAGGCCATAGCCCTTGTGGCCTCCGCGATCGCGGTCGGACCCGAGCGGAAGGAGCGCTCCGCCATCGATCAGCGCGTTCGGGTCTGTTGTCGAATTCCCGTTCCGGTCTATGGCCCAGCCCGTCGGAATGGATTTGCCGGCGCGTCGCGCGATCTCGACCTTCCCGTACGCCACGGCGCAGGTCGCCATGTCGATCACGATCGGCGGCTCTCGCTCACCTGGGAACGCGATGGCGATCGGATTTGTCCCGAGCCTGCGTTCCGCACCCCACAAGGGCGTGACGAGCGCCGCCGTGTTCGTCATTGCCCAGCCGATGAGATCGCGCTCGAGCGCTTGGAGCACGTACCAGCCGGCGATCCCGTAGTGATTGCTGTTGCGGACGCTGACCCAGCCGCTGCCGGCTGCGAGCGCCTTCTCCATGGCGATGGCGTTCGCCTTTGGGCCGACCACGAGGCCGAGACCGTTATCGCCGTCGACGGTCGCGGTGCTCGCAGTCTCGCGGACGATGCTGACATCGGCCTTGGGGTTGATGCGACCGAGCCGCAGCATGTCGAAGTACGAGTGCAGGCGCGCGACGCCGTGCGAGTCGATGCCGCGTAGATCCGCGGACTGCAGCACCGTCGCGGAGATGCGCGCATCGGCTTCAGGGACATCGAAGTGGCGGAAGACGCGGACGGTGAAGTCGAAGAGCGCTTCGGGCGGGTAGAGTTTCGTCTCGGACACCGCGGCCGTGACGCTACCGCTTGCCGCGGGGCGACTCAGCGGCGTCAAAGCTTGCGAGACTCACGCATCGCGCGGGAGCGCACACGCTCTTTTAGGAGTCGTGGTGCCGCGACGTTTACGTCGACACCGAGGATCTCCTCAGCGTCCTGCTGGAACCCGATCAGATCGAGAAGCGTTCGGCCGGCGTCGAGCTCGACGAGAAGATCGACATCGCTCTCCGGCGTCTCCTCGCCACGTGCGATGGATCCAAAGACCCGAAGGTCGCGAATGCCGTGACGCCGGGCGGCGGTCTGGAGGCGCGCGCGAGATAGTCGCAACAACGCGAGGCCGCCGCCGCCCTCGGGTCGGGGCCGTCGCCGCGTTCGCGCTTCCGGGATCGGCCGCGGTACCTTGGCCATACTTGAATAGGTATATACGGGTCAGCGCCTCGCGAGCCGCGTCGGCTTGGCCTGCGCGCCGCTGTGCTTGACGAGCGACACGCGGTTCGTCAGCTCGCCGAGGCCGTCGATCGCGATGCGCACGACGTCGCCGGGCTCGGCCGTGTACGGCTCGGGCGGGACGAGCGAGGTCCCGGTGAGGAGCCACGCGCCCATGGGCAGCGTGTACGACGACTGCAGCACCGCGGCGAGCTTCGCCGGCTCGCGCGTCATGTCGGCGACGCTGGCGGTGCCATCGAAGACGGACTTTCCGTCGCGCTCGATCGTCATGCGCATGCCCGCTCGCGAGACGTCGATTTCCCACGCCAGCACGGCGGCGGGGCCGATCGCGCAGCTCCGGTCATAGACCTTCGCCTGGGGAAGGAAGAGCGGGTTCTCCCCCTCGATGCTCCGCGAGCTCATGTCGTTCCCGCAGGCGTAGGCGACGACCTCGGCGCGCGAGTTGGAAAGGACGGCAAGCTCAGGCTCGGGGACATCCCAGGTCGAGTCCTCGCGCACGCCGACCTCGCCGCCGTCCGGAACGACGCGCCAGCCGGCGGCCTTGAAAAAGAGCTCCGGCCGGTCGCTTTCGTAGACGTGCTCGTAAATCGTCTTCTGTCGCGCCTCCTCCAGGCGTGCCTCGCGGCTCCGCAGATACGTGACGCCGGCCGCCCAGACCTCCTGCGACTGGGCCGGCGGGGCGAGCTCGACCTCGGCCGGATCGATGCGCTGCCGTGGGTGCGTCTCCAGCTCGAGGAGCTCGCGCATCTCGGCGAGCGGCAGCCGCAAGAGCGTGTCGAGCGAGAGCGGGTGAAGGTCCCAAAGCTCGGCGTCGCGCCAGAGGCAAAGGTGCGTCGCGCCATCCGCGGTCCGCACACGCGCGAGCGCCGGGCTCGCGATCTCGAGCGGGTTCACTTCCCCCCGCGCACCCCTCCGTCGACGAAAAGACCGGTGCCCATAACGAAGCTCGACTCGTCTGACGCCAGGAAGAGCGCCGCGGACGCGACGTCCTCGGGCTTTCCGAGCTCGCTCGTCAGCTGACGCTTGCGGATCGCCTGCAGACCCTCCTCACGATTCGGGTACGACTCGCGAAGGTACTTCTCCACGAACGGCGTGTGGATCGTACCGGGCAGCAGCGCGTTCACACGGATGCCGAACGGTGCGTAGTCCACCTGCATCGCGCGGGTGAGCGCGAGGATCGCGCCCTTCGAGGCCGCGTAGCTCGCCCGCTGCGCAAGGCCGATCTCGGCGATGGTCGACGACATGTTGATGATCGAGCCGCGCTTGCGCTCGATCATGTACGGCACCACGAACTTGCTGATCAAAAAGACGCCGCGGACGTTCACCGCCATCACCTTGTCCCACTGCTCGATCGAGGTCTCGTGAGCCGTGCCGACGCCGCTGATGCCGGCGTTGTTGAAGAGGACGTCGATACGGCCCTCGGCCTTCACCGCCTCGTCGGCGACGCGCTGTGCCGCTGCGGGATCGACGACATCGGCGATCACCGCGCTCGCGGTGCCCCCGTCCGCGCGGATCTGCTTCACCGTCTCATCCGCGCCGGCGCGGTCCACGTCGGCGACCACCACGCATCCGCCCTCGCGCGCGAACAGGAGCGCGCTCGCGCGGCCGATGCCCGAACCCGCGCCGGTGATCACGCAGACCTTGCCCTCCAGGCGTCCCGTGCTCATTCCGCGGTGAACCCCCCGTCGACCGGGAGCGCGACACCCGTGATGAAGGCGGCGGCCGGCGTCGCCAGGAAGAGCACGGCCGAGGCGACCTCCGCCGGCGTCGCGAGGCGTCCGAGCGGCTGCGCAAGCTCGTGCTCGCGGCGCGACGCGGCGGGATCGGGCATCGCGTCGATGAACTGCTTCAGCATCGGCGTGTCAACGATCCCCGGGCAAATCGCATTCACGCGGATGCCCTCGGGCGCCCAGTCGAGGGCGAGGGCCCGCGCGAGCTGCACCGCCGCCCCCTTCGTCGCGACGTAGATGGGCGAATTTCGTTGTGCTACGAGGCCCGTCTTCGACGCGATGACGGTGAGGCTGCCCTTGCTCTTGGCGAGAGCTATGTGCGCCGCCTGCGCGAGATACATAAGCGCCTTCACGTTGATCGCGAAGAGCCGGTCGAACTCTTCGGGCGTGGTCTCGTCGATGAGCTTGGGCAGCGTGACGCCCGCGTTGCCGACCGCGGCGTCGAGCCCGCCGAAGCGATCGACGGCCATCTTCACCGCAGCGTCGTTTGTCGCGCGCTGGGCGACGTCGCCGGCGAGGGTCGCGATCGTCCCGCCGATCCGCGACGCGGTCTGCTCGAGCGGCGCTTTGTCCCGGTCGACCGCGACCACGGACCAGCCGGCTCTAGCGAAGGCCTCCACGATCCCGGCGCCGATGCCCTTCGCCGCACCGGTGACGACGACACTGCTCATCCGGGCACCGGCCCGGTGCGATGCGGCAGCCAGTTGAGGTCGAAGACCAGCTCCATCATCGCCCACCACTCGCCGGGCTTCGCCTCCCCGACCCGTTCCTGCATCGTGCGCATGAGCTCGTCCCACTTGCGGTACGTCGGGTCGTCGTTCGAGCGCGCGAAGTCCTTCGACGGGTCGAAGCCGTCCTTTGTCTCGCAGTACATGAACATGCGCCGGCCGAGGAGGTAAATCTTCATCTCGGTGACGCCCACCTCGCGCAAGCGCGCAAGCACCGCGGGCCACACCTGGGCGTGCTCCTTTTTGTACCGCGCGATGAGCTTTGGATCGTCGCGCAGGTCGAGCGCCATTCCGTAGGCTTGCACCTCAGGATCCCCGCTCGGCCGCGGCCGGCACGGGCATCGAGAGCCCGTACAGCTCCACGGCATTTCCGCCGAAGATCCGCTCGCGGTCGGCGCTCGGGAGATCTCCGACAACTTGGCCGCAGACGTCGATGACGTGGGCGTATGACGCGGCGACGAGACAGACCGGCCAGTCGGATCCGAACACGCAACGCTCGGGTCCGAACCACTCGAGGACGCGACTCGCGTAGGGCGTGATGTCTCGAACGGTCCACCGCTTCCAGTCGGCTTCGGTGACCATCCCCGAAAGCTTGCAGAACACGTTGGGATACGCGGCGAGCGGCTTGAGGCGTGCGGCCCATTCGTCGATCGCCCCCGAGGCGATCGGCGGCTTCGCGAGGTGATCGATCACGAATTTCATGTCCGGGAGGTCGCGCACCATCGCGAGCGCCGCGGGCAGCTCGCGCGTCTTGACGAGGATGTCGTACGTGAGGCCGGCCTTGCCGACCGCAGCGACGCCGCGCCGGACCTCCTTTCGTCCGAGCCACTCGGGGTCCGCCTCGTCGTGCGCCTGGTGCCGGATCCCGACGAGCTTCGTCCCGCCCGCCCTAGAGCGCAGCCGTGCGAGCTGCTCGGCGACCTCGGGCGCGGTGAGGTCCACCCAGCCGACGACGCCGGCGATGAAGTCGCGCTCCGCGGCGATCGCGAGGAACTCGCGCGTCTCGTCGAGGCTCGAGATCGTCTGCACGAGGATCGTCTGGTCGACGCCGTTCGCGGCGAGCAGGGGGCGCAGGTCCTCCGGGCCGAAGCGCCGGCGTATTGGCGCGAGCGCCTCGGTCATCCAGGGATACGACGCTTTCGCCGGGTCCCAGAAGTGGTGGTGAGCGTCGACGACGAGCGTCACTGTGCGGACCGCCACGCCGCGCCGCCAGGAAACCCGTACTCGCGCAGCGACTCAGGCTTCATCTGCACGCTGTATCCGGGCTTCGCCGGCGGCATGTACCGGCCGCCGCGGATCGTCACCGGGTCGACGAAGTGCTCGTGCAGGTGGTCGACGTACTCGAGGACGCGATCTTCGAGTGACCCCGAGACGGCGACGTAATCGAAGATCGAGATGTGCTGCACGTACTCGCAGAGGCCGACCCCGCCGGCGTGCGGGCAGACCGGCACGCCGAATTTCGCGGCCATCAACAGCACCGCGAGCACTTCGTTCACGCCGCCGAGGCGGCAGGCGTCGACCTGGCAGAAGCCGATCGCCTTCGCCTGCAGGAGCTGCTTGAAGATCACGCGGTTCTGGCAGTGCTCGCCGGTTGCGACGCGGATGGGCGCGATCGCCTTTGCGATGGCCGCATGCCCGAGCACATCGTCAGGGCTCGTGGGCTCCTCGATCCACCACGGATCGAACTTCGCCAGCTGCTTCACGTTCGCGATCGCCTCGCCGACGTCCCAGACCTGGTTCGCGTCCATCATCAGCCGCCGGCCGGTACCCAGCTCCTCGCGCGCGATCCGCGCGCGGCGGACGTCGTCCTGGATGTCGCGGCCGACCTTCATCTTCACGTGCGTCCAGCCCGCGTTCACGGCCTCGCGGCAGAGCGCGCGGAGCTTTTCGTCGGAATACCCGAGCCAGCCGGCGGACGTCGTGTATGCGGGGAAGCCGTCGCGCCGCATCTCGGCCTCGCGCTCGAGCTTCGTCGGCTCGAGACGTTTGAGAAGCGCGAGCGCTTCGTCGGGGGTGATCGCGTCGGTGATGTAGCGGAAGTCGATGCACCGGACGACCTCGGTCGGGCTCATGTCGACGAGGAGCTTCCACACCGGCTTGCCCTCGGCCTTGGCCCAAAGGTCCCACACCGCGTTCACGACCGCCGCGGTAGCGAGGTGCATCGCGCCCTTCTCGGGGCCGATCCAGCGGAGCTGGCTGTCGCCGGTCAGGCGGCGCCAGAACGCGCCCATGTCCCGAGCGATCGCCTCGAGCGTCTGCCCGACGATGAGCGGCCGGAGCGCGTTCGCCGCCGCGACCACCACCTCGGTGCCGCGTCCGATAGTGAACGTGAGGCCGTGGCCGGCGAGCCCGTCGCCGCGGTCAGTCGAGAGGATCACGTACGTCGCCGAGTAGTCCGGCGCGGTGTTCATCGCGTCGGATCCCGCGAGCGTGCGCGAGGTGGGGAAGCGGACGTCGAGCGCCCGGAGCTCGGTGATCTTCGAGCCGCTCACTGCTGCTGCCGCCGGCGAACGATGTCGAGATAGACCGCGATGATGACGATCCCGCCGGTCACCACGGTCTGCCACTCCTGCGGGACCGAGAGAATGCGCAGCCCGTTGGTGAGCGTGCTGATGATGAAGGCGCCGATCACCGTTCCGAGGATGGAGCCCTCGCCGCCCGAGAGCGACGTGCCGCCGATCACCGCCGCGGCGATCGCGTCGAGCTCGTAGCCCTGACCGAGCGAGGGCTGCGCTGAGTTGAGTCGGGCGCCGATGAGCACACCGGCGATGCCGCTGAAGACACCGGCCAGCGCGAAGACCGCCATCTTCCACGCGTCGACGTTCACGCCCGAGAGGCGCGCGGCCTCCTCGTTGCTCCCCATGGCGAACGTGAACCGGCCAAGGACCGTCGTCGTCAGGATGAGTCCCGCGACGAGCGCGCAGCCGAAGAGGACGAGCACGAGATTCGGGATGTCGAGACCGGGAATGACCCCACCGACCACCGATCCCATGGCGGCGCGATTGAACTCCGGCGTGTCGTTGAAGTAGATCGGCTTGAGACCGGAGACCACGAGGGCGAGGCCTTTGGCCACGTTCAACATCCCGAGCGTCGCGATGAACGACGGGATCTTGAGCTTCGCGACGAGCGTTCCGTTGACGAGGCCGGCGAGCGCTCCGGTCGCGACCCCGGCCAGGATCCCGACCGGCACCGGCATGTGCCACTCGGTGATGAACACCGCGGTCATCACCGACGACAGCGTCATCACCGTGCCGATCGAGAGGTCGATGCTGCCGCTGATGATCACAAAGGTCACGCCGAGCGCGAGGATGCCGTTGACCGCGGTCGCGAGGAGGATCCCGACGACGTTGTCGAACTGAAGGAAGTTCGGCGAAAGCAGCGAGAAGATGACGACGATGACGATGAGCGCCGCGAACGCGAGCAGCCGCTGGACCGCGTCCGAGCGCATGAGCGTCGTGCGCCTCGCCGGCGTCAGCTCGATCGAGCCGATCCGCATCTAGCTCGCCTTCGCCACCGGCGGGCGCATGGTCGCGTACGTCATGATCTGCTCCTGCGTCGCGTCGCGGCCGCTGAGTTCGCCGGTGATCCGCCCCTCGCACATCACGACGATGCGGTGGCTCATGCGCAGGATCTCGGGAAGCTCCGACGAGATCATGATGATCGCCTTCCCCTGGTGCGCGAGCTCGTTGAGCAGGTGGTAGATCTCGCTCTTCGCGCCGACGTCGATGCCGCGCGTCGGCTCGTCGAAGATCAGGATCTCTGTGTTTGCAGTGAGCCACTTCGCGACGACGACCTTCTGCTGGGTGCCGCCCGAGAGATTACGGACCTTCTGCCGCAGGCTCGGCGTCTTGATCGCCAGGCGCTCGACCAGCTGCTGCGCCGCCGCGTGCGTTCGCCGCACATCGACGCGGCCGAACGAGCGCAGGAATTTCCGGAGCGTCGCGAGCACGATGTTCGCCTCGACGTCCATTCCAAGCGCGAGACCGTAGCGCTTGCGATCCTCCGAGAGGTACCCGATCCCTTGCCGCACGGCGTCGCCCGGGCTGTTGATCCGCGCGGCCTTGCCGTGCACCCGGATGTCAGCCGTGTCGGGGCGGTCGGCCCCGAAGACCGCGCGCGCGACCTCGGTCCGCCCCGCACCAACAAGACCCGCGAACCCGAGGATCTCGCCGCGCCGCAGGCTGAAGCTCACGTTGCGGACCGCTCGGCCACGGGAGAGACCCTGGACCTCGAGCACCACGTTCGGATCAACGACCTCCGGGATCTCGGGAGCCGCCTCGTAGATCGTGCGGCCGACCATCATCCTGATGATCTGGTCGATCGTGGCGTCCTTCGTATCGACCGTCGCGACGTACTGACCGTCGCGCATGACCGTCACGCGGTCCGAGATGCGCTTCAGCTCCTCGAGGCGGTGGGAGATGTGCACGACGCCTACGCCATCGTCGCGCAGCTTGCGGATGATCCGGAAGAGCTCGTCGATCTCCGTTTCGGTGAGCGCCGCGGTCGGCTCGTCCATGATCACGACCTCGGCACGGTGGGACAGTGCCTTCGCGATCTCCACCATCTGCTGCTGGGCCACGGCGAGCTTCGCGACCTTCGTCTCCGGTTCGATCTTGATGTGCAGCCCCTCGAATAGCCTTCGCGCGTTTTCGTTGAGCGCGTGCTCGTCGAGAAGGAAGGGGAGCCTGCGGCGTGGCTCCCGGCCGATAAAGATGTTCTGCGCCGCTGTGAGGTTGGGCATGAGGCTGAGCTCCTGGTGGATGATGCTGACGCCCAACAGTTGCGCCGCACGCGGCGTCGGGATCTCGACGTCGACGCCGTTGAGCCGGATGCGACCTGCGTCTCTTCGGTAGACGCCGGCGAGGATCTTCATGAGGGTGGACTTGCCGGCTCCGTTCTCGCCCACGAGCGCATGGACCTCGCCTCTGTGGAGGTCGAAGCGGCATTCTTTGAGAGCATGGACGCCGGGGAAGTCCTTGCTGATCCCGTCCATCTCGACCAGCAGGTCGCCGACCGCTCCCGGCACGACCCCTCCCAGAGGACGAACGGGACCGTCGCCGATCCGCGACGGCCCCGTCCGGTTCTCGCTAGATCGTTCCCGTTACTTGTACAGCAGCGCGGCGATGTCGGGCGCGTCGATGTTCGTCTTGTCGTACCAGTGGAAGCCGGTGTCGATGTTCTTCGGCACCGACTGCTTGTTGAGCACCTTCCAGGCCGCCTCGACGGACTTGAAGCCGATGCCGATCGGGTCCTGGGTGATCGCGCCTGCTTCGGTCCCGGCTCGGATCGCGTCCATCTGCTGCTGGCCCGAGTCGTAGCCGATGACCACGACCTTGCCCACCTTGTTCGACTCCTTCACGCCGTTGAGCACGCCGATCGCCGATCCCTCGTTCGCGCCGAAGACGCCTTTGAGGTTCGGGTTGGCCTGCAGGATCGCCTTGGTGATGTCGGTCGACTTGAGCTGGTCGCCGCCGCCGTACTGCGTGGCGACGATCTTGATGTTCGGGTACTTGTTCTTGACCTGGTCGGTGAAGCCCTTCACCCGGTCGATGCCGGTGCGGCTTGTCTGATCGTGCGCGACGATCGCGACGTCGCCACTCCCGCCGATGAGCGTCGCCATCTTGTCGGCCGCCGCCGCCGCGGCGGCGATGTTGTCGGTCGCGGCGGTCGTGACCGGGATGTCGCTGTCGACGCCCGAGTCGAAGCCGATGACTGGGATGTTCGCGTCCTTCAGTTTCTGGAGCAGCGGGATCGCCGCTTTGCTGTCGAGCGCCGCGAAGCAGAGCGCGTTCGGCTTCTTGTTGATCGCGGCCTGCAGCATCTCGATCTGCTTGTCGACCTGCGATTCGTTCTCAGGTCCCTCGAACGTGATGGTCACGTTGTATTGCGCCGCGGCCTTCTCGGCGCCCTGTCGCACGGCCTGCCAGAACTGGTGCTGGAAGCCCTTCGAGATCATCGGGATGAAGAGCTTGGCTGCTGCGCTGGGACTGCTGCTCGGACTGGCGCTGGGACTGCTGCTGGCCGTGCTGGCCGGCGTCCCGCCGCAAGCGGCGGCGACCAGAACTACACCCGCCAGACCGCCGAACCAGCGCATCGGCTTACCTCTCATGCTTCTCCTCCACTGCTGTTCTTCTCCCAAACGCGCGCACGATCAGAGACTGGTGCACCTCCCCCGAGGCGATCTGGGGGATGCTCTGCCTATGACGGGATTCCGTCAAGTCGGCCGGATATCCGTCGCCATGCCGTGCTATCGTCTCGCGCCGTGGGGACGGCTCGTCCGATCGCTCGGACCGCGGGAAGGGCTCTTGACCTGCTGATGTTTCTCGTCGAGCGAGGGCAGAACGGGTTGACAGCGCGTGAGCTCGCGCAAATGCTCGGCGCTCCCCGCACCAGCGTCGCCGATCTACTCAGAGTCCTCGAAAACAAAGGATTCGTGGCGCCAACGGCCGAAGGACATGGCTGGCGTCTGGACTTCCGGGTCGCGCAGCTCGGAAACGCGTACCTCCATGAGTTCTCGGTTCGCGAGGTCGGCCGAGCCGCGATGCGCGAGCTCTCGCGTCGCACCGGCCTCACGACACAGATGGCCGTGCTCGATCACAGCGACATCGTGTACATCGAGCGTCAGGACTCGAGCCGGAGGCTCGGCGAGCCGCACGTGATCACCGACATCGGCAGTCGGCTGCCCGCGTACTGCACCTCGCTCGGGAAGGCGATGCTCGCGTTCCTTCCGGACGACGAGATCGATCGGCTTTACGGCGCCGGGCAGCTTCTGTCGCGGACGAAGAACACGATTACGACCGTCGCGCGTCTGAAGAGCGAGCTCGCCGCCATTCGCAGGCGGGGCTATGCCGTGGATCTCGAGGAGACGACCGAAGGCGTGGTCTGCATCGGGAGCCCGATCCTCGGCGCGGATGGCCGCGCGGAGGCCGCGATCAGCGTCGCCGGGCTGCGCGCCGGACTCGCCTCGTCTGAGATCGAGACGCTCGGTCGGACCGTCGCCCGGACCGCGAGCCAAGTCTCGAGCGCGCGCGGCGGCGCGCGCACGGTGCCGAAGCGTCCGCGAACGCATGCGCGTCCGCGGTCGCACGCGCTAGGCCGGAGGCGACGCGTTCGGGGAGCGGCGTAGTCCGGGCGGATCGCAGCGACCGCATGGATCCGCAACCGCGATAGCATGGCTGGGTCGAGCTGGATGAAGGAGATGAAGATGCTCGATCCTGACCGTATTAACCTCGACGAGCTCTGCCAGGCCCTCGAGGATCACAGCGATCTCTTGTCATGGTGGCTCGATCCAAAGTCCGGGAAGCTGCACACCTTCGGCGACTCCATGTGGGATGGCGAGGCGGTGCACGCGGACTTCGAGCCACCGCGAGGCTTCCGTCGGGTTGAGCCGCTCGACTCGCGGACGAGTTATGGCGACCTCGAAGACTTCACCGCCACCGTTCGCGATCCCAGGGCGCGCGAGTTCCTCGAGCGGGCCATCGCCGGTCGCGGTGCCTTCCGCCGTTTCAAGGACACGCTCGTTGACTTCCCCGACCTTCGCGCCGCTTGGTTCAAGTTCCACGACTCGCGGACCGAGCGGCGCGCGATCGAGTGGCTCCGCGACGAGGGTCTCGTCAGCGATGAGGCCGCTGACCGCGCACTGCAAGCGAGGCCCGATCCCGAATTACCGGAGATCGTCAGGCCCTTCGACGCCCGGCCGATCGCACGCGCTGTGGCGGACGACCTGCGTGCCCTCTATGGGAAGCGGCTACGGAAGATCCTTCTATTTGGCTCGTGGGCGCGCGGCGACGCGCATCCCGAGTCGGATATCGACCTTCTTGTCGTACTCGATCAGGCCACGGATCGGGCCGTCGAGCATGGTCGGATGAATCCGATCCTCGACCGTCACTCGGTGGAGAACGAGACGGTGGTGACCGCTCTCATCGTGAGCGAGGCGGATTTCGAGCATCTGCAGTGGCCGGCTCTTATACGCGCACGGGCCGAAGGCGTCATGGTCGCGTGATCGATGGTCCGCGCGGGCTCCTTGAGAAGGGGCGAAGGGACCTTGAGGCAGCGCGGATCTCGGCATTCCGACAGCGCGTCGTCAAGGAAGGCGGAGTGGACCCTGACATCGGCGCTGCGCTCGCGGCGCTGTTCCGACTCCGCCTCGATGCCGACTATGGGCCAGGTCCGCTGACCGCCGCCCAGGCAGAGAGCGCGATCGTCGACGCGGAGCGGCTCGTTTCGGCTGTTGAGCGCTGGCTCGCGCAGCAGCCGTAACCTAACTCGGAGGGAGGCGGCGCATCCGCGGAGCGACTTAGCCGTTGCCGGGCGCACGTCCACTCCCTTCCCCAAAGGCAGTAGAGCTCTCAGCGATAGACCTCGATCTTCGCGGCGTGACCTGATGCGCGGGCGAGGGCCCCATCCGCGGTGACGAGGACCGCGCCCAGCGCCTCGGCAAGCGCAACGTACGCGGCGTCGAACGCGCTGAGGTTCGAGCGCAACTCCCATATCCGCGGAAGGAGCCATGTGTGCGGGTAGCGTCGGACGCGCAGCGCGGCGAAGTCCTCCACTGCGTCGTGCGCGCGGGCGGCCGAGATCTCCCGGGTCATCGCAAGCCGCCGCACAGCGTGAGCGACTTCGACGTCCAAGAGGTGGGGCGCGTGGAGGCTCTCGGCGGGCGCTGCGAACCGGGCGGCAATCCGCTCGAACGCGCCAGCGGCGAGCAGGTAGTCAACCGCCGCGGAGGCGTCGACGACGATCACTTCGCGTCACGGTGGCGGCGGATCAGAGCCGCGGAAGAGCCCTTCAGGTTGGTCGCCGCTCGCTGGCGGATGCGGTGCGTGAGCTCAGACACCGTCGGAAGATCTGCGATTTCCTGAACCTCCGCGAGGAGGTAATCCGACAGCGTCTTGCCGGCCTGCGCCGCGCGCGATTTCAGCGTGCGGTGGACAGGCTCGGGCACGTTACGGATCTGGATCATCTTTGACATGCGTAGCACATTATCACATGTTCAGCGCATGCAAGAGGTGCAAGGTCGCGATCTGAGGGGCGGCGGGCGCGGGCCCGCGATTACATCCGCGCTCCGGTCGGCATCTCCGCGCGAAGCGTGTCCTTCAGCTTGGCGAAGTCCTTCGAGCCCACGACGAGACGGGCTGACGCGAGCGAGTACGTGAGATCGATGTTCACCTCGGCGTCGGCGATCTGACGGAAGATCTGAACCGCCGTGCCAGGGCGATCCGCCACGTCCGCGACGACGACGTCGCGCTCTTCGCGAACTTTGAAGCCGGCTCCCTCGACGGCCCGGCGCGTCGCCGCCGGGTCCTTCGTCAGCACGTGCAGGATCCCCTGACCCGTCTCGCAGTAGCCGTCGACGTTGATGTTCGCCTTCGCGATCGCATCGAACGCCTTCGCGATCACGCCTGGCCGATCCTGGCCGAGGTCGATGGCGAGGTCCTTGGCTGTGGTCTGCATGTCTTCGCTGTACCTCCTCCCCGCAGGTACTCGCGCCTCGCCGCCCCGCGAGAGATGCTACTCGCGGGACCTAGCCCGATCTATCGTCGGCGCGTGCCCTCGCTCCCGTCGGGTCAACGCACCATTGGCGAGTTCCCGCGCTTCGGTACTCACATCCGTGTGC
>VBDX01000035.1 GCA_005881885.1 Chloroflexota bacterium
AGATTCGGCTCAGTCTGGCCGGTCTTGTAGTTCGGGCGCGTGAGTGTGACATAGACCTGCTGCCAGATGAGGCTCGACGTCGTGTCACCTGAGATCACCGGCTGCATCGTCTTGGGATCGCCGGTCGCTCCGATCACGAGACGCCCGCCCGCAACCGGCTGCTCCGACGCCGCCGGCGTGGTGCTGGTCGAGGGCTGCCCCGTCGGGGTGCATGCGGTCGCGATCAGGGTGATGGTGGCGATGCCTGCGATCACGAGTCGTACAGACCGGTGTTGTCTCATGACCTCTTGTGCTCCTCTCCCGAGCGAGAAAGATGCGAGTTTAGAGAACGGCTGGCTTGGTCGCCGGGCTCATTGCCCCATACCGCCGACGACCGGAGCCGTGCGCGGATCACGGCGAGCGGCCAAGCGACGGAGCTCGGCCGCCCTAGCGCGACTTCAAACGCGGGTCGAGCGCATCGCGCAGCCCGTCGCCGATCAAGTAGAGGCAGAGGACCGTGAGGAAGATCATCGCGCCGGGCGAGACGACCAACCACCACGCCCGGTTCGCGTAGCTTTGCGCGTTCGACAGCATGTTCCCCCAGCTCGGCGTCGGTGGCAGGACGCCCAGGCCGAGATAGCTGAGGGCCGATTCTGCGAGGATGATCGTTCCGATATCGATCGCCGCCAGCACGAAGATGAGCGGGAGCACATTCGGAAGGATGTGGCGCAGCAGGATCCGGGGGGTGGCCGCACCGATCGTTCGGGCCGCGGTGACGAACTCACGTTCGCGAAGCGCGAACGTCTGACCCCGGACGAAATTCGTGATCCCGGTCCAGAAAAGCACGCCGATGATCAGCGTGAGCGTGATGGCACCAGGCTGGAAGAGCGATGTGATGAGAAGTAGCAGGAAGATGATCGGGATCGAGTTCAGAGTGGTGATGAACCACGTGATGACGTCGTCCACGGCACCGCGGAGGTAACCGGCCAGCAACCCAAGGCCCACACCAAGCGTGAGGTTCATGAGCGCGGCGACGAAGCCGATGAACAGCGAGACCCGTCCGCCATAGAGGAGCCGGACGACCTGGCTCCGACCGACCTCGTCGGCGCCGAGCACATACGCGGGCGGATCCAAGGTGGGCTTCGCGTACGTCCGAAGCAGATTCTGTTCTTCGAAGGTCGAACGGAAGACTTGATCGGCGAGGAGGGGCGCGGCGATCGCGACGAGCGCGAGCAGAAGCAGGACCGCGGCGGCGGCCATCGTGAGTCGGTCTCGGCGTAGCTGGTACCACGCGTTCGCCCAGAGGCCAGCTGAGCTTCGGTGAGTGGGAACGACAGGGGCCAGCTCCGCGCGAGCGAGCGTCGCCATCAGCTCACCTTGATCCGGGGATCGACGCGACCGTACGCGATGTCGCGAAGCAGGTAGCTGATGACCAGCATCGTGCTCGCGAACATGACCCCGGCCATGATGAGCGGGTAGTCCTTGCCGCGGACCGCCGCGTAGGTCAGCTGGCCCACGCCGGGCCAGGTGAAGACCTGCTCGATGATCAGCGCTCCGCTCACGAGCGCCGCGAGGATCCCGCCGAGCGCGGTGACCACCGGAATCAGCGCGTTACGAAGGGCGTGAACGTACACCACGGTCCGCTCTCTCAACCCCTTGGCGCGCGCTGTCCGCACGTAGTCCTGGGCAATGACGTCCAGCGTCTCGGTCCGCAGGTACCGGGAGTAATTCGCGATGCCCGCAAGCGCGAGCACGAAGGCCGGCATGACGATATGTCTGATCCGGTCGCCGATATCCCAGACGTCCTTCCCGACCGTGAGCACCCCCTGGCTCGGGAGCCAGTGCAGATTCACCGCGAAGAGCACGATGAACAACAGGCCGATCCAAAACCCCGGTATGGCGTGGCCGACGACACCGAAGAAGCGGACGACGTTGTCGGCCCAGCTTCCGCGGTTTAGAGCGGCGATGACGCCGAGCGGCACGCCTATCCCGATCTGCAGCACGAGCGCGAGGACCGCGAGCTGGAGGGTCGCCGGAAGTCGCTCGACGAGCAGCGCGAAGGCCGGCTGGTTGTATTGCAGTGACTTCCCGAAATCGCCCTGGAGCATCTTCAAGAGCCAGTCGACGTACTGGACAGGCAACGGCCGATCGAGCCCGTAGAAATGGCGAAGCGCGGCGATGTCTTCCTCGGTGATGTTCGTGGCGCCGAACGTGTACAGGCGGACCGGGTCACCTGGCGCGAGTCTGCTGATCGCAAACACGATGACCGAGATCCCGATCAGAGTGGGGATCGCATACAGGACCCGCCGGATGATGTACTTGCGCATCTTCCTCCGGTGACCTCTGGCGTGCCGACGCGGCGGGCGCCCGCGCCTGGAGGCCCCGCCGCGTGCGTCGTATCACGCCACTGTTACAGCTTGATCCACCACTTCTCGACGTTCCAGGTCGCGTCCGGGCTGAAGCTGCCCGGCTCGATGCCACGAATGCGCTTGTCGGTCGCGAGAATCCTGTTCTGGGAGAAGCCAAAGTTGTACGGCTGATCCTCGTTCAGGATCTTGTTCGCCTGCTGGTAGATCGGCTTCCGGACGTCCTGCGCGCAGTTCCCGACTCGCGCCTGCTCGATGAGCTTGTCGAGCTCCGGGTTCTTGTAGCCGACGAAGTTGTTGCCGGCCTGCTCGGCCCGCGCGATGTTGCTCGAGTGCCAGATGCTGAAGAACCCGTCCGGCTCCGCCCCAAGCTGCCAGCCGATGATGATCGTCTCGATTTCGTTGCTGCCGGTGTTGAGCTTCGGGACGAGAGTCGTGAAGTCCTCGACCTTCGGGTTGATCTTGACGCCGATCTTCTTGTACTGCTCGGTCGCGACCTGAAGGAACGTCTCGCGCGTCTTGTTCCCCTGGTTGGTGACGATGGTCCAGCCGAGAGTCTTCCCGTCCTTGGCGAAGAAGCCGTCCGACCCCTTCGCGTAGCCCGCGTCCCTGATGAGCTGCTCCGCCTTGGCAGGATCGAAGTTGTACTCATTGAACCCGCCAGTCCCCGGGAAGGCCCAGGATACGGACGGCGTGTGCATGATCTGCTTCTCGCCGTGGCCGAACACGACCGACTGGACGACCTGTGCGGTGTCAAGCCCGTAGGCGAGAGCTTGCCGGATCCGCTTGTCCTGGAGGAACGGCACGTTCGGGTTGTTCAGCTTCCAGCCGACATAGACGTAACCGTTGTCCTTCCACTCGTAAAGCTTGAGGTTCTCCTGCTTCGAGAGGTCGTCGAAGTCGCCGGGCTGGATCGCACCGAGGGTGAGCTCGCCAGTCTTGAGCTGCGCCGCCTGGACCGTCGTGTCCGCGACAACCTTCTGCACGAACTCGTCGAGGTAGGGTGCACCGCGCCAGTAACTATCGTTACGAGTCAGGATGACCTGGTCGCCCTTGCGCCATTCCTTGAACTTGAACGGTCCGTCGACCACTGAAGGCGCGCTGTTCTCGGGCGCTGTGTCGATATTCTTCGCGGGGTCGTTATCGACGGTGTATTTCCCATAGATGTGCGAGGGGAGCGGCGCCGCGCCGAAGACGTTGAGCAGCGCCGGGCAGAAGGACCGCGCGAACTTCACGGTGAACTTCTTCGGGTTCGCCGTGTCGAGCGTGATGCCAGAGATTGCGGTGGCCTTGCCGTCGCGATAGTCGGTCCAGCCCTCCACGTCGGTCCAGTTGCTCTTTTGTGTGGTCAGCTTGCTCCGGGCGACCGCCTTCGATCTTGCGAGGAAGTCATCGGCGATGACCGGCTTGCCGTCCGACCAGTTGGCCTTCGAATCGATTTCCCACGAGAACGTCAGGTTATCCGCGCTCGCGGTCCACTTGCCCATCCAGGGGATCGGGTTGCCCGTCTTCGGATCGGGCCTGAGAAGTGGATCGAACAGGAGGTCGGTGACCTGGCCCGATGTGGCGTCAGTGGCGATCACCGGGTTCAGCACGCGAATGTCGCTGAACGATCCGCGGATCACCCGGCCGCCGGCGACGGGCTTCTCCTCGGGCTGCGCGGTCCCGCCGGTCTGCGGACCCGGAGTGCATGCGGTCCCGACGAGCGCGACGGTCGCGATGACGGCAAGCGTCGTGCGCCAGTGCCTCATAAGTCCTCCCACATCTCGCCCTCCGCGAGCGACGGCAGTTTAGGCGGGCGCCCGCGGCGCCGCCTCACCACGGGATACGGCCGAGCGCCGTCGTAAGTTCAGTTCAGCCGTGCTATGCGCCGGGGAAGTGGCACGCGGCCCAGTGCCTGGGCTCGTGCTCGATGAACTCGGGGTCGACCTCCGAGCAGATTTGCTGCGCTTTCCAGCACCGCGTGTGGAAGCGACAGCCGCTTGGTGGATTGACCGGCGACGGGACGTCACCGGTCAGGATGATCCGCTTGCGCTTGGACTCGACCGCCGGGTCCGGGAT
>VBDX01000065.1 GCA_005881885.1 Chloroflexota bacterium
GGCATCTTCGGGTTGGCGAAGAGCTCACTGGTGTCCGCCTTCTCGACGATCTTCCCGCCGTACATGACGTGGATGCGCTGGGTCATGCCCGCCACCACCCCCAGGTCGTGGGTGATGAGGATGAACGCGGTGCGGAATTCGCGCGCGAGGTTCTTCAGCAGGTCGAGGATCTGCGCTTGGATCGTGACGTCCAGGGCGGTCGTCGGCTCATCCGCGAGGATCAGCTTCGGGTTGCACGAGAGCGCCATCGCGATCATCACGCGCTGGCGCATGCCGCCCGAGAACTGATGCGGGTAGTCGTCGAGGCGCTTCTTGGCGCTCGGGATGCCGACGAGCTCCAGGAGCTCGATGGTCCGTTTGCGAGATTCGCTCTTGTCCATCTTGAGGTGCAGCTCGAGCGCCTCGGAGATCTGCCGGCTGATCGTGAGGACGGGGTTCAAGCTGGTCATCGGGTCCTGGAAGATCATCGCGATGTTGTTACCGCGGATACCGCGGACCTCATCGTCGTCCATCTTGAGGACGTCCTCACCGTCAAAGATGATCGAGCCCTTCACGATCTTGCCGGGCGGCTGCGGGATGAGCCGCATCAGCGAGAGCGCGGTAACGGACTTGCCGCAGCCGGATTCGCCTACGATGCCGAGCGTCTCGCCCTGGTCGAGCTCGAACGACACCCCATCGACAGCGCGGACGACGCCGTCGCGGGTGAAGAACTGCGTGTGGAGATCCGTGACCGCTAGAAGCTGAGCCACCGCCCCCTCCCACAGAGTGCCGCGGAGTCTAACAACGCTGGCGACACTAGAGCTTCATGCGCGGGTCGAGGGCGTCGCGCAGCCCGTCGCCCACGAACGTGAACGCCAGCAGGACGATCGAGATGCAGAGGGCGGGAAGCAGGACCGGCCACGGCGTTGACGAGAACACCACAAATCCCTCGTTGATCATGGCGCCCCAGGTCGGCGTCGGCGGGCGGATCCCAACCCCCAGGAACGAGAGTGTCGCCTCGGTGAGCATCGCGCCCGGGATCGCGAACGCGACCGAAACGATCACCGGCGCGAGGACATTCGGGAAAAGATGCTTGAGCATGATGCGCGTCGGCGTGGCGCCGATGCAACGGGCGGCTTCGATGAACTCGCGATGCTTCAGCGAGAGCACCTGTCCGCGGACGAGTCGCGCCAGGCCAACCCAGCCCACGATCGCGATACCGACGAAGATGAGCAGCAGCCCGCCGAGTATGTCGCCGAAGGCCGTGCCGCGTAGCGTCGCCACGATGATGATCACGAAGAGCAGGTCAGGGAACGCGTAGATGATGTCGGTGAAGCGCATCAGGGAGTTGTCCACCCAACCGCCCACGTAGCCCGCGAGCATGCCTACCGTCCCGCCGATCACGAAGACGATCGCGACCGGCACAAATCCTACGATGAGGCTGATCCGCGACCCGAACATGAGGCGGCTGAGGATGTCCCGGCCTAGCTGATCGGAGCCCATGATGTAGGCGGGGTCGGTGTACTTGCTGCCAAAGGCCTGAGTCCAGATCGGCTCCATCAGCGCCTTTGGGGTGTTCTGGTCCGCCACTGGGTCGTATGGCGCGAGGCGGAAATGGAGGCCGATCGCATCGATCCTGATCTCGGCGAAGATCGCCACGAACGCCGCGAAGAGGATCACGATCATGCCGGCGATCGCCGCCTTGTTGCGCAGGAGGCGCGTGAGCGCGTCCTTCCAGAGCGAGCGCTGCTTGCGCGCGATGACGTTGAGCTCGGCCGCACGCTGCTGCTGCTGTCGGGTCGTGACCGCCGTCGCCACTAGCTCACCTTGATCCGCGGATCGAGGGCGCCGTAGACGATGTCCACGGTCAGGTTGGCGATCATGATGATGAACGCGTAGAGCAGTGTGGTCGACATGATCATCGGGTAGTCCCGCCCGTTGATGCTGAGGACGTAAAACCGCCCGATGCCCGGAACGTTGAACAGCGACTCGATGATGAACGAGCCGGTGATGAGTCCCGCGGTCGCCGGACCGATGATCGTCGCCACCGGGATCAAAGCGTTCTTGAGAGCGTGGCCAACGATGACCGACTGCTCGCGAAGGCCTTTGCTGCGCGCCGTTCGCACGTAATCCTGGCGGATGGCCTCGAGCATGCTCGCGCGGGTGATGCGCGTCAGGAACGCTCCGGGGCCGAGCGCCAGCACGAATGTGGGCATGATCGAGTGTTGCCACGTTCCCCATCCGACGAACGGCAGGAGGTGGAAGCTCACGCCGAAGATGTAAATCAGGAAGATGGCCGTGACGAAGCCGGGGATGGTGGTCCCGATCGTCGCGATGAGAAGGCTGAAGTAGTCGAGCGGCGTGTTCTGCTTGAGCGCGCTGATGATCCCCAGCGGGATCGAAAACGCGAGTGCCAGCAAGAGCGCCTGGACCCCGAGCTGTGCGGTGACGCCGATGCCCTGGCCGATGATCTCGGATACCGGCCGACCGCGCTGCACGAAGCTGTTGCCCAAGTCGCCACGCAGAAGGTTCCCGACGTAGATGACGAACTGCTCGGGGATCGGCTTGTCGACGCCGAAATACCGTTCGAGGCGCGCGATCGTCTCCTCGGGCAGCGGACGATTCGGGTTCTTGTCGAAGGGGCTGCCTGGCGCGAGATGCGCGAGGCTGAAGGTGATCAGGGCGACGAAGAACATCGTGGGGATGATCAATAGGAGTCGGCGGATGACGTATCTGAGCACTGAGCCGAGTGTATAACGCGCCGCTTTTCGAATGCCTCACATGAAACAAAAGGAGCCGGCTTCCGCCGGCCCCTTTTTTTAGGTCGTCGCGGACCCCGTAGAGAGCTAGCTCTTCTTGGTCACGTAGACGTCAGTCCAGTGCTGACCTTCGAACCCGAGTGCCGTGATCGAGTAGTCCTTGACCCACGGCTTCTGCAGGATCTTGGTCGCGTCGTAGTAGATGAAGGCGGCCGCGGCGTCCGACGAGAGGAGCCGTGAAGCCTGCTGGTACATGTCGTCGCGCTTCTTCGGATCGGGCTCCTTGTCCGCCGCGAAGACGAGATCGTCGAACTGCTTGCTGGTGTAGCCAACGCGGCCTGACGAGGCCTTCGACGAGAAGACCGTCGTCAGCCAGTCCTGCTGGTCGTAGTAGTCGGCGCACCAGCCGAGCAGGAACAGGACCGGGAGGGTCTCAGGCTTCTTGACCAGCTGCGTGAACGTCGTGGAGTCGACCGGGTCGAGCGTGGCGTTCACGCCCAGGTTCGTCTTCCATTGGTTCTGGAACCACTCGAGCCTCGTCTTGTTCCTCGCGCTGGAGGAGTACGTGAGCTTGAGGTTCGCCAGTGCGGCTGTCGCGGCTGGGCTCGCCTGGGCGAGCGCCGCCTTCGCCGCCGCCACGTCGAACTTCTGGAAGGTGTCGCCCGAGTCGTAACCGGGGATACCGGGCGAGATGAACGAGGTCGCCGGCTTGCCGATCTTCTGCACGTCGTTGATGTACGCGTCGCGGTCAAATGACTTCGCGAAGGCGACGCGAACGTTCTTGTCCGTGAAGGGATCCTTCTTGTTGTTAAAGCCTACGTAGAAGGTGCACGAGCCGGGTCCGTCCACGACCTGCTTCTTCAGATCGGCGTCGCCGTCGATCGTGCGGAGGTCCTCCGCGGCGACCGGGTAGATGTCAAGCTCATTGTTCCGATAGGCCGCGAACGCGACAGCGCCCTCATTGATCATGACCGAGGTCCACTTCGCGAGCTTGGCCGGGTTGCGGTAGTTCGGATTGCGCGTGTAGACGATCTTCTCTTGGTGCTTCCACTCGCTCATGATGAACGGGCCGTTGCCGATGTAGGTCGCTGGCTCCGTCCACTTGTCGCCACCCTTGGTGACCTGATCCTCACGCGTGGGAACACCCACCCAGAGACCGGCGATCGCGTTGAAGTAGGGCGCCGGGTCGGTCAGCTTGAAGCTGATGTCATTTCCGCTGATGGTGATGCTGTCGAGGAAGGTCTTCTTCGCGGCAGCGAGCTTGGCCGGATCGTCCTTCTTCGGATCCATCGAGTTCCAGGCTTCGCAACCGGCCACGATGTAACCTGTGAACGCGTACTCACCCGCCGTCGCGGGATCGCAGAGCCGCTGCCAACCGTACTTGAAGTCATTGGCGCTGAGCGCCTTGCCGTCCGAGTATTTCAAGCCGTCGCGCAGGGTGTAGGTGTAGCTCTTCCCGTCGGAGCTGACCTTCGGCATGTCCTTCGCCGCGGCGGGGATGGGCTTCCCGGTCTTGAGGTCGAACGTCATGAGCGCCTCGTAGACCTTCATCGTCACGCCGATCTCCTGGACGAACGACTCCACCTGGGGGTCGATCGTCGCCGGCTCCGTACCCATGTTGGTCACGAGCTCGCCGTTGGGGTCCGCCGCGCCGGCTCCGCCACCGGTGCTCGGTCCGCCGCCCTGCTGCGTGCAGGCGCTGACGACGAGTCCCACCAGCGTCAGGAGCGACAGGAGCGGCCAGATGCGACTGCGGGTTTGGGTCAAGATCCGCCTCCCTCTCCTTTGTAATTTGAGACGTGTACGCGCGGATTCTGGGCCATCCTCAATACCTCCGCCAACGGCCGTGGGTTCAGCGTGCCGCGAAGGCCCACGCGTAAGCGTTCCACGAAAGTGCCGCTCCCGACGGCGTGGGCTCGACGGCGGCAAGCGCGGAAGGTGCAACGTCGACGCGCAGCTCCTGATAGAGCGGTAGCGCCGGAAGTGCCGCGGACCATACGCGTTCCATCTCCGCGTAGATGGCTCGCTTGTCGTTACGTTCTGGGAGACCGCTGGCGAGTTGTCCCAGGACGTCGAACCACGGATCGACGAGGCCGCTCCACCGCGCGGAGGCGAGCTGCGGGTCGGAAGCGTCCTCGGGAGTGACGGCCAGATCGAAGTGCCCCCCGTTGACATCGGCCATCACATCCGCGGCGGGGCGCTCGCGAACCTCCGCCGCGATCCCGATCGCCGCGAGATCGCCGGCGACCCGCCGGGCGACCTCGACGCGCGCGGTCGATCCGGCAGCCACCTGCAGCGTGACGGTCATGCGCTCGTCCGCACGCTCGAGGATCCCGAACTGGCCTTTGACAAAGCCAGCGTCAACCAACACGGAGCGCGCCCTATCGCGATCCGGAGCCGTGCCCGCCACGGCCTCCTCGGAGGCCGCCCAATGGGGCGGAAGGAGAAAGGTCTTGGGTACACGCGCCCGTCCGACGAAAACGTCATCGACGATCGACTGGCGGTCGACGGCGAGCTCGATGGCTTTTCGCACGACAGGGTCGCCGAACCGCTTGGGGTCGGGACCGAACCGTAGGACGGTCATGGCCTCGGTCGGGACGTAATGCGCCAGGAGACGTGTGCCGTCGGCGAAACGGTCGAGCGTCTTCGCGAGGTCGGCCTCGAGCACCGGCCAAGGAGCGACGTCGATGTCTCCTTTGAGAAGCGCCTGGAGCGCCGCGGCCCGTGTGGAAAAGAAATGAATCTCGAGCCGCCCGAGCTTCGGCGGCCCGAGGACGTAGTCCTTGAAAGCGGAGAGCGTGATGCTGCCCGGAAGCCAAGCCGCGATGGCAAACGGTCCCGCGTGTACCGGCTCTCGGGCGTATGCGGCTCGCTGCGCCGCGGTCGCCTGCGCGAGTCTGTGACTCGGCAGCACCCGCGGCGCGAGCGCGTAGTCGTCCCACCGTTCGCCATTCCGGTAGAGGACGCGAAAGTCGCGGGCCGAGAGGACCTCCACGCTCGCGATGCGGTCCGCCATCCAGCGAACGATCGTTCCGGCCGGGGCGAGCTCGTCCTGCTCCCAGGCGAACCGCACGTCGGACGCCGTTATCGGTTGTCCGTCCTGCCACCGCGCCTCGCGCAGCCGGAAGGTCGCAACGAGGCGTCCGTCCGAAGCCGCAGCGTCGTCGGTCACCACGCGCAGTCCCCCGTTCTCGATGGTCGGCACAGACTCGGCGAGTCGAGGCACGAGTTCGTCGTGCTCGTCGCGGCGGACGAGCGTTTCGGTGACCGCGGCTGCGACGAAGCGCGCCGATGGATCGTCCTCGAAGACCGTGCGTGGCTCGCCGACGAGCCCGACCACGACATCGCGGCGCGCAGGCGGTGTGGTCGCACACGCGCCGGCGAGCGCGGCCAGGATCAGCGCCAGGGAGACCGCGGAGCGAAAGGAATGGAGCGACGAGCGATTCAGTCGCGAGGAGTGGGGGCAGGGGCCCCCCGTTAGCCGAGCGAAGCGAGGCGTGCGCCAGCCCTGAGCCCGTGGCGAGTCATGGAGGCGCAGCCGACGGGACGAGCTGCTCGATCGAAAGGTCAGTTCAGCGCGGCGACGCGGTCGGCGCTCGGACGGGCTCGACGAGGTCGAAGTCGTAGCGGCCGCCGACGGGGAAGCGCACCGGGTCGCTGACGACCTTCGGGCTTTCGGGCTGATTGAGGCGAAGCCAGCGGAAGTAATTGATCTCATCTGTGGGTGGCTGCTTGAGGAAGTATTCCTGGATGACCGACCGCGCGTGCTGCGGGACGACCGCCTGAGGGTATTCGACGGACCCGCCGATCACGAAGAGGGTCACCCCGACCATGACCGAGACCTCGGCGAGCCGTCCGAAGAACCGGGGCACACGGACGAAGGTCGAGCGCTCGACACGGCTCGAGTTGAGCGCAAGCCGGACCCGACCCGGCGCGAGCATCGCGCGCCGTTCGCGCAGCGGACCGAACGCACTGCGGAGCGCCGCGTCGACCGAGTGGGCGTCTCGAAGGGCCGCGGCACATTCCGGGCAGGACGCGGCGTGCGCCTCGATATCGAACCTGTCTCGGATCGACAGGTCCTCCGCCCTGGCGGTGTACGGAAGCTGCGACAGGCCGCAGCCGCGGGCAAAGAGCTTCATTCGTCCTCGAGGGGCACCGGCGCGGTGATCGGTCTTGGTGCCCTAAGTCCAGTAGCCAGGAGTGGCCGGCTCGGTTCGATGCCCAGCTCGGGATGTGCCGCAAGATGCGTTCGCAAACGCCGGAGCGCGTAATGGAGCCTCGATTTCACGGTCCCGATCGGGCAGTCGACGACTTGTGCGATCTCCGTCAGGTTGAGACCGTTCAAGTAGTGCAACACGACCACCAACCGGTGCTTGGGGCCGAGCTCGTCGACGGCGCCAAGCACGAGCCTCCGCAGCTCGGCCTGCTCAGCTACGTTCGACGGCGAGCCTTCCTCGTCGGCGAGGGCTTCGTCGACCGCGTCGTCCAGAGAGGAGAGCACCACGTTCTTCCGGGGGCGGCGGTTATAGGAGAGATTGACCGCGACGCGGTACAGCCACGGACGTAGCGAATCGTCGGGCTCGAGGCGCGCAAGGGCCCGATGTGCGCGCGCGAACGTGTCGATGACGATCTCGTCCGCGGCCGAGGGGTCTCTGGTGATCGCGAGACCGAGCCGGAAAATGCCGTCGCGATACCGGTAGAAGAGCGCGTCAAACGCCTCAGTGACGCCGTCCCGCGCGGCGTACACCAGATCCCGGTCGGTGCGGCCATCGCCGCCGGCCTGCGGCCGCCCGACAGGCTTCATGCGTTCCTCTCCGCGGGGAGGTAACGGCGGGTGATGCGGAGTCTCCGATCTCCGCCCAGCTCTCCGCGTTCGACGACGCGGCCCTTCATCGGAGCGTGAATGAACTCGTGTGCGCTCGTCGCGAGCGCCACATGCGTGACCGACTCCTCGCCGAAGAACATGAGGTCACCCGCTCGAGCCGTATCCACCTTCCGGCCAAGCATGGCCTGTTGGTCCGCGTCCCGCGGCAGGGCCACCCCGTTCAAACGGTACACCTGCTGGACGAATCCCGAACAGTCGATCCCCAGCGCGGTCGTACCACCCCATAAGTAAGGAACGCCGATGAACGCTTCCGCCGTTTTCAGGTAGTCGTCGGCCGTCGGGAAGCGGTGCGGGATCTCGTCGTCCACGGCGGTGTCCGCGACGGCGAGGTACCCGACGCGCGAGGCCGCCGCTGAACGACCACGGAGCGGGACCTCCGCCCACTCCGGAGGCCGGTACGGCTCTCCTTCGCGCGCTGCGCGCCAGGACTGAGGCGGCTGGGTCCCGGCAGGCACCCGCTCGATGACCGCCGAGGAACGCGTCTCGCGCTCGTAGATGTTGGCAAGGAGGACCGCAACCGTTCCTCGGCCGCCCGGCCCCGGCAGCTCGAAGATCCCCTCTGCGCGGATCCAGCCGAAGTACTGGTCCGGCCCCTGCACGTAGCGCCAATCGGCTCGCTCGCCGAGCACCGTAAGCACTTCGGTGAGATGCGCCTGATCCACGAGCTCCGAATCTTCATCTGGTTCGGCGCGAAGATCCGCGACGCCTACCGTGACGAGCGCCCGTGGCGGGGCGACCATCGCGACCCGCGTGGAAGTGCGAACTAGGTCGGTCGCTGCCACCTGAGCCTCGGATACCTCGCAGCGCTCACCTCGTCGAGGCGCGCGAGCGGCGCATGCAGCGGCGCGGCCTTCACCGATGCCGGATCGGTCTTCGCGCGTTCGGCGACGCGGACCATCGCGGCCGCGAATGCGTCGAGGGTCTCTCGTGGCTCGGTCTCGGTCGGCTCAATCATCAGCGCCTCGGGCACGACGAGCGGGAAGTACACCGTCGGTGGGTGGAAGCCCTCATCGATGAGCGCTTTCGCGACGTCAAGTGCGGACGCGCCCTGCTTTCTCTGCCGCGAGGCGGAGAGAACGAACTCGTGCATGCACGGGCGGTCGAACGCGACATCGTACGAATCGCGAAGCTGCGCGAGCAGGTAGTTCGCCGCGAGGATCGCGTCGTTCGACGCTTCCGCGAGGCCCTCTTCGCCCAGAGTCCGCATATAGGTGTAGGCGCGCACGAGCACCCCAAAGTTCCCGAAGAAGGAACGGACCCTTCCGATGCTGTCGGGAGGCGTCGGCCCGCGCCGGTAGCTGCCATCGGTATCTCTCGTGATCCGCGGATGCGGAAGGAAGGGTTCGAGCTTCGCCTTGACGCAGAGCGGGCCCGCCCCGGGTCCGCCCGCGCCGTGCGGTGTCGAGAAGGTCTTGTGCACGTTGATGTGGATGCAGTCGAATCCGAGATCGCCCGGACGCGCGACGCCGAGGAGCGCGTTCATATTCGCGCCGTCGCCGTATACAAGGCCCCCGGCGTTGTGCACCGCGTCGCAGACCTCGCGCAGACGCTCCTCGAAGAGGCCGAGCGTGTTTGGGTTCGTGAGCATGAGCCCGACGACGTCATCGCCGAGGGCGGCCTTGAGCGAGGCCAGGTCGATGTTCCCGCGCGAGTCGCTCTTCACGGTCGTGACCGTGTAGCCGCACATCGCGGCCGAAGCGGGGTTCGTCCCGTGCGCGGTATCGGGAACGATCACGCGGCGCCGCCTGGCGGCATCGCCGCGCTTCGAGTGATAGGCCTTGAACACCAGAAGAGCGGTGAACTCGGCGTGCGCCCCGGCCGCGGGCTGGAGCGTCGCGGCGTCCATTCCGGTGAGCTTTGCGAGGAGCTCCTGCAGCTCGAACATCAGCCGGAGCGCGCCCTGAATCGTGTCGTCGTCCTGGCGGGGGTGGATCTCCGCGAAGCCGGCCAGCGCCGCGATCCGGTCGTTGACCTTCGGGTTGTACTTCATCGTGCATGACCCGAGCGGGTACATGCCGGTGTCCACCGCGTAGTTGAGCTGCGCAAGGTGCGTGAAGTGACGCACCACCTGCGGCTCGGTGATCTCGGGCAGATCGAGGGACGCACGCCGACGGAACTCATTCGGGATCAGGGCGTCGGCGTCTTCGCTTCCGCGAACGTGCCGTCCCGCACGCCCCGCTTCGTGGATCTCGCTGAGCAGCGGCTCGAGCGCCGGTGCGGCCGTCTTGACGCCGGAGTCGGGAACGACCTGCGTGCGGATCGCGGTCATCGGGCCGCCACCGTTTCACGCGTGCCCGCCGTGATCCGCTCCACCGCCGAGACCAGGGCGTCGGCGTCGCTGTCGCTCGTCATCTCGGTGCACTGGATCACGATCCCGTCCCGCTCCTCGTGGTGAAGGCCATCGTCGACGAGGACGTTCTCTTTCGCGAGCGCGTGCTTCAGATCGCGGCCCGGGACCGGCGTCCGGAGCTGGAACCGATCGAAGAACGGTCCATCGAGAGCGACGGCGCACCCCGGGACGCTGGAGAGTCTCGCGGCCAGGGCGTGAGCCTTCGCGACGCCGGTACGTGCGGCGGCGCGGAGCCCCGTCGGGCCCATGAGCGCGAGGTAGGCTGCCGCGGTGATGGCAGCGAGCGCCTCGTTCGTGCAGATGTTGCTCGTCGCCTTCTCACGGCGGATGTGCTGCTCGCGCGTTTGGAGCGTGTTCACGAAGCCGCGAGTACCGCGCGCGTCCTTTGTCTCGCCGACGATCCGGCCGGGCATCTGACGAACCAGCGCCTCGCGCGCAGCGAAGATCCCGAGATGCGGGCCGCCGAGCGACATGGGAATGCCGAGCGGCTGTCCCTCTCCGACCGCGATGTCGGCGCCGAGCCCGCCGGGCGGCTCGAGCAACGCGCTCGCGTGGGGCTCCGTTACCTGGACGCACAGGCCGCCCGCGGCGTGGGCTGCCTCCGCGATGGGCCGGACGTCCACGAGTGCACCGAACGAGTCGGGATGCTGGACGATGAGACAGGCGGCGCCCTCAGCGTTCGCTACGAGGTCTCGCGTCGGCACCTCGCGGACCTCGAGGCCCGGCCCCTGCGCGTATGTGCGCAGCGTGTCGCGGAACTGATAGAAGACCTCGCGCGCCACGACGACCTTCTTGCGGCCGGTCGTGCGAACAGCCATGAACGCCGCCTCCGCCACGGCTGTCGACCCGTCGTACATCGACGAGTTCACGACGTCCATGGCGAGGAGCTCGCTCAAGAGTGATTGGTATTCGAAGACCGCCTGGAGCGTGCCCTGGCTCACCTCGGGTTGATAGGGCGTGTACGCCGTGAGGAACTCGCCGCGCAGCGCAAGCACCGGCACGGCTGCAGGGATGTATCGGCGCTGCACGGGACCGCCGATGAAAAAAGGCCCTGCGCCCGCCGGCCGGTTCCTCGCGGCGAGCGCCTCGAGATGCGTTTGCACCTCGATCTCGGACATACCGGCAGGGAGCCCGAGCTTCGGACGAAGGGCATCCTTCGGGATCGCGGTGAGGAGCTCGTCGACGCTCTTGATCCCGACGCGCTTCAGCATCGCCGCGCGGTCGGCGTCGGTGTGCGGCGAGTAAGGGTTTGAGTTAGTCACCGCCGGCGCCGGCGGTCTCGCCGATGTGCGAGCGATAGTCCGTCGGCGAGAGCAGCTGGTTCAGCTCGCCCTTGTCCGCGAGGCGGACCTTGATCATCCAGCCGTTTCCGTACGGCTCGCTATTCACGAGCTCAGGCTTCTCGATGACCTTGACGTTGCGTTCGATCACCTCGCCGGAGATCGGCGCGTAGAGGTCGGATGCGGCCTTCACCGATTCGACTACCCCGAGGCTCGAGAACTGGCGCACCGTCGAACCTTTTTCGGGGAGCTCGACGAAGACGACGTCACCGAGCTGCTCCTGCGCGAAGTGCGTGATGCCGATCGTGGCCACGTCGCCGTCGGCGCGCACCCACTCGTGCTCCTTGGAGTAGCGCAGATCGTTGGGAACGGTGCTCACTCCGGCCTCCGATAAGACAGTCTCACTTCGTGAGCCTCCTGTACGTGAAGGGTCACTCCGTGACCCTTCTGTAAAAGGGTGTTCTTACTACCGTAGCGGGAACGTCCTTGCCGCGGATGCGCACCGCCAGAACCGTTCCGACCTTCGAAAGAGCCGTCGGGACGTAGGCCAGGGCGATGTTCTTTTCGACTGTCGGGCCGTATGTGCCGCTCGTGACCCGGCCGACGACCTCGCCGCCTCCGACCACTTCGTGGCCGTGCCGCGCCACGCCGCCCTCAACGAAGAGCCCGGCGATCTTCCGCGCGGGTCCCGCGATCTTCTTCGCCGCGATCGCGTCGCGGCCGATGAAATCCTTGTCAAGCTTGCACGTCCATCCGAGGCCGGCCTCGACGGGGTCCGTCGTCTCGTCGATCTCGTTCCCGTACAGGGAAAAACGGGCTTCGAGCCGCAGGGTGTCCCGCGCGCCGAGCCCGATCGGTTTGATTCCCGCATCTCTCCCGGCTTCGAGCAGCGCGTCCCAAACCGCTTCGGCGTCGGGGTTTGCAACGAAGACCTCGAAGCCGTCTTCGCCCGTGTACCCGGTGCGCGCGAGCGTCGCACCGACCTCTGCGACCCGACCGCGAGCCACGCCGAACGAGGGAAATCCGCGGAGGTCCGCGCTTGTCTTCGAAGCCAGGATCTCCGCGGCGCGCGGTCCCTGGATCGCGATGAGGGCCGTGTCGAGCGAGCGGTCATCGAACACGACGTCGTTCGTCAGATGTGCGAGCACGTGCGCGCGGTCTTTCGCGATGTTCGCGGCATTGACCACCATGACGTACTCAATGTCGGCGGTCCGGTAGACGATCACATCGTCCACGATCGTTCCGCTCTCGTTCGTGAGCAGCCCGTAGCGCGCCTGGCCCACGTCAAGGCCGGCGATGTCGCTCGACACGAGCCGGTCGACGAGCGCGCCCGCGCCACGACCTTTGAAGACGAACTCGCCCATATGCGAGAGATCGAAGAGGCCGGCGCTTCCGCGGACGGCGCGGTGCTCGGCGACGATGCCCTCGTACTGGATGGGCATCTCATACCCGGCGAAGGGCACGATCTTCGCGCCGAGCGCCACATGCTTCTCGTAGAGGGGCGTCCGGCGCAGCGTTGGCGCTTCGGTCGCCATCACGCGGCCTCCCTCGCGGCCACGAGGGCGCGGTCCAGGATGTCGCGGTAGGTGTCGAACGAGAGCAGGCGTCGGGCCTCGTCGGCCGGCACCCAGCGGACCTCGTCGTACTCGTGATCGTGCTCGCTCACGTCTCCGCCGGTGGGCTCCATCAGGAAAAAGTGGACGAACTTGTGCACGCGCTCGCCTGGCGCGGCGAACCAGTAATCGGTGGTGCCGATGTCCCGAAGGATCCGGACCTTGAGGCCGGTCTCCTCCTCCACCTCGCGAAGCGCGGTGTCCTCGATCTCCTCGCCCTTGTCCGGCGTGCCCTTCGGAAAGACCCAGGTGGCGTCGGCGTGGCGGCCGGCGAGGACGACCTCGGGCTTGCCGTCACGCTGGCGAACGACGACGCCACCGGCCGCGACGGCGTTGCGCACGCGCGATCGACGGCGGGCACGGATGCTGGGCATCGAGCCTCCCCCGGATCGTGAGGAGACGAGTCTAACCAAGGCACAGCCGACGGGACGAGCTGCTTATTAAAGGAGTCGGGTGTTGTTGATGACGAGCGCGAAATTGCAGTGGAGGAATTCGGCCGCACGCCGCGACAGCATCATGCGCGGCAGGAAGATCTCGAAGTACTCCATGATCGGCGAGACCTCGGTGTCGACCGCGAGCTCGAGCGTGATGAGCTTTTCCTTGCGGCTGACCTTGATCTCGGAGGCGGTAACCGCGTAGTTCACACGGTCGTGGATGTCGAATGAGGTCGACTTCGGGTTCCGCACACGGCTCCGGTGCACGTCGCTCTTGTCCGCGATGATCACGGCCGCGGAGACCGCGCTCACCGGGAGGCCGCCCTCGTCCTCTTCATGGTTCGCGATGGCGCCCATCATCGTCGCGACCTCCTCGAGCGGAAAGCCGAGATCCATGAGGATGTCCTTCGCGACGAGCGCGCCCGTCTGCGCGTGCTTCTCGCGCGTGACGACGTTGCCCATGTCGTGGAGGTACGCCGCGACTGCGGCGATCTCGCAGCGACGCACGTCGTGGCCCAGAGACTTGAGGATGAAACGCGCACCGTCGGCGGATGTATTGGCGTGCCGCTCGCCATGCTCGGTGTAGCCGATCGCGCCGGTCTGCTGGTTCGCAGACCGAATGAAGACCTTGACTCGTTCGTCGTTCTTGACCACGTCGAGCGTCGGCCCTTCACGCTTCGCTTCGACGGGCGTCCTGGTCTTCGTCTCGGCGCGGTGGACCTTCGTCCGCTCGTCTGGGACGTTGGTGTCGTCCGGTCCGGGGCGGGGCGCCTGCATCGCGTCAGACATCGTTCGCAACTCTACGACCCCGGCGGCTCGTTCGGAACGGTGACCAGTTACCGAACGCCCGTCCACATTCCGGCTCGACGCAGCTCATCGAGATGCCTGCTACAAGTGCTTATGGGTGTGGGTACCCGTGCCTATTCGGCGTACGCCTTTTGCAGACGTTCCGCGACCAGCTGCATCCACCGCAGCTCCGTGAGTCCAGCGCGGCACACGACCATCCCGCGCGTGAACGCGAGCCATGGTTTGAGGGTCCCGCTGAGCAACCCCAGCCATGTCGCGCTCGTCGCATCCACCTTTGGGCCCGGTCCCTTCAGATCCGCGGACTCGGCGTGCAACTTTCCTTCGCCGGCCTGGAACTCGATCGCGCGACCGATGTCCGTGAACCGCAGCAAGGCGCGGCCGGCCTTCACGTCCTTGAGCGCGTCCCGCACGGTCTCGGTCACGCTCGCGGCGGTAAGGATTCGAAGCACGAGCTCGGGCACGTCATTCCCCGACCCGTCGGTCTTCGCCCGAGCCTGAGCTTCGCGGAGCGCAGCCGCGAGTTCTTCCCTCGTCACTTCTGTGAGCGTAGCCACTTGTCAAGATTCTTTC
>VBDX01000036.1 GCA_005881885.1 Chloroflexota bacterium
GTTGATGCCGAGCCAGTCCTCGGTGAGGCGCAACCCGTAAGCGTTCACGAGACCATCGCCACCCACGAGCGCGCAGCCGACCGCGACGGCTCGGGGATGCTCCGCCATCTCCGCCGCGAGGCGCTCGACGCAATTCAGATCGAGCACCACGTCGTCCGTCGCGACGATGCAGGTCGATGCCTGAGAACGCGCGAGTAGCTGGTTGATCCCTTCGCCGTATCCGACCCCAACGCCGCTCCAGTGCTGCCGCACGCCCGCGATGGGCCGGGGTGGAAACATCGGACCGTTGTGCCAGACGTGGATCGTCGCAGGCGCGAGCGTCTGCGCCCGTAGCGAGGCGAGCAGCTCGACCGGACCGTCGTCCTGACCGTACGAGACGACGAGCACCTCCGGACCCGAGACCTCGACGCCCTCCAGCGAAATGTCGGAAGCGGAACGCAGCGTAGCCGACAATCCCCTCTGCAGAGTGAGCGACCAGATGACGGATCGATTCCGCGGACTGCGCTCCGTGCTCGCCGATTACCTGGTCGTCCGGAACACGGCGCTCGCGCTGCTGGTCGCGCTTCCCATGTCCGTCCACGCCATTGGGCTGCTTCCAGAACTCACGCTCCGCGTGCCAAACGTGAACGACGACGCCGAACACCTGCTCTTCGTCCAAGGCGCGAGCGATGCGCTCGCGCGCGGGGAGAACGTGGTCGACTTCTGGGTACCTGAGATGGACGAGGGCTTTCCGGAGTTCCTCTACTACCAGAACCTGCCGCACCTCGCGGTCGTCGCGCTGCATCGAGCGCTCCTTGGGACGATCGACCTCACCACGGTCTTCAACCTGGTCCGGTATCTCCTGCTGGTGCTCTTCCCGATCACGGTTTTCTGGTCAATGCGGGGAATGGACTTCGACCCTGTCGCTGCCGCCGTCGGCGCCGCGGCCTCGAGTCTGATCGCCACCAACTATCTCTACGGCTTCGACTACGAGAGCTACCTCTGGCGCGGCTTCGGCCTGTACACCCAGATCTGGGCGATGCACCTTTCGTTTATCACGCTGGCCTGCCTCTGGCGGCTTCTCAAGTACGGCTCTGGCCTTCGGCGCACGGTTGTCGTGCTGTCCGTTCTCGCGGTTTCCCATCTGCTGTACGCATACATGATGGTCGTGAGTGCCGCCGTGATCCTCGTTTGGGGCGTGAACCGCTCGAACGTACGCGCGCGGATAGGTCATCTCGCCGCGGCCGGCGTGCTCGCGCTCACCATCACCACGTGGATGTGGCTCCCGTACGTCCTCGAGCGCGCGTTCCTGAACGCGAGCCCATATCTGCTGCAGGAGAAGTACGCCTCTTACGGCGCCGGAACGATCCTCGGCTGGCTCTTCACCGGCGAGCTGACCGACCACGGTCGCCTTCCGGTGCTTGCGGCCCTTCTCGCGATCGGCGTTGCCGGCGCCGTGGTGAGGCGCGCGCCGTCGGCGCTTTTCGCGCTCGCGCTCTTCGCGATCTGGCTCGTCCTCTATTTCGGGCGGGCGACCCTCGGCCCACTCGCGATGCTCCTCCCTCTCCAGGAGACGCTCCTTTTCCATCGTTTCATCGGCGGCGTGCATATCGCCGCGATCATGCTCATGGGCGTCGGGGGCGCCGCGATCTTCGGTCTGCTGCGGACGCGTACGTCCCTCCCCCGGACCGGACTCGCCGTCGCGGCGATCGCGATCGCGCTCGCGCCCGCACTCAAGGACCGGTACACGTTCGAGGAGACCAACGGCATCTGGATGCGGCAGACGCAGGCCGCGATCGACGCCGATGCAGAGATGCGCTCGCTCGTCGCGGCCCTTCGCGAGCTCCCCGCCGGTCGCGTCTACGCGGGCCTGCGCTCGAACTGGGGCGAGCGGCTCGACTTCGCGATTCCCTTCCGCTCGGTGCACGCCTATCAGTACCTCGTGACGGAGCGCTTTCGCATGCTGGCTCCGCCGTTCGGTGGCGCCTCGCTCAACTCCGACCTGCAGTTCGACTTCAACGACCAGAGCGAGGCACAGTACGACCTCTACAACGTCCGCTATGTGATCGCCCCTCGCGATGTCTCCTTTCCAAGCTTCATGCGCGTCCTGCAGACAACGGCGCGGTACACGCTGTACGCGGCGCCGTCGAGCGGCCATGCGGAGTTCGTCGCGCTCACCGGTCGCGAGTCGGTAACGACGCAAGCGAAGCTCTTCCCGCGCAACCGAGCCTTCGTCAACGGCTCGGGACCAGGCGAACGCGCGTATCTCCGCTGGAATTACCCTGCTCCCGTCGATAGCGTGGTCTCCGGTCCGGTCGCGGGCTGTGCGAACGGCGGCGAGCTGCACTACGAGCGCATCCAGCCGAGCAGATTCGATTTCCTCACGAGCTGCCCGGGCGCGGCGACGCTGGTGATCAAGGAGACGTTCCATCCGAACTGGCGTGCGACCGTGGACGGCAACCCGGCGGAGACCTTCATGGTCTCGCCCAGCTACGTCGGCCTCAGCGTCCCGCCTGGCGACCACTTCGTGACCGTCCAGTACAGGTCGACGCCGCTCAAGACGCCGCTCCTTATCGTCGGCGCCGTGTTGCTCATCGCAGTCGTCGCGGCCCGCCGCGACCTGCCGACGCTGGTGCGCGCGCGCGTCGCGTCAGTCGACAGGTGGGTGCGTCACCGGGCGAGGCGCTAGTCGAACTTCCGGAAGAACTCGTCGAAGGCCCCGAGCACGTAATCGCGGCGTGCTTTGTCGATGCCCGGATAGACGCCGACGAAGAACGTGCGCTCGGTTATGGCATCCGCGTTCTTCAGCTCGCCGACCACGCGGTGCCGTACGCCCTGGTACGCGGGATGGCGCAGGAGGTTGCCGGCGAAAAGCCCGCGCGTCTGTACCTTGCGCGACTCGAGCCAGTCGGTAAGCTCGCCGCGGGTGAAGGGCGCCGTCTCGCGGATCGTGAGCACAAGCCCGAACGGCGAAGGGTCGCTGTCAGGGAGCGCCTCGGGGAGAACGAGGAACTCCTCGTACCGACTGACGTGCTCGCGCATCGCCCGCCAGTTCTCGCGTCGAGCCGCGACGAAGCCTGGGAGCTTTTGGAGCTGCTCGCGACCGATCGCCGCCTGGAGGTCTAGCGCTTTCAGGTTGTAGCCGACGTGCGTGTAGGTGTACTTGTGGTCGAACCCGAGCGGAAGCGTTCCAAGCTGATAGCCAAAACGCTTCCGGCACGCGTCGTCCTCGCCCGGTTCGCACCAGCAGTCGCGGCCCCAGTCGCGGAACGACCGTGCGATCCAGTTCAGCTTGCCGCTCGACGAGAGCACCGCCCCACCCTCGCCGGTGGTCATCTGATGCGCGGGATAGAAGGACAGCGTGGCGAAGTCGCCGAACGTTCCGACGGCCTTTCCGCCGATCCGCGCGCCGAGCGCGTCGCAGCAGTCCTCCACGAGGAAGAGGCCCCGCTCTTTGCAGAGCGCGGCGAGCGCGGGTGCGTCGAACGGAAAGCCCATCGCGTGCGCGAGCACGACCGCGCGCGTTCGGTCGGAAAGCGCGGCGCGCACGGCGTCGACGCTCACGTTGTACGTCCCGAGCTCGACGTCAACGAAGACCGGTACCCACCCGTTCTGCACGATCGGGTTGACGGTTGTCGGGAAGGACGCGGCCGTGGTGATGACCTCATCGCCTGGCCGAAGGGCGTTCTTCAGCTTGTGCGAGCCGAGCGAGCTGATCGCGCAGAGGTTCGCCGAGGAACCCGAGTTAACGAGGAGCGAGTACCTCGTGCCCGCCGCCGCCGCGAGGTCGCGCTCAAAAGCGGCGGTCTCAGGGCCAGCGGTGAGCCAGAAATCGAGCGAGCTCCGCACGAGCGCTCGGATCTCCGCATCGTCGAAGACGCGGCCGGCGTAGTTCACCGTCGACTTCCCCGGCTCAAACCGGGCGCGCGAAGAGCGCTCGCGCCACAGCTCGGTCACGAGCCGGTCGATCTCCGCGCGAATCGACTCCTCACTCATGCTGGTCGATGATTGCACGCAGATCCTCCAGCGCCGCGCCCACAGACCGCATTTCGACACCGAACCGCGCGCGCAGCTTCTCGGTGCGAAGGCCTCCGTTCAGCGGCCGTCGCGCGAGCTGCCCGAGCGCGGCGGTGGGGACAGCCTCGATGAGGGCAGCCCGCAGTCCGAACGTGCCCGCGGCGCGACGCGCGAGTTCGACGCGCGACATGCGATCCGGGCCTGCCACGTGCCAGATCCCCGGTGCCCGCGCGTCCGCGATCTGCGCGGAGGCCCGGGCGAGATCTTCTGCGTACGTCGGCGTGCTCACCTGATCGATCGGCACACGCACGGTCTCGCCGCGGCGGAGCGAGCGCACCAGCCGGAGCACGAAGTTCCGTGGCTCGCCGCTCTCCCAGCCGAAGATGCCGGTGCTGCGAACGACCGCCGCGCCGGCCGCCAGCGCCAGCCCTTCGAGGCGGACCTTGATCCGGCCGTACACCGAGATCGGCGATACGGGATCGTC
>VBDX01000020.1 GCA_005881885.1 Chloroflexota bacterium
TTCTCTATCGCCTCTTCTCCATCCCGAGCGATGCCTGGCTCCCACGGCCGTTTCAGCTTTCTGCGATCGCGACGATCGCAACAGCGCTCGCCGTCGCGTCGATCTCCGGCGGGCGCCAGGCCGTCGCGGCGTGGGCCGCGATCATCCTGTTCGAGCGGTTCGTGTCGCTCTGGGGACTCGGCAAGTTCTGCGGCACCATCTCACCCGCTCCGCCGCTCTGCTCGCCGATCGGGTACGTCCTCGGGCTCTGGCCGGACGTGCTCGGAGTCGCGCTGGGCTTGAGGCTTGTCCGCTGGTTCCGGGTCGGTGCCGGGAGCGCCAATCCCGTGCTCGAGGCCGCCGGCTCGCTCGCGGTCATTTACGGCCTGCTCGCGGCGGCGCAATCCGTCCTCACCGTCTCCACCAGCTCATTTGAGGCTGGGCTTCTGGGCATCGCGGCGGCGGTCACATCGGGAGTGGCGTGCGGGCTGGTGCTGCTCGCGCGCGTCCCAGCTGCGCGGCAGTGGAGGACCCTCGGGATCGTTGCGCTCGGGGTGACCGGACCTTGGCTCTTCGTCTCCTTGCCCGCGTACCTCGAATCGGTCGGCATCGCCGACAAGATCGCGACAACCGGTCTCAACCTGCTGGAGTTCGTCGCGCCGCTCGTGCAGGTTGGCAGCGCGGCGTTCGTCCTCTATGTCGCCGCTACGCGGAAGGTCACTGCCGAGCCAGCTTGACCACGCGGCCCGCGCTCAGGGCTTTTTCTGGACCCCAGGTCGGGAGACGTAGATCTCAGAGCGGGAGCGCACGCGGTCGACCCATACCGACGGCGGCGGACCAGAGCTCAACACAGGCAACGGGTCCGGCTTCCCGGAAGAGTGCAGCGCGGTCGGTTCAAGAGAACGCTCCTCACGACTGCCTGGCACATCGCTCCAACGAGGAGTCGGACCGGTCGCCGATGCGGCAGCGCGGACGGTCAGGACGGCCTTCGCGGTCCCCTGGAGGTCAGCGCCGGCGAGATCGGTCAGCAGCCAGGACGCCGTCGGCGAGACGCGAACGGCAATTGTGCGGCCGTCCGCGGCGATGTCATTGGAGCCGATGACCACCACATCGAACGGACCGAGCTCCGGAACCGGCGCCGATCGCTCAGGGGCGTCATCGAACAAACGGAGACATACCCGAGCCTCTTGCGCGCGAACCCGAATCAGGCCGAGTCTTGCGCCGGCGGGCCCGCTCGCGAACGAGTGCTGCAATTCGGCATCGACGCCAAGCCACCCACCGTTCGGGCTGTGCGCGGCGATAAGCCGCCCGGATCGCCCGCGTTCGCCGACGACGCGCGCGCTACGGACGGTCAGCTCATCAAAGGGACCGAGCGGCGACCGATCTCGATCGCCAGGCCGGTCCTCGTCGTACAACGTCAGATACAGACCGAGCTCGGGGGGTCCCACCTGGCAACCCTAGCAGGCGAAACACCGCAAACATCCCCCGTGAGAACGATCCCTGCGAAGGAGGCCACGCTACGTAGGATGGATCGGTGATCGACGCGAAGGAGCTCGCGCTGGCGCGAGAACATCCCCGCGGTACCGAGCGGCGCCGCCTCCTCCCGTACCGCGCGGCGTTGAACGACGTCGCCGCATACGCAGCCCTGTCCGAGGCGGACCGTGATGTCGTCGTGCGCTGGGCTGAGACCCGGCGACGGATCAAAGAGGAGTACGGCATCGATCACGACCCTGGAAATCTCGCGGACCCGCTCATTCCGGCGAGTCGTCTGCGCGTGCACGTCCTCGAAGGCGAGCGCCTCGCCGCCCGCCGCTCAGCTTTTGGCGATCCCGGTGGCGACCTCATCGCGGCCGTATCTGGGCTGCGCCGAAGCGCCTAAGAAGCGAGGGCGCCGAGACAAGCACAGCCTCGGCGCCCCCATCGAAAGGAAGGCTCGGCTAATGCACGACCAGATTTCCACCGCCCAGGACCTGCTCCACGGTCTTGGTCCCATCCCAGTTGCTCGCGAACCAGAGACCGCCGCTCTTGTTCCAGACAGTGATCGCGATCGTGTCCGTCGAGCCGGGCTCGCCGTTGTCTGTGAGCGTCATCTGCAGCGTCCCGTTGCCGTCGATCGTGATCGGCGCCAAGGGATTCGTGATGTCCTGGATATTCGCTTTCCCGTTGAACGTCGCCTTGCTGGGCGGCTGCCCGTTGAGCCCGAGCTGGGTCGACAGCGAGGTGATCGACGTGCTCTTGATCTGGTAAACGCGCCCGCCGTTGCGGACGATGATGTTCACGTGACCCTGTAGGTTCGACCCACTCTTCGTGTATTTCACGTTGAACCCGAAGTTGCTCTTCGTGCCAGCCGCGCCCGGGTACTGGCCGGCGGACTTGCTCATCGCGAGGTAGCCGCCTCCGGTGATGAAGTTGCTTAGCGGCTTCGATACGGTGACGATCGCATCGTCCTCCGAGGCATCCCGTGTGTAGTAGCCGCTCACGATGATCCCCACCGTGTAGTCGAGGCTGCTCTGCGACCCGATGTCCGCGTTCCAGTTGCATGTGGCCGTGCCGACCGTGGGGTCGGAGAGGCTCACGAGGCCGACCGGCGCCGTGCATAGCGTGGTGTTCGGCAGAACGTCGCGGTTGACGAAGCTGACGGTCGCGTTGCGGATGTCCCCCGCATTCGCGTCGTAGGCAGAGTCACCTGTCACGGCGGTGATGTCCTTTATCGTCGCGCTCAGCGTCACGGTCGCCGTGCCAGAAGTCGCGGACGAGGTCGAGGCAAAGAGCGCACCCGTGTAGTTGGCGCGCGCGTCCTCACGCGTCACGACGATCGTCACGTTGACCGGAGTCGCGCCGCCGTCCTTGTCGGTCACCATCACAATTACGGTGTAGGCACCCGGTGCGACCATCGCCCTGCCTGTGAGGGCCCACGTGCATTGCGCCCCAACGCACGTCCCGGTTCCCGAGGTGAACGTGGTTCCGGTCGGGAGTCCGGAGGCCGTCGCGCTCAGGGGGATATCCACCGTGACATCTGTCGCTGTGATGGTCACTGCCGCGATCGGATCACTGTATTGAACGCTCTGGCTTGGCTTGTCGGCGGACGCCGCGGGCGCAACGTTCCTCACCGTGACGACAGTCATGCGGTCACTGAAGCCGCCGTCCTTATCTAGGATCCGCGCGCTCACGGTGTGGGTGCTCGGCCCGTCGGGGTAGGTGCAACTGGTCGAGGCCGCCGTCCCGGCCGTGGCATAAGTCGCGCTGAGCAAGCCGCCCGCGCAGTCGAAGGCGTAGTGGAAGCCCGCACTTGTGTCGGCGCTTGAGGGATCGAACTGCGCACTGAAGCTGATGCTGGCCGGGCTGGCCTCGTTCACCGGGCCGTTGTTCGAAAGCGTGGCCGTGGGAGCGACGTTGTTCACTGCGACGACGGTGCTGTACTCGGTGTACCCATCGTCCTTGTCGATGATCCCGGCGCGCACCGTGTGGGTGCTCGGGCCGTCGTCGTAGGTGCAGCTCGTCGAGGCGATCGCGCCGCTGCCGGCGTACGTCACGCCCGCGAGCGAGGCGTTGCTGCAGCTATAAGCGTAGTGGAAGCCAGCGCTGGTGTCGGCAGTCGAGGGATCGAGCTGGCCGCTGAATCTGATCGTGGCCGGGCTACCCTCATTCACCGAGCCGTTGTTCGAGAGTACGGCCGTCGGGGCGACGTTGAGCGCCGTGACGGTGGTGGTGTAGTCGGTGTAGCCCCCGTCCTTATCCAGGACCCGAGCGCGCACGGGGTAGCTCCCGTTGTCGGGATAGGTGCACATCGTCGAGGCGCTCATTCCGGCCGTCGCGTACGCCGCGCTGAGCGCGCCGCCCGCGCAGTCGAAGGCGTAGTGGAAGCCCGCACTCGTGTCGGCGCTTGAGGGATCGGACGGGGCGCTGAAGCTGATCGTCGCCGGGCTGCCCTCGTTCACCGGGCCGTTGTTCGAGAGCGTGGCCGTGGGAGCGACGTTGCTCACCGTCACCTTGAAGGTCTTGCTGTCGAAGGCGCCG
>VBDX01000066.1:0-14706 GCA_005881885.1 Chloroflexota bacterium
ACGCCGTCGGCCGCCTGGTACATCGCCCGGAGCGTGCGCTCCGCGATGAAGTAATCGAGGAACAGGATGTCCGCGTCGCTCGCGGCGACTCCCTGGGCGAGATCGCGCGTCGTTGCCTCGGGCGAGAACGCGATCCGTTCCACAGACAGATCCCGCGCGCGGATGCGAGCGCCGACCGTATCGGCGTACGGGCTGCGGCTGCCCCGCATGAGAAGGCGAGGGCGCGCTCCGGTGTCGCGCATCGCCGCGATCGCGTCGATGGCCCAGAGCCAGCGCTTGTCCGGGTCGAAGCGAGCGACCTTCACGAACGTGGGGCGCTCCCCGAAAGCCGCGCGCAGCGGGGCGGTCTCGGTCGGCGGCACGGCCTTCAGCCACCGCTCGGCGATGCCGTTCGGTAGCACCGCCGCGTCGACGTCGAAGGCATTCAGCTGCGTGCGCATGTACCGGGAGACCGTGGTGATCGAGGCCGCGCGGCGCAGCAGCTCGAGGTCGATGCGCTCGACGCCGTAGGTGTTGTTGGCGTTCCAGAAGATGGCCCCCGCTCCGCGCGCCGCCCTCGCGCTGAGGATGGCGGCGGTGCTGATCGCGGCGTTCGCGGTCTGCCAGTCCTCGAAGAGGAGGACGGTTCGCCGGCCGGCCCCGGCCGACGCGATCACCAGATCGGCGATGTGCGGCGGGGCCGTGCGCGAGAAGTCACGCCACTTGCCGTCCTCGCCGTCGTAGACGTCGCGCGGGTGATGCGCGCTGATCCATTGACTCCAGCGCTCGAGGACGAGGCGGCCTTCGGCGCGCTCCTCCACCGCTGGGAGCTTGGGATCGCCCACGAAGAGCTGATGGACGTGGTAGCCCCGATCCACGAGAGCGTCCGCGAGATCGGTCATCCGCGTGGCGAGGCCCCCGACGAACGAATAGCGGTCGGGTCCCTCGAACGCGACGAGCACGACGTCATACACGCGCGAGCACGGATAATGGCACGCGCCCCATGACGCCCCTCCAGCGCATTCGCGAAGATCCCGACGAGGTCCGCGCGACCCTTGCCGCGCGGGGCTTCGACGCGCCGCTCGAGAAGATCCTCGAGCTCGACAGGAAAGCGCGGGAGCTACGACGTCAGCTGGAGGACCTCAATGCCGAGCGCAACAGGGCCAGCCGTGGCGGTCCGCCGAGCGACGAGGTAAAGGCGCGCATGCGGGAGCTGGGGGAGCGCATCAAGGCGATCTCCGGGGACTTGAACGCGCTTGAGACCGAGCGCGACGAGAAGCTCCTGTGGATCCCGAACGTGATCGATCCGCGCGTGCCGCAGGGCAAGGACGAGAACGACAACACGGTGGTCCGCAAGGACGCGCCGAAGAAGCTCGCGGTCGAGCCGCGCCCGCACTGGGAGATCGGTGAGTCTCTCGGCATCCTCGACATCCCGCGCGGCACGAAGCTCTCCGGCTCGCGGTTCTACGTGCTTCGGGGCGCCGGTGCGGCGCTGCAGCGCGCGCTCATCGCGTGGATGATCGATCTCAAGATCGAGGCGGGTTTCACCGAGATCTACCCGCCGTCGGTCACGCGGCGAGAGACCCTGCTCGGGAGCGCGCACCTTCCGCACTTCGACGAGAATCTCTACCGCGACGAGGATGACGACATATGGCTCGTACCGACGGCGGAGCCGCAGCTGGTCGGGCTGCATCGAGACGAAACCTTCGAGCCTGGCGCCCTTCCAAAGCGATACGTCGCATTCACGCCATGCTTCCGCAGAGAGCACATGAGCGCGGGTCGCGACGTACGCGGCATCAAGCGAGTTCATTGGTTCGACAAGGTCGAGATGGTCGTCTACTGCGCACCCGAAGAGTCGCCGAAGTGGCTGGAGCGAATGACAGACCTCGCGGTCGATGTCCTCGAGAAGCTCGAGCTCCCGGCGCGGGTTACCGAACGCTGCGCCGGGGATCTGGGCTTCACCGCACTACGGGGATTTGACGTGGACGCCTGGGGACCCGCCGCGAACGAATGGCTCGAAGTGTCCTCGGCATCGGATTGCGGCCCCCTCCAGGCGGAGCGTTCGAACATCCGCTTTCGGCGCGAAGCCGGTGGCAAGGCCGAGCACGTGCACATCCTCAATGCCTCGGGCGTTGCCCTTCCGCGGCTCATGATCGCGATCATGGAGAACTACCAGCACAAAGACGGCTCGCTCGAGATTCCGAAGGCGCTTCGCAGTTATCTGCGCGGGCGCGACAAGATCGCGCCCGGAGAGTTCACGCTGTAGTCGCGCGGACCCTCCAGACGTGACCGAACGCGGCTACGGCCACCACGACAAGAGCGGTGCCCGGCGGCACGAGCATGAGCGAGCGCGGCCAGTACTCGGTCCAGTGGAAGCGGATGGCGCTGACGAGCTCCGTGAAATCGCCCGGCATCACGGTCACCAGCCCGACCAGAGCGAAGGTGCCCGTGAGCGCGAGCGGCCGCAGCGGACCCCGCCACCGCATCGCCACAACGGTGCCCGCCACGACCGCCTGCGCGACGACGAGCGGGATGTGGACCTCCGGCGGACCGAAGACAGCGGCGTATGGCGCGAGCCGAGGATCCATCGGCCCGGTGACGAATACGAGGAAGAGCGAAGCGACGCTGTACGCGCCGGCTGCCTCGAGCAGGGCGTTCGTGCCTTGCCTCGCGAGCGCGATCCGCGGCCCGGCTCGCCAACCGCAGAGGACCGCGACGGCGCTGGGCACCTGCCACAACGCGAGCTGAACGGCGCTGACGGAGATGAAATAGAAGGAGCTTCCCTGTATCGCGCGCTCGTAGAGCGCCTCCCGGCCCACGGTGATCGTCGCGCCCGCAGCGAGGTATGCGGCGAACGCGACCACGCCGAGCGGACCGCCCGCGGCTCGTGCAACGGCGGCACCCGCGAATGCGCCGACTGCCATCGCACTCCAGAGCGGCGTCGCGCGATCACCGAAATCGATGAACGAGTAGATCGGCGCGCCCAGGCTGTAGGCCACCGAGCTGGCCACGAACGCCGCGCCGACCGCGGCGACCAGCGCCCACAGCGGACGCGTTGCCGCGACGAAGCCCGGTCGCATGACCGTTACGCGCCGACGGCCACCGCGTCGTTACGCGCTTTGGGCGCGGCCGGTGACGTCGAGCTCCTGGATGCGGCGCTTGGTCCGGTCGGCGAGGTAGGTGGGGCCGAGCTTTTCGAACACCGCGAGAGCCTCGATGCACTCGTTGCGCGCGCCCACCACGTCGCCGCGTGCCGCCAGCAGACGAGCCGAGGCCGCGCGGATCTCGGCGGTCGCCACCGGCAGTCCGAGGCGGAACGCATGCTCGAGGCCCTCGGTGCGCCGGGCGTCGGCGACGGCGAGATCCCCGGTGGCGCAGGCGACCTCGACCAGCGTTGCGGCAATGCCCGCCCCGCAGCGGCGGCATTCGTGCGCGGTCGCGGCGCTGTACGCGGTAGCGGCCTGCTGCTGCGCATCCTCCAGCGCTCCCTGCAGCAACGCGAGCCGCGCGAGCTCGGCCGCGACGCGCGCCGCGATGTGCAGCCGCGAGGGTGACCGCTCCGCGAGCGCTCGCGCCTCCGCGAGGGTCCTGCCCGCCGCGGCGAACTGGCCGCGCTCGATCGCGACCGAACCGAGCACGAGCAGCGTCGACGCCGGGTCGGGGGGCTGCTGACCCTGCGCGAGCGGATCGGCAAGCGCGAGGGCACGTTGAAGGGTGGCCTCGGCCTCCGCGAGGCGACCCAGTCCGAAGAACACGCGCCCAAGCGCGCGCAACGCGCCGGCCTCGCCGTCGACGTTCCCGAGCCGCGACTCGGCGCCGAGGAGCTGGTTCGCTAGGTCCTCGGCAGTGACGAGATCGCCGCGATCGAGCGCCGCGTACGTGAGGGTCGCGAGCGCGCGCGCGAGTCCGGAGAGATCGCCGATCGCGTTGGCGTGTTCGACACACCGCTCCGTCGCCCGGAGCGATTCGTCAGCCGCGCCCGCATCCGCCGCGAAGGACGCCACCGCCTCTTCCGCTTCGAGCGCGAGCGCGCGATCGTTCGCAGCGAGCGCTTCCTTCACCGCGGTCCGTCCGACGTTCAGCGCTTCGGCGGGCCGCTCGTCCGAGCGCGCGAGGAACGCCTTCGCGAGCGTGAGCTCAGCGCGCTCGCGCCCCTCCGCCGGTATGAGCCGATCGGCCTCGGCGAGGTGTTCGGCCGAACGCTGCGTCTCGCGCGAGCGCGCGGCAAGCTCACCCGCGCGCCGGCGCAGCGCCGCCCGGAGCGTGTCTTCGGACGGCCCGGCCGCGAGGCCCTCCTCGGCCATCGCGAGCGCATCCGTCCGACCCAGCCCACGCGCCGCGTCACACGCCTGAAGAAGAGCGCGAGCGCGCTCATCGCCGCCCTGTCCCGGCAAGCGCCGCGCGAGCTCGGCCGCGGCGCGGTAGTGGTGGAGCGCATCCTTGAGTGCGTACAGGGATGCGGCCCGCTCGCCGGCGCGCATCGCATGGGCGATCGCGCGGGGGATCTGTCCCGAGCTCGCGAAGTGGTGAGCCAGGAGCTCGGGTTGTTGAGCCGCGACCTCCGGCATCACGCTCTCGAGGACCTGGCCGATCCGGCCGTGCAGCTCCGCGCGCTGACGCGGGCCGATGGATTCGTAGACGTACTCCCGGAGCAACGGTTGCCGGAAGCGGTAATCGCCATGTGTCGTGGGCTCCAGAAGGCCGCGCGCGGAGAGAGCGGCGAGGCACGCGTCCACTTCCACATCCTGACCGAAGAGTGCGCGCATCAGCGTTGGATCAGAGGCCCGCGCCGCGACCGCCGCCGCGTGCAGGACGCGTCGCTCGGGGGCGCTCGCCTGTTCGGCGCGGCGGAGGAGCAGCATCGGAAGTCCGTCGGGCAGATCGGTCATCCGGCTCACGTCCGCGAGCGGCGTCGCGCCCTCACGCTCCACCACAACGCCGGTGCTGACGAGCCAGCGGGATGCCTCTTCCAGGTATGTGGGACTGCCGGCACTGCGGGCGACGACGTCGTCGACCGCCTGCTGCGGCAGGGCGCCCGCCGGAAGGAGCGCCTGGAGGAGCGTTGCGCTCGAGGTCGGATCGAGCGCCGGGAGACGGATCTGAAGGTGCCCGCGGCTCGTCGTCCACGGCGGAGTCAGCTCCGGACGGTATGTCGTGATCACGAGGGCGGTAACGTTCGCGAACGCCGGCGCAAGCGTGGTGAGCAGCTCCTGCGACGCAGTGTCCGCCCACTGCACATCGGTGAGCGCGAGGATGACGGGCTGCGTGCGCGCCACACGCAAGACGAGATCGCGGATGGCACGGTCGAGCAGCTTTCGGCGTGTGTCGCCGGACAGTGGAGGAAGCGTCAGGCCGTATCCGAGAGCCGCGAGCACGAGCTTCGTGGCCTCCGGGTCCATGCCGGGGAGGGTCTCGCTCAGAGTGCGGTGGGCGATCTCCGTCGGAGCGGACGTCCCGATCGCGAGAGCGCGTCGGAGAAGATCCGCGATCGCACCGTATGCGCGGTGCTGGTCATACGGAGAGCACCTGGCGCGCGCGACGCGCGCACCGAGGGCGCGTGGATCCGCGAGAAGCTCGTCCACGAGCCGGTTCTTTCCGAGCCCGGCCTCTCCGACGATAGAGACGATCCGACCCTTGCTCGCGAGCGCGTCGTCGAGAGCGCCCATCAGGAGCGCGATCTCGCCGTCCCGGCCAACGAGCGGGGTGCGACGGCGATCGCTCGCGACGGCCGTCTCCTCGCGCAGCAGACGCCACGCCACGAGCGGAGCGCTCTTGCCCTTCGCCGCGACCGGCGGATGTGGCTCGTACGTGAAGAGGCCCGGTGTGAGCCGGTAGGTCGCATCGCCGACGAGGACCTCGCCGGGCTCGGCGGCCTGCTCCAGGCGTGCGGCGACGTTGACCGCGTCTCCGAGAACTCCGAATTCGCTCTCCTTGTCGCCGATGGCGCCGGCCATCGCGAGGCCGGTGTTGACGCCTACGCGCAGCGCCAGGTACCGGCCCGTCCGTTCCGCGATCCGGGCATTCTCACGGTCGAGTGCGCCGAGGATGGCGAGCGCTGCCCGCTGCGCGCGTTCGGGATGGTCTCCTTCGTGACCGACCGCGCCGAAGACGGCGACCACGGCATCGCCGATGTACTTCTCAATGAGCCCGCCCGTCCCGCGGATCTCCGCCGCGATCGCGTCCCACGCTGTACGCATGTTTTCGTGCAGCTCTTCGGGGTCGAGCCGCTCGGCGAGCGATGTGAAACCTGAGATGTCGGCGAAGAGGACGGTGACCTGTCTCGTCGCGCTCGCGACCGCTTCCGGGGGCAGAAGGCGCATGCCGCATTTACCGCAATAGCTGAATTCGACCGGCATCTCTGCCGTGCACTTGGGACAGGTGACGGTCACTCCCCGCATGTGAACGCGCGAAGCCTAGGGCGTCGATCGCGATGGTTGGTGTCGGCGGGGTGTGTTACGAACTCACCCATTCAGGTGAATCCCGGACTTCTCGACCCGCGCTGGCGCGGACTGACGATCGGGCTCGTCCTCAACGTGACGTTCGTCGGGTTCGAGGCGCTCGCTGTAGCGACGATCATGCCGCTGGTTGCCGAGGATCTTTCGGGGCTGGCGCTTTACGGCTGGGTCTTCAGCGCGTTCCTGCTCGCGGATCTCGCCGGCATCGTCGTCGCCGGGGAGCTCGCCGACCGTCACGGACCCGCGGTGCCGTTCGGCCTCGGCCTCCTGCTGTTCGTCGTCGGGCTTCTCGCGGGCGGGCTCGCGCCAACGATGCCAGTATTGGTTGCGGCGCGTGCGATTCAGGGTTTCGGCGCGGGCGCCGTCCCGGCGGCCGGATACGTCGTGATCGGTCGCACCTTCCCCGAAGCGTTGCGGCCGCGGATGTTCGCGATCCTCTCGACCGCGTGGGTCGTCCCGGGCATCGTTGGACCGGCGCTCGCCGCGTTCGTCGGCGAGCACGTCGGCTGGCGCTGGGTGTTCCTCGGGCTCCTGCCGCTGGTGGTGATCGCAGGCGGACTCGCCTATCGCGAAGTTCGCAAGGTGCCCGGTCATCCCGGTCGCGTCGCCCGCCGCGTCGTCCCCGACGCGCTCGCGGTCGCCGCGGGTGCGGCGCTCTTCCTGGGCGGTCTTCAGGCGCGCGACATTCTGGTCTCCCCCGCGCTGGTGCTGTTTGGTCTGGCCCTCGGTGTCCCCGCGCTGCGACGACTCCTTCCCGCGGGCACCCTCCGCGCGCGTGCCGGTCTTCCCTCCGCCGTGCTCGCGCGCGGCCTCCTCACGTTCGCCTTCTTCGGCGCCGACGTGTACGTGCCGCTCACCGTGACATCGCTCCGCGGCGAGAGCGTGCTTCTATCCGGGATCGCGCTGACCGCGGGGACCGTCGCATGGTCGACCGGTGCGTGGATCCAGGAGCGCACGATCCTGCGCGTCGGCGCCACGCCACTCGTGCGCAACGGATTCGTGCTCGTCGCGGCGGGGATCGCGGGCATGGTGCTGGTGCTCGCGGCGATCGTCCCGGCCTGGGCAGCGGTGATCGCCTGGGGCATCGCCGGCCTCGGCATCGGCATGGCCTACGCGTCGATATCGCTTACCGTCCTTGGACACGCGCCAGCCGGCAGCGAGGGCGCGACCGCTTCGGCGATGCAGCTCAGCGACATCCTGGGGAACGCGCTCGGCACCGGCGTAGGCGCTGTCGCCGTCGCGATCTCCGTCGCCGGAAGCGGCGGGGCGGGAGGTGGGGTGGCCCTCGCCGACGGTCTCGCCGGAGCGAGCGCGTTCGCTGGGATCGTTATCGCGGGACGCCTGCGCGCCTGACCGGCGCGCGCCTCAGTCGGAGTCCGGGCCCCGGAGGTCCTGATCCTTCGCGCGACCCCTGGCCTTCGGCGCGCTGTCGCGACCGCTGAGGCTGACGAGATTGATCCCGCCGTTCAGCATCATCGACTTGCCCTCGAACACGACGCCTTTCTCGATACTGAGCGCGGGCGCGGCGAGGTCCCCTTTCACACGCGCCGGCTTGTGGAGCTCGATCGAGTCGCTGGCTTTGATGTTGCCGATGACCTCGCCGTTCACAACGACCGATCCGCAATTGATATTGGCCGAGACCTTCGCCGTCTCGCCGACGACCAGCAAGTCGGTCGTTGTGATCTCGCCGGTGAACATGCCTTCGATCCGCACCTGTCCTTTGAAGCTCAGCTTGCCCTCGACGACCGAGCCCGGTCCGAGCAAGGCGTTGAGTCCGGCGTCCGCTGGGCTTTGCAGTTCCCGCATCGAATTCCTCCAAATGGACCCGGACCTGCGTCGCTCCCCTCCGGGCCGGGATCTCGCGTCTGGAAAGAACGCAGCCTGAGTTCCGGCGCTACGGGCACGTAGGCGTCCGGCGGTCGCGGTTGGCGGTCGATAATCGGGCGCGAGCCCGGAGTGCCCGAAGGATGCCCCGAGGCGCCGAAAAGCAAAGAGGAGCTCGAGATGGTCGCAGCCAAGCAAACCACCAAGAAGACCGCGCCGAAGAAGGCGGCAGGTCCGTCTGTGGAGGGCTATTTCGCCCAGCAGCCGGCCGATAAGCGCGCGTTGCTCGAGAAGCTCCGCGCTCTCGTCGTGAAAGGGGTCCCCGACGCGAAGTCGACCATCAAGTGGGGCGTGCCGTTCTTTCAACGGGACGGAAAGAACGTGTGCGCGCTCGCGGCCTTCAAAGACCATGTGGGCATCAACTTCTTCGCGCCACCCGAGGTCCTCGTCGATCCAGGAAAGAAGCTCGAGGGCAGCGGCAAAGGGAACCGCATGCTGAAGGTGCGCACCCCCGACGACATCGACAGCGCGAGCATCCTGCGCTGGCTGAAGGCGGCCGCCGCCAACACCTGATCCAGCTCTAGTCGTCGAAGAGGTGGTGCAGGAACTCCCCGCGGTCCTGGAGGAACGATCGCGTCAGCGCGACGACCTCGGTCTCCTCGTACGGCGTCGCGGTCAGCCCCGCGCCGGAAAGGACATAGATCTTCGCGTCCGGATAGCCAAGAAGGATCGGCGAGTGGGTCGAGACGATGAACTGCGAGCCCTCGCCGACGAGGTCGTGCATGCGCCGCATCAGGGCAAGATTGCCCCCGAGCGACAGGGCCGCCTCCGGCTCGTCGAGGATGTAAAGGCCGCCAGGCCCGAATCGGTGCTTCAGGAGCGAAATGAACGATTCGCCGTGGGACTGCTCATGCAGCGATCGGCCACCATACGGCGCAAGCGCGCCCGGATCCTCGAGCCGCTCGAGATACGTCGCGACGTTGAAGAAACTTTCCGCACGCAGGAAGTAGCCCGTCCGCGGCCGCCGCGTCCCCCGCACCAACCGCAGGTGCTTGTGCAGTGGGGAGTGCGACGCGCGGGTTGAAAGGGTTACGTTCCGGCTGCCGCCCTCGGCGTTGAAACCGGCGGCGACCGCGATCGCCTCCACCAGCGTCGACTTGCCGCTGCCGTTCTCGCCTGCGAAGAGGGTCACCTGCGGGTGGAGCTTCAGCTCGTGGAGGTCGCGGATCGCTGGGATCGAGAACGGATAGGCCTCGAAGTCCTCGATTCCGTCCCGCTTCAGGACGACCGAGCGGACGAAGGGATCGTCCAGGGTTCGCGTCAGCGATAACCCGCTTTTCGTTCTCCGCGATGCGCGCCTTGCCGAGCTTGGGGTGCCACCCTTAGCCGGCCTTTTCGATTTCGGCGATGCGATCCTTGACCATCTTCGTCACGAGCCCGTAGGGAAGGGGCTTTTCTGCGGGAAACTGAATCGTGCCCTTGCTCTGGACATAAGGCTTCAGTTCAGCGGCGTGCGCGTCGATGAAGCGGCTGCTGGTCCCATACAAGGCGATATGGGCTTTCCAGTACGCGAAGTACACGAGGTACTTCCCGTTCTGCTTGAACCCCGCCATCCCGTAGCTGATGCCTTCGGTCGCCTTCGGTGCAGCCGCCTTGATCGTCTTGCGGAGCTTCATGAGCGCAGCGCGCTTGTCGGTCGGCGCCGCCGCGATGTACTCAGCAACAGTCTTCGGGCGCGCGGTCTTCGCGGCGGGCTTCTTCTTTGTCTCAGTCGCCATGGCGATCCAACCTCCCTCCGGAAGCCTACTTCTGCCGCTCGCGATCGAGGGCCAGCAAGATCCTGCGCACGCGTTCGACGCGGCGGCGCGACCAGCCAGGCTCTCGCTCAAGCGTGTCAAGTCCAGGTGCGGAGTTCACCTCCAGCACCGTGCACCTCTTCGGCGGTGCATCGGATGGTCGGCTGAGCACGAGGTCCACGCTGGCGAGGCGCAGGCCCATATCGGCAACCACCCGAACTGCAAGCGCTCGTAGCTTGGGGTGCAGCACTTCAGTCACCAGTCGAACGTCACCACCCATGCCGAGATTGCCGCGTGGCAGGAGCTCGACGCGTTGACCTTCAGGAGGGACTGTTTCGAGTGTCTGGCGCTGGTGGGCGAGGTGCCTCTTCACCCGGATATCGTCCGCGCGCAGCTGGGTCGGGTGGCCCGCGGCGCGACTGCGCCGCTGGCTGGTCGCGATGAGCTTGCGAATGCTGAACTGGCCATCACCGATCACGTACGGCGGCGTCTTCTCGCTTGCCATGAGGACCTCGCCGTCGAGGACGACGATCGAGCAGTCGCTGCCGCGTGCGATGCGTTGCACCAGCAGCTTCTTGGAGGCAGCGAAGACCTCACGGGCGGCCGCGTAGAACTGCGCGCGGGTGTAGGCAACGCTTACGTGCTGATCGCCGGAGCTGTCGTTCGGTTTGAGTAGCACCGGCAACCCCAGCCTCCGCGCGTATGCGTAGGCGGCCCCGATGTCGCGCGCCTCGCGCAGTCGCCCGACAAACCAGAAGCTGCGTCCGGTCGGGACCGTATAGCCCAAACGCTTGAGCACACGCGCGGTGGCGTCCTTGTCGAGAGCGATCGCAGCTGCACCCAGGGTGTTGAGATCCCAGTGCAGTCGGTGGAAGTAGCGCACGCGCCCTGACGGAAAGGTGATCCTTCCCGAGTTGTCCGCGTCCGCAATGACCTCCAGCTTGGCACCCACGAGGTCGCAGGCTTCTTGGAGACGCGAGAGGAATGGTGTCTTCACCTTCGCGATTTATCGCCGCCTGAGGCGGTCGAGGTCGCGGCGCTCGCGCTTCGTCGGGCGGCCGGTGCCTCGCTCGCGGACGGCCACCCGTGGGGCTCGCTTGGGCGCAGGCGGGCTGTGGTCGACCAGGCACGTCGCCGCCACAGCGGCACCGACCCGTTTGTCGATGACGGCCGCAACCTCGAGGATGCGAGGGCGCTCTACGAACGCCTCGACGCGGGAGCCGACCTTCACCGGCGTCGACGCCTTGGCTGCGGCGCGGTTCACGCGGACATGGCCGCCCCGGCAGGCGGCCGTCGCTGCCGAGCGGGTCTTGTAGATCCGCACGGCCCACAGCCATACGTCCACGCGGGTCGCGTCGATGTAGCCATCGTGCCAGCATGAACCGGTCGCTGCTCGCGTTTGTCGCCCCGGAGGGGTGGCGCTCGCGCGATTACCGCGGCCAGACCTCCGACAGCGTCCGCATGACGTTCGCTCCGATGACCATGCCGATGTCGCCATCGGAGTAGTTGTGGCGCACCAGCCAGCGGACGATGTTTGGGAAGGACTCCGAGGGGTTCTCAATCCCGTCGACGTACTCGACCTCCTGGATCGTTTTGCCGCCCCGGCTCGCCGCGAGGGAGAACTGCTTGGCGAAGAAGCGGTGCAGACCGACATGGTCGCCGAAGAAGATGTCGGGCCCGAACGCGACGTGCTCGATGCCTACGAGGTGCGCGGTGTACTCGAAATGCTCCATGACAGACTCGAGCGAATGGAGCGGATGCCGCTCCGTCAGCGTCGTGTGCGCCGCCGCCGAGATGCCGATGATGCCGTTCCGCTCGGCACACGCCTTGAGGATCTCGTCCGGCTTCATGCGTTTGGTGTTCCACAGCCCGCGCGCTCCGGCATGCGTCACGAACACCGGCCGCTCGCTACACGCGATCGTCTCCAGCGACGTGCGGTCGCCGGCATGCGAGATGTCGATCGCGATCCCGAGCCGGTTCATCCGCCGGACCGCGAGGCGCCCGAGCTCCGTCAGTCCCGCGTCGCTGGCTTCGCGCAAGCCTGATCCGAGCGCGTTCGCCTCGCTATACGCGATGCCGCACGAGCGGATGCCGAGCCCGTACAGGATGTCGAGCCGGTCGAGCTCGTTCTCGATCGGCGTCGCGGTCTCGAGGCAGGGCACAAAGGCGATGCGGCCATTCGCCTTCGCGTCGCGGATGTCCTCGAGCGTCCCGGCTCGCACCAGGAAGTCCTGATGCGCGGTATCGGAGAGGCGCATTCCCAGGTCGTAGATGACGTCGTCCCACTTCCAGCCCATCCGCGAGGTGATCGTCGCCGTGCCGCCCATCAACGCGTCGAAGACGCAGTCCAGACCCGAAACGGAGAGACCCTCGTAGCCGGTCCACTCGCGGCCATGGCGGCGGTAGTCCGGCATGTCCGCGACGTTCGCCGGCGCGACCGTGACGTGGTCGTGGAGCGAAACGACGACGTTCTCCTCGAGCAGACGCTGCACGCGTAGCTCTTCGGCGTCGGAAACCTCGACGCGCCGAGAGGGTACGCGACCGATCTCACTCGCGAGCTCGAACGACTGGTAGTCCACACCGGCCTCGAGATATTGGAAGGAGCGGTAGCCGTCGTAGCGCGTCCGCTTCACCGGCGCTGCCTCATGGGAGTTCGCATACTACGAAGCGGATGACCGAGCTCGCTGGTCGCGTCGCGATGGTGACCGGAGGAGCCGGGCGCTTGGGGCGCGCCATCTCGGTGGAGCTCGCGCACGCGGGCGCAGCTGTGGGCATCGTCGACGCGCGAGCCGATGCCGCGGCAGCGGTCGTCGCGACGATCGTGAAGACGGGGGCGCGTTCCACGAGGGCCGCGGCCGATGTGTCGAAGACCGACGACGTCGAGAGGGCGGTCGACGCGATCGAGCGGGAGCTCGGGCCCATCGACGTGCTCGTGAACGTGGCAGGAATCTTTCCGAACACGCCGCTGCTGGAGATGGACGACGACGAGTGGGACAGGGTCTTCGACGTGAACACCAAGGGCACGATGGTGTGCTGCCGCGCGGTGGCCAGGCGGCTTGTGCGTCGCGGAGCCCCGGGCGCGATCGTGAACATCTCGTCCGGCGCCGCGACCTCCGCCCGCGCCGGTGGCGCGCACTACACCGGCAGCAAGGCCGCGGTGAACCTGCTCACGCACGTGCTCGCGATCGAGCTCGGACCACACCGGATTCGCGTGAACGCGGTCGCGCCCGGCCTGATCCTCGACGAGGTCCTGCGCGACGGCGGCGCGGAGGATTCCGAGTACGTGCGCCTGATGCTGCGCGGCACGCCGCTCCGCCGGACGGGCTCGCCCGAGGACATCGCTCCTGCGGTGGTGTTCCTCGCGAGCGACCGTTCCCCATGGACCACGGGGGCGATCCTCGAGATCACCGGCGGAAGTCACTGCGGCCGGCCGCACGTGCCTCTCAGCCGCGAGCTGCGCTGAGCTCACGACCGCGTCGCCCGACCTCGTCGAGGTTCTCCCACGCGAAGCCGCGCCGCGCGGTCTCCATCTCGCCGATGAGGTCGAGCACCGCGCGGTTCAGCGGCATCGACACGCCACGGCGCGCCGCCTCGCCGATCAGCCGTCCAAGCTGCGGCTCGGCCTCGGTCTTTCGCTTCCGCACCGCGAGGTCGATCCAGATGCCGGTGCGCTGCTGCAGCGGATTGAACGAGCCGGCGATCGCCTCGAGCGCGCGGCGCACCCCCGCGGCCGAGCGCCGCTCGGGCCGGAGCGATTCCGGATCGAACCCGTGGAGTTCGATGAGCCGCACGCCCATGGCGTCCGCGGCGGCGACGGATTCGGCGACGAGGTCGGCCATCAGGTCGTGGTACCGCTCGCGGGCGAGGATGTCCTTGACGTCGGCGTCGACGAGCGCAGTCGCGAAGAAGACGCTCGCCATGGCGATCTTGCTCCACACGCAGCCCAGGACGTTGTCCGACGCCTCGCACTCCTGCACCGCCGACAGCGCGTCACGGAGCGCTCGCAGGCGTTTCGTCACCCCGCCGTCGAGCTCGCCGATATGGAAGCCGCCCTTCGTGCCGTGCACTACACGGCCCGGGCCCTCGTAGTGTCCGCCGAAGTTGAAGCAGGCGACGAGCGTGCGCTCCCGGCCGACCGCCGCGACGATGTCGTAGTACGCAAGGCCGTTCTGCATCGACAGGACGAATTCGTCGCGGCCGAGGAGCGGCGCTATCGGCTCCATCGCCGTCCGCGTGTGCAGCGTCTTCACTGCGCAGATCACCGTACCGAGCGGCGCGCGGAGCTCCGCGGGGTGGATCGCCGCCTTGGGACGCATCATCAGCGAGGACACGCCCTCGAGCGTGAAGCCGCGCTCGCGGATCGCGGCGATGTGCTCCCGGTCCGTATCGACGAACGTGACATCGTGCCCGGCCGCGATCAGGTGTGCGCCGGTGATGCCACCGATCGCGCCGGCGCCGACGACGGTGAATCGCATCCGCGGCATCTTAGACGCGGTCGTCGGTTGACTGTCGACCACCCTGTTATCGTCGCGCGCGGGATGGCGCGGCCCAGGCCGGGGGCGGGCGCGCAACAGGTCCGCCGAAAGGTCTACAACGGCACCGGCACGTAAAGGGGGTATTTCCGTGAACGACGAAGACAGACTCGCGACGCT
>VBDX01000066.1:14818-18108 GCA_005881885.1 Chloroflexota bacterium
CGCGAGGTCATGGCCGAGTACATGAAGGACAACGCGAATGTCACCATCGAGCTCTACGAAGGCACGAACGCCGAGACCTATCCGAAGATGGTCGCGGCGAAGAAGACGACGCCCGACCAACCGATCGTGAACTTCGGCTACTTCAACGCCGACGCGACCGCGAAGGGCGACATCGACGACATGTGGGAGACCCTCGATCCGACGAACGTGCCCACCGTCAGCAACGTCTACGACAGCTTCCGGCGCAAGGACAACAAGGGCATCGCCTGGGGCATGGTCGGTATCGGGCTCATGTACAACACCGACCAGGTCAAGACCGCCCCAACCTCGTGGCTGGACTTTTGGGATCCGAAGTTCAAGGGCCGGCTCGCGCTCTCCAACGGCAATCACTACCTCTCCGGCCTCGTCACCACCACTCGCGCGAACGGTGGCAAGGAGGGCGATGCGGCCGCGGTGGACAAGACCTTCAAGCTCATGTCCGACAAGGCCAAGGAGGGGCAGATCCGGCTCTTCTTCCTCTCGAACGATCAGGTGAAGCAGCCGATGATCCGCGGCGAAGTCTGGCTCTCGGGCTGGTTCAACAGCTCCGTCGATATCTGGGCGAATCAAGAGCATGGCCCCTTCGGCTACGCGGCTCCGAAGGAGGGGCAGATCGCGTTCACGATCTATCACCACGTGGTGAAGGGCTCGACGCCGGCGCAGAAGTACCACGCCGAACGGATCATCAACATGCTCAACGACAAGAAGTGGCTCACGCGGTACTGCAACCTCACGCACAGCATCCCGGTGGCGAAGGACATCCAGCTCGATCCGGAGCTGGCCCAGCAGGAGGCGTTCAAGACCCGCAACATTGAGGGCGCGATCCAGCTCGACTGGCCGACCCTAGCCGCAAAGAACGCCGAGTGGAACGATCGCTTCAACAAGGAGGTCGTCGCCTACGTCAAGTGACCGCTGACGAGCGGCGCGCGACCGACGTCATCGAGCTTCGCGACGTGACGCGGTCGTTCGGCGAGGTCGTCGCCGTCGACCACGTCTCGTTGGGCGTCCGGCAGGGCGAATTCTTCGCCCTGCTGGGTCCCTCGGGATGCGGCAAGACGACGACGCTGCGCATCCTTGCGGGCTTCGAGCGACCGTCCAGCGGCGACGTGTACCTGCGCGGACGGCGCGTGAACGAGGTGCCACCGTACCGACGCGAGACGAACCTCGTGTTCCAGCAGCTCGCGCTGTTCCCGCACATGGACGTCTTCGACAACGTCGCCTTCGGCCTCCGCGTGAAATCGCGGCCGCGTGTGGAGACGAACGAGCGCGTCCGGCGCGTGCTCGAGCTCGTCGACCTCGCCGGGTACGAGCGCCGGCGTATGCACGAGCTCTCGGGCGGACAGCAGCAACGTGTCGCGATCGCCCGCGCGCTCGTGAACGAGCCGGCGGTGCTTCTTCTGGACGAGCCGCTCGGCGCCCTCGACTTGAAGCTCCGTCTGCAGATGCAGCGCGAGCTGAAAGCGATGCAGCGCCGCTCCGGCACGACTTTCGTCTACGTCACGCACGACCAAGGCGAGGCGCTCGCCATGGCGGACCGCGTCGCGGTCATGCAACTCGGGAAGATCGCGCAGCTCGGCGCGCCCGAGCAGATCTATTCGAAGCCGGCGACGCGTTTCGTCGCGCACTTCATCGGCGACACGAACATCATCCCCGCGACCGTGCGCGACCGTGCGCCGGATGGCACCACGCTCCTCGAGGCTGACGGTCTTCGGTTCACGGCTGTCGGTGCGGATGCCCGGAGCGGCGAGAGACGGCACGTCTCCCTGCGTCCGGAGAAGATTCGCATCAGGGCGACGCAGTCTGCCGGCGCGGACGGGCACGCCGGCACCGTCACCGACGTGACGTTCCTTGGCCCGTTGACGCGCTACGAGGTCACCATCGACGGGGGCGTGCGACTCGTGGTGCAGACGCAGACCGAATCAGAGGAGCACTTCCGAAAGGACGATCCTGTCTCGCTGAGCTGGTCGCCGACCGCGCCTGTCGTCCTCAAGGACTGAGGCGGTGGCGACGGCGCTGGCCTACATCACGCGACGCCCTGCGGCGTTCCAGCTCCTCCCCGGCTTCGCACTCACGGCAGGGATCTTCGCAGCGGCCATGCTGCAGCTCTTCGCATACAGCGCCTACACGTTTCGCGGCGGTCAGCTCACCGAAGAGGTCAGCTTCCTGGCGTGGCAGAAGTTCTTCACCGACCCGTTCTACTGGGGTGTCGTCGCCAAGACGTTGCAGCTCGCGCTCGGCGTGACCGCGGTCGCGCTGCTCGTCGGCTACCCGACGGCGTATGCGCTGACGAAACTGCGGAGTCCGAAGCTCCTCGTCGCCGCGTACGTCGTCATCTTCTCGCCGCTGCTGGTGAGCCTGGTCGTGCGCGTATACGGCTGGCTGCTACTGCTCTCTGACAACGGCGTGATCAATCAGGCGCTCCGCGCGGTCGGCCTCATCTCCGAGCCGATCCGGCTGATCTACAACGAAGCCGGCGTCGTCATCGCGCTCGTGCACATCCTGTTGCCATTCATGATCTTTCCGATCCTGAGCGTCCTCCTGCAGTTCGATCACGCGCTGCGCGAGGCCGCGAACGACCTCGGCGCGAACCGCATCCAGACGTTCCTCCGTGTCGTCTTGCCGATGAGCCTTCCGGGCGTCGTGGCCGGTTGCCAGATCGTGTTCACGCTCGCGATCAGCGCGTTCGTCACGCCGGAGCTTCTCGGCGGCGGCAAGGTGCAGGTGCTCTCACGAGCGATCTGGTTCAACGTCGTCGACGTGAACTGGCCGCTCGCGGCGGTCGAGGCGATCGTCCTCCTCGCCTTGGCGCTCAGCGCCCTCGCGCTGTTCGATCTCGCGGCCCGCTCGCTGCGCGCGATGCGGCCGACCGGAGCGCCGCGCCCGCGACGAGACTCGCCCGGAGGGTGGATCGATGGCGCCCTGCGGATCGTGCTCTTCGCGGTGCTCGCCTTCATCCTGTCGCCGCTCGTCTTCGTTGTCATCAACTCGTTCAACGGCTCTGCCTTCAACAGCTTTCCGCCAGAGGGATTCTCGCTGCAGTGGTACCGGTTCGTGCTTGGCTACGGCCCGTTCCGCGACGGGATGGTGAACTCGCTCGTCATCGCTACGGCCTCGATGCTCGTGGCCGTGACTGCCGGGATGCTCGCGGCACTTGCGCTCGTGCGTGGCAAGGTGCGCGCGCGCGGCATTTTGAGCGCCTTCTTTCTCTCGCCGCTCGTCGTGCCACGTGTGGCCATCGGCATCGCCGTGTT
>VBDX01000067.1 GCA_005881885.1 Chloroflexota bacterium
AGAGCTCGCCCAGCGTGATCTGCTCGTAGAAGTTGGTCGAGCCGACGATGACCGCAGGACGAGCCGCGGTCGTCGCTCCTGTGCCTCCGGTCCCGGCGCCGCCACAGGCCGTCGCCACGATGGCGGCCGCAAAAAGGGCGGCAAAAATGGTCCGTCCGCGCTTCATGGGATCCTCCCCGGGCCGCAGCGCTTAGGCTTTCGGCCCTCGCGAAAGTATGACCGGGAGCGGGCCGGACACAGCGGGAACGTCTAGGGGCTGACGGTCATTCCCGGCGGCGCAGACGCGCGCGCAAGCGCGGCGAATGCAACTTCGGTAAGGATCGCGAGGAGCGCGACCAGCAGTGCGCCCGCGACCAGCTGGTCGTATTCCTGGAGCGCGAGGCCGTCGACGATGAAGCGACCGAGCGCACCGCCCGCGACGATCGCTCCGAGCGTCGCGGTGGCCACCACGTTCACGGCCGCGGTGCCGATCCCGCCAAGCATGAGCGGAAGACCGAGCGGAATCTCGATCGTCCCCAGGATCTCCGATTCCTTGAGGCCCATCCCACGGGCCGCATCGACGACGTCCCGGTCGACCTCGCGGATCGCGACGAACGTGTTGGTCATGATCGGCGGTATCGCGAGCGGCACGAGGGCGAACATCGTCGGCCAGAAGCCGAGGCCGAGCCCGAGCGGAATGGCGATCGCCAAACCCAGCCCGATGAGCGCGAGTGACGGGAGCGCTCGGCCGATGTTCGCCAGGTTGATCGCGATGAAGCCGCCGCGACCGGTGTGACCAAGGTAGAGCGCGACCGGGACCGCGATGACAAGGGCGATCGCCACGGCGAGACCGGAGAGCTCGAGGTGCTCGAGTACCCGGACTGGGATGCCGTGTGAACCCTGCCAGTGCGCGGGATCCGCGAACCATCGCGCCACGTCGCCGAAGATCGTCATCGCAGGCGAGTCCAGGGCGTGAGCGCGCGTTGCACAAGCACGAGCGCGCCATCGGCGACGACCGCGAAAGTGATGGACCCGAGCGCGCCGACGAGCAGCGGCGTGCTGAAGAAGAGCTGGATCCCAAGGAGGATGAAGTAACCAAGCCCGCCTTGACCGATGAGCGCGGTCACCGTGACGAGGCCGATCGTCGTGATCGTCGCGACGCGGATCCCAGCAAAGATCACGGCAAGCGCCAGCGGCAGCTCGATACGCCAGAGGATCTGCTGCGGGGTGTAGCCCATGCCCAGCGCCGCGTCGCGGACATCGGAAGGGACGCCGCGTATCCCGCTGATGATGTTCCTGATCAAGATGAGCAGCGTGTAGCTGACGAGCCCGATCTCCGCTGTGAGGACAGAGAGCCCGGTGTGCGGCACCAGGAACGCGAACAATGCGAGGCTCGGGATCGTGTACAGGATCCCGGCGGTCCCGGTGATCGGCGCGGAGAGCGCCGGTAGACGCAGCGCGACGAAGGCGAGCCCAAACGCGATGACGAGTCCGACCACGACCGCAATGACGGTGAGCTCGAGGTGCTCGCCGATCCGGAGGCTGATCTCGCCGGCGTGACTCGCGATCCAATCCCAGCGGATGAGCGGCTCGCCTGGCGTCACGCGGGCTCGTCCACGCGCAGCATCCGTCCGATCTGCTGCAGGGTGAGCGCACCCAGGTAGCGATCGCCTTCCATGACGGTGGCCTCTTGCGCTTCCGAGGACAGCATCACGGCGAGCGCGTCGCGCAGGCTCATCGACGGCGAGAGCACCGGTGCGCCGTCGAGCTTGGCGCGGTCGAGCGGCGCGAGCTCGACACCGCCGACCGTGAGGAGCGAGAGGCGCTTCAGACCGCGGTCGCTCCCTACGAACTTCGCCACGAAGTCGTCGGCGGGACGCGCGAGGAGCTCGCCCGGCGGCGCGTATTGCACGAGATGTCCCAGGCGCATCACCGCGACGCGGTCGCCGAGCTTGATCGCCTCGTCGATGTCGTGCGTGACGAAGATGACCGTTATGCCCTGGGCGCGTTGCAGCCGGAGGAACTCGTTCTGGAGACGCTCGCGCACGATCGGGTCGACGGCGGCAAAGGGCTCGTCCATGAGCATCAGCGGAGGCTCTGCCGCCATCGCGCGGGCCACGCCGACGCGCTGGCGCTCACCGCCCGAGAGCTGCGCGGGGTAGCGACGGCGCATGCGCCCGGGATCGAGGCCGATGAGCTTCATGAGCTCATCGACGCGCAGTTGGATGCGCTCCTTAGGCCAGCCCAGAAGGCGCGGCACGGTCGCGATGTTGTCGGCGACGGTCTGATGCGGGAAGAGTCCGGTCTGCTGGATCACGTAGCCGATCCGCCGGCGAAGCTGCGTGGGGTCCTCGGCGAGCACGTTCTGCCCGTCGATCAGGATCTCGCCCGAGGTCGGCTCGATGAGTCGATTCACCATGCGCAGCGAGGTCGTCTTGCCGCATCCGGATGGCCCCACGAGGACACAGATGCGTCCCGCGGGGACGGTGAAGCTCAGGCGGTCGACTGCGATGGTGTCGCCGTAACGCTTCGTGACCGAGCGAAACTCGACGGTCGCGCCGCGCGATTCGGCCACCGGGCAAGGATAGGAACGCCCTCGGGTCAGCGCTCGGCGGGCGCCTCCCGCTGCTCCACGAACGGCTTCCGCCAATCCGGTGCTTCGAAGGCCGGGGCGAAGAACGTCGTGCTCCGTGCCAGGCGGCCGTCGCGCAGCTCATAGAAGTTCACGACCCACCAGGCCGAGCCGTCGGGGTATCGCGCGCGCACCGCGCTGACGCCTACATTCCCCGTCCCCTCCGCGCGCACGAAGGTGAACGTCGGTGTCCTCACCCAGCGCGCGTCGGTGGCGGCGATTCTGGTGCTCCTCGTATCGATGTTGTCCTGGGGCAGGCCGCCGGGGTAGTGCTCCACGATCGCGCGCGCGTTCTTGGCGCCGCGGATGACCTCGCCGGACTGCGGGTACTCACCGACGTAGTCGTCGGTGAGGAGCGCCTCGTATTCGTCGTAGTTGCGCTCGTTCATTGCTTTGACAAACCGCGTGTTGAAGACCTCGTGCGCCGTCGGCATCTTCCCTCCTCGTCAAGTTCGTGCGCTCTTGCTGTCGACATATGGCTTGCGCCATTCGGGAGCTTCGAAAAGCGGAGCGAAGAATGCGGTGGCCTTCGCCAGCCGATCGCCCCGCAGCTCGTAGAGGAGGATGATCCACCAGGTGGTTCCGTCGGGGTACCGACCCTTAAACGCCGCGGTCCCCACGTTCCCTCTTCCCTCGACGCGCACGAAGGTGAACGTCGGCGTTCTCACCCACTGGGACTCCGTCGCGGTAACGCGCGCGTCGGCCAGGTCAAGCGCGTCTTTCGAAATTCCACCGGGATAGTTCTCGACCGAGGCCCGCACATTCTTGGGACCACGGATGACTTCGCCCGACTGGGGATATTCCTCGAAGTAATCCTCCGTGACCAGGGTCTCCCACAGGTCGTAGTTGCGCTCATTCAACACTCGTACGAGCCGCGTGATGATGGCGGTGTGGTCAGTTTGCAACTCGCCTCCCCGCTGGACGATGGGCAAGTTCCCTTCCCTAGGACAACGTTTCTCTCGTCGGCACGCCTTCACTGCGTGTGGAGTCATTCCGTTCGTCTGCACCGTCTAGTCCGCGGCGCTCGGCTCGACTGAATGCGCATCGCCGAAGGACTTCTAGGGCGTCGACGTGCGCCGCGAGGATCGCCGCGAGGGCCTCGCGGCGGACCTCGGGTGGCAACTCGGAGTCCGTCGAGGCCTGCTGGTATCCGGCGTGCGCGATGTACGCCGACACGATCGTGCGCAGCTCCCCCGGACCGATGAGCGTCGCGAGCTCCGGGAGCAGCCGCTCGAACGACGAGCGGTTCAGGGGCGTGAATGAGCCATAGTCGCGGGCGACCTCCACGTTCATCCGATTCACATCGAGCTCGAAGTAGACCGCACGCGCCGCGTTCCTCGCCTGACGGAGAAACTGCCTCCGCTGGATGAAGAGGCCGACCATGAGCCAGCCGACGACGCCGACGAAGGCACCGATGACGCCCGGGAGGAGACGATCGAGGTCCATGCGCGGGCCCGAGTCTGAGGACTCGCCACCTGCCGGGCAAGCAGTCCGGCGGGGCCCTTCCCACGGCACGGAAAACGGCGGCGAACCTACTATCGACGCGATCCACAGGGGGGTGCGTCAGTTGGCGATCGCTGAGAAGAAGGACCTCTATACATTCCCCGGGCCGCCCGACGCTGTATCGCCCGAGTGGCCGGGAACGCCGATCGGCGCGAAGAACACGGTAACCCGCACGAAAGGCCGCACGCTCGTCCACGACAAGACGGTCGATGCCAAGCCGGGGCTCTTCAAGAGACTTCTCGCGAGCGCCTTCGAACACATCGCGACCGCCAAGGAGACGACGCACTCCCACGACGTCGTGATCCACGGGCTGCGCGTGCGCGCGATCACCAACAGCGAGCACCTCATTGGCTACTGGAAGGACAACTGGTACGCCGTCGACGAATGGCAGCGCATCACCGGCAAAAAGCCGGCGGAGACGCCCGACGTGCTCGTCGTCGCGCTCGGTCGCGTCCCATCCGAGGCCGAGGCCGCGTACTACTCGCGGCAGAACGACACGGTGATCTTCTTCAACACCAGCTACTACGGGCAGCTGAAGTCCTGGGTGCTCGGCGCGGTCGGGCGCAAGCTCGCCGTCGAGTACGGCATCCACTCGATCCACGGCGCGGTCGTGACGAAGGGTGGCAAGGGCATCCTCTACATCGCGCCGACCGGCACGGGCAAATCGACCTCCACCTACGGGGTGATGGATTTCCCGGACACCCGCTTCCACTCCGACGACTGGGTCTACGTCCGGTACGCCTACCGGACCAAGGACGGGAAGATCTTCTCGCCGGCGCGGATCCTCGAGGGCGGTGACGAGGTCGCGCGTGGGTACCAGACCTACCGCTGGCTCGAGGACCATCGCGCGAGCGACGCCACGGTCATCGGACGAGGTCTCGACGACCGCGAGGTCACGGCGAGCGCCCGCGATCTCGACATCGAGCACCCCGAGGCATACGCGTACACCAGCGAGAAGGTCTTCTACCTCCGTTCGAATCTCGTCGAGAACTTCCCGCAGGCCGCTTTCGACATGATCCGCTCCCGCCTTGAGAACGCGCCGGACGTGACGCCCGAGTTCATGCTCCAGAACAAAGCCACGATCGACGCCATCGAGCAGCAGCTCCGTCGCAAGCCGCCGTTCGACAACATGGACAATCAGGAGCTGCGCGAGACCATCGCGCGCTTCTTCGCGTTCGATAACACGCGCGCGATGCTCGACATCACCACGGTGTTCCCTAAGGAGCGCGTTTACACGAATCCAATGGAGCCCGCCCGCATCCATGCCATCTTCCTAGTCAAGCGCAACTTCGACGAGGACGTGGTCGTCGACCGGCTCTCGATCGACGAGTTCATGGCGCGACTGCTCGTCGGACTCACCCCGGCCGGGACGAAGGAGATCGTCTACAACTCCTACCGCGCCGTGGACGATAAGAGCGAGCGCGCGTGGATCGACACCATTGAGGCCAAGGGCATCGACAAGATGTGGAGCGAGTACCAGAAGGCCAAGGACAGGCCGGAAACGCTCAACGAAGAGATGGAGATGTTCCGGATGCTCTTCAAGTCCGCCGCGGCCTACGACCTCAACACCGTTTTACAAAAGGACAAGGCGATCGGGTCCAAGATGGAGGCCGTGCAAAAGACGATGAAGCTCATCGTTGCGGCGCTCGACAACACCAGGGAAGACTTCCGCTACACGATCAAGGATTACGCGGAGCTACTGAGCAGAGCGAAGTAGAGTAACGGCCGAGCGAGCCTTACTCTCCACGGCATGGATATCGATGCAGCCCTCATGGCGGGGGCGATCGCAGGCGGAATCACCGGGGGTATCGTCGCGGCCATCATTTCGCTCGGCGTCCTTCGCTCGCAACGGCATATCGGCGGGACTTCGATCGGGGCGGTCGAACACTCGAGCGAGTGGCGGGCACCGTCTGGACCGCTCGCACGGCACCTCACGCACAGCGAGCCTTCGACTCCTGAAGCCTCGGACCGGGCCATGGAGGAGTAGCGGCCTCGCGGATGGGCCCCTTCGACCGCTTCAACGATCGCGCCAAGAGAGTTCTCGCGCTCGCCCAGAACGAGGCTGTGCTCTTGAACCACAACTACATCGGGGTCGAGCATCTCCTTCTCGGCCTGATCCGCGAGGGTGAAGGTGTGGCGGCGCGGGTCCTCGACTCCCTCGGTGTAGAGCTGTCGAAGGTTCGCGCCGCCGTCGAGTTCACGGTCGGCCGCGGGGATAGCACGACCGCGCCGAGCGAGATCACGCTCTCGCCGCGCACCAAGAAGGTCATCGAGCTCGCGATCGACGAGGCGCGCAAGCTCGGTCACAGCCACGTCGGCACGGAGCACCTGCTGCTCGGGCTCCTGCACGAGAGCGAAAGCGACGCCGCAGGTGTTCTCCAGTCGCTGGGCGTACCGATCGAGAAGGTCCGTCATCAGGTGATCGCCACGCTCGGGCAGCAAGGAGTCGGCGACACCGGATCGGCCTGGGTGGGCGGTGAAGGTCGCCCGGCCTACGCGAACACGCGATGGGCGCCGATCGGTCCGTTCGACCGTCTCGACGCAGACGCCGGTCGGATCCTGGCGCGCGCGTACTGGGAGGCCGGGAGAAGCAACTGCCGGCACATCGGGCCCGAGCAGCTTCTGCTCGCGCTTGTTGCCGACCATTCGCCGTGGATGCGACGCGTTTGGAAGGAGCTCGGCGTCGATCTCGTGAGCCTCGTTGCGCGGATCGGCGCCGCCGCGCCGCCGCACGAAGGCGGGAAACCCGACAGGCTTATCTCCGTCGCGGAGTTCTCGGACGCGATCGACCGCGCTTCTTCGTTCGCAGCACAGCGCGGTAGCGCGCTCATCCGACCCGAGCATCTCTTGCTCGGGATCTTCGGCGGCGCGCCTGGGACCGCCGTCGACGCGTTGGAGGCGGCCGGCGTCACGCCGGAGCAGGTGCGGGAGATCGTCGACAAGCTCAAGAGCTAGCGGGAGGGCGTGTAATGGACACGAGCTACATCGTCGTCGCGTTGATAGCCGGCCTCGCCGGCGGCCTGATCTCGGCGCTCGTCATCGTCTTCTCGCAGATGTGGATCACGCGGCCGCGCCGCTCGTCGGCGCGCTATTACTCCGTCCGCGATACCGCGCCGCAGGGCGCTCCGACTGACGCGCGGGAGAGGTTCACGCGCATCGAAGGTGGCAGAGGCCCGTTCGATCGCTTCAACGATCGGGCGAAGCGAGTGCTAGCTCTCGCGCAGGATGAAGCGATCCGCTTCAACCACAACTACATAGGAACCGAGCATCTCCTTCTCGGGCTGGTGCGTGAGGGCGAGGGCGTCGCGGCACGGGTGCTCGATTCCCTCGGGGTGGACCTCCGCAAAGTGCGTAAGGCGGTCGAGTTCGTCATCGGACGGGGAGACTCCACGACATCCCCGAGTGAGATCACGCTGTCGCCGCGCACGAAGAAGGTCATTGAGCTCGCGGTCGACGAGGCGCGCAAGCTCGGTCACAGTCACGTCGGGACGGAGCATCTTCTGCTAGGCATCGTGCGGGAGGGAGAGGGCATCGCCTCCGGCGTGCTCGAGTCGCTCGGCGTTTCGCTCGAGAAAATCCGGCATCAGGTCATCGCGACGCTCGGCCAGCCGCATCCGGATTCCGCCGCGACGCCGCACGGAACCGGTCAGTTCGATCGCATCGACGAGCGGAGCAAGCGCGCCCTCGCGTTCGCGCAAGACGAGGCGAGGCAGATGGGGCACAGGCACATCGGCACCGAGCACGTGCTCCTCGGGCTGCTGCGCATGGTCGGGATGGCCGTGCCGGACGAGCCGCTCAAGCGCATCTTCGCTGAGCTCAACGTCACGCTCGATCAGGTTCGCGCGGGCGTGGCCAAGATCGTCCCGCCCGCGGCGGCGCCGACCGGGGCCGGCGAGCTGACGCTCACGCCGCGGACGATGAGCGTCATCGAGATCGCCATCGGTCAAGCGGACGCGCGCAAGGGGACGTTCGTTCAACCCGAGCACCTTCTGCTCGCGATCGCGGCGGAAGGCCAGGGCGTCGCGTGGCAGGTCCTCACCTCGCTCGGGGTGACCGCCGAGCGCGTGCGCGCGGCCGTCGATCGCCCGGGAGAGTCCGCCGCGTAGCGTAGATACGGTCCTGGTTGCCGGACGCGCTCAGAGCGGGCAGACTGATGGAATCAGCACCGGCACGTATGGGACCGACAGCGGTGGCACGCACTGGGGAGCGATGGTTTTCGCCGGGACGATCGGACTCATGCTCCTCATCGTGGCGTTGACTCGGGGTGGAGAAACGCCCGCAGCCCGGCCGGCCCCGACCGCTCTCGCTTCGATCGCACCGTCTGTTTCGTCTGTCGCTCCGCCCAAGCCCAGCGAGCTGGACAGCGTCTGGGTCTCGCAAAGCCCGTCGCCAACGATCGCCATCGGAGGGGATGCCACGATCAGCTTCGCGTTCCGCAATACCGGCCAGGTCCCGTGGGTCCGCGGCACCGCCTCGGAGGCGCGGCTCGGCTATGTCGGAAACAACTCGCAGTTCGATCCCCGCATGGCGATCGACTGGCCCAACCCGCAGCGGCCGGCGGCGCAGACCGAAGCGGTCGTCGCGCCAGGGCAGCCCGCAACGTTCACGTTCAAAGTCCGGGGAGTCGTGGCGGGCACGTTCCGCATAGACGTGCGACCGGTCGTCGATGGTGTCGCGTGGCTTCCTGATCAGGGCGTGTACGTGGAGGTCACCGTCCGCTAGGGATCCGTTCCGCGGCTCGCGCGCTAGTAACAGGCGATGGTCCGCCTCGTCGCGGCCGCCGGTGCGGTCACGCTCCTGCTCATGACAAGCTGCGCGCCCGCAGGTCCGGCCGTGCCACCCGCGAGCGCGACGCCCGGCCCGGCGGCGGCCAAGGCGACGGAGCCGTGCGCCAGCGGCGGGCTTGCGGTGAGCCCCCTTCAGACGGCGCCTCCCACCACAGCGCCGACCGCCACCACGCCAGCTCCGACGACGGCGCCGCCCGCGACCCCCGCAACGCCGCCCTCGCCCACGCCCACGTTACGTCCCGCGCCAACGACCGACCGCGTCGGCTTCCCCGAGGACTACCAGACCAAATTCAGATTCGGCTACGCCTATGACCGGCGTGACGCCAAGAGCGTCAGCTACATCTGCTTCAACGACGTGGCCGCTGCGGTGAAGCAGGGGCAGCCGTTTCCGCGCGGAAGCGTGATCGTCTTCGAATCATGGCGCCCGCGCGAAGACGCCCAGGGCAACCTCAGCTACGACGCGAACGGCCACATGATCCGCCAGTCATTGAACGCCATCTTCGTCGCGCGAAAGGAAGAGGGCTTCGGCGAGGCCTATCAGGCCTTCCGCACCGGCGAGTGGGAGTACGTCGCGTACCGGCCGGACAGGAGCTACCAGACCACGCCCCAGATGTCAGGCAATTGCGCCGCCTGCCACTCCGCCGGATCGAACAAGGACCGCGACTGGACCTTCCGCTCGTGGGAGCTGCCCTTCACGACGCAGTGGGCACAGGCGCCATTACCCGCCGCGAACGAAGTCAGCCTCAACCGCATGGCCTTCTTCCCGGCCGCGCTGACGGTGAAGACCGGCACGACGGTGAAGTGGACCAACAGCCAAGTCGACAAGATCGACCACACCGTGACCGCGAACGACAACTCATTCAGCTCGACGACCCTGAAGCCAGGCGAAACATTCTCCACGACCCTCACTAAGGCCGGGATCTACATGTACTTCTGCTCGCTCCATCCCGATCAGATGCGCGCACGGGTCGAGGTGAAGGACTAGCGCGCTCGCGGGCTGGGCGAGGTGCTAGCGGCGGGCTCCGGTAATGGTCGGCGCGCCGAGCGCCTCCGACACCTTCTGCGCGTCCTTGGACCCGATGACGACTCGCGTGTTCGTCGCGACGTAGGTGAAATCTATGTTCACCTTCGCGTCGGAAACCGCCCGGAAGATGCGAGCCACCTCGCCAGGCTTGTCCTGAGCTTGTGCGACGACCACAGGCTCCTGCGCCCGCACCTTGAAACCAGTCTTCTCGAGCGCGCGCTTCGCGTTGCCAGCATCCTGCTCGGTCTTGAACAGGGCGTGGAAGATCCCTTCCCCGCCACAGTTGATCGTTGCGCCGCCTTCGATGTTGATGCGCTCGGCGGCGATGATCTCGGCCGCCTTGGCAAGCGTCCCTGGCTTGTCCTCGAGGACGATCGTGAGGTCGTACTCAGTCGTACTCATTAACCCTCCTCTTACGCGATGAGCTGCGGGTACGTCGTCTCGCCCAGCCCGCGAAGTGGGCACCATGCCACTGCAGGCCGCTCGAGTAAAGAGAGCGTGTGCATGTTCGCTTGCTCGTCCAGCGGATTGGTCAGCGAACGCTGATGTCTGTCTGACCCTCGAGCACGGCGGCGAGGCGCGCGCGCGCCGCGGCCGCATCGACCGCACGCACGAGCACGGTAAGGGCATGCGTCGCGACCGTCGGGAGCTGCGCGCTGCGATCCGCGAGCACGACGCGCAGGTGGAAGAGGAACGCCGCCGCGCTCACGGTGGCATCGACCGTGAAATGCCAGATGTCGTGCCATGTGGCGAGCGGAAAGCTCCCTGCGAGAGTCGCATTGAGCAGACGGTAGAGGGCGGCGGATCCGAAAACGAGGAGGCCGAGCACACCGCCGAGGATCGCCAGGTAGAGGTATCCGCGTCGCGGCAGCGAACGGCGGTCGTCGTCGCTGAGCCGCCGCTGCGCCTGCCACCATGAGAACGCCCACGCGGGCAGACCGATGAGGACGAGCGAGACATATCCCGCGGTCTCGCCATTGCCGTGCGTGTTCATCCCGAGGAGCTGGCTGCCGAACACTCCGATCGCCCCGGCGACGCCGATCGCCAGCATGCCCAGGCCGATGGCGGCGATCAGATAGGTGTAGAGGCGGCGGAGGGTAGCTGCCCGCTCGACTTCGGACTCGCGTGCGGCTTCGGCCTGAACGACGCGCCGGTAGAAGAGCCAGATCGTGCCGAACACGACGAACGTGACCACCGGGGTCCCAAGGTCGTGTTGAAGATTTCGGAACTGCTCACGTTCCGGTGTGCCAAGAAGGCGCTCGACGATGTTGGAGAGCGCGATGGTTGCACTCACGAGCACCGCGACCGCGGAGACGAGCACCACCAGGTAGATCGCGAGCTTGCGGACCACCGATCCGCGCTCGACCTCGCCGTCCGCCGTCATCGGGCGGAGGCCGCGCTGCAGTGGGATCCATGTGCTGAGCCACAGTGCGAGTCCGGCAATGAGCGCGGGCACGGCGCCGATGAGCTGGAAGCGTAGGAAGTCGTCGCGGTTCGGCGTCGGCGGCACGACCACGCCCGGCGGCGGAGCGAACGGCCTGCCGGTGAACCCTGAAATGGGAGCGATCTCATCGGCGACCCGAGTCCAGATGCCGCCGAGCGTCGAGACAGTCGTGAACGCGGCCCAGAACAGGCCGACCACGACCAGCGCGTACATCGCGAGATGCCGCAGGTGCGCCGAGGTGCCCGCAACCGGCGCGATGCGCCGGTCATGGTTCGAGAGCCACACGTGGTACGCGAGCGCCGCCGCCGCAGTGACCGCCATCGCGCCGGCACCCACCGCGCGAGCTGGCCACTCCGGTTCGAGACCGAATGCGCCGGGACCGAACTGCGAGAAGTCACCGATGTACGCCCCCTGAAGGACGAGCCGGAGGGCGCGTTGGCCGTAGCCGAACACGAGGAGCGCGGTGACGAGGACGACCAGGTGTACGTAGAAGCTGCGGAACGACGCCGCACGCTCCTCGATCGAGCGCTGCGCCGCCCGCTGGGCCATGCCGAAGTGAATGAGCCAAGCAGGCAAGCCGACGACGAGCAGCGCGATAGCGAGGCTCGCCTGCTCGCGATAGAGGTTAGTAGGGCGGTTGAACTCGTTGAAGACGAACGGCAGGCCGGTGAAGCCGCCGGACGGAGCGTTCAGCGCGATCTCGGCGCCGACGCGCAGAAGGTTCGCGACGGCGAGGACGACCATGTGGATCGCGACGAGCGCGACCAGATAGAAGTACGCGCGCTGGACGGCAGGGATCGGCCTCACGTTCTGCACGACCGTCGGCACGGGGACAACAGCGTCCACGGTCGAATCATGACGCGCGTTTTTCGAGACTCAATGTCGGCGAGCAGACACTCGGGCGACCGCGCGGAGAGCCTTCGACGCATCCGGACCGGCGCCCAGACCGTATGCGGGTGTAGAGTCGCATCCGGTCCGTCGGCCGCGGGGGAGGCCCGTCGCGCGTGGGGGCCGGCGGCGTGAGGGGGAGGCCATGATCCCGGCGTCCTTCGAGTACCACGTCGCGAAAGACATCGCGCACGCGATCCAGCTGCTCGCGAGCTCGGGCGGAGAGGCCAAGGTGCTCGCCGGCGGGCAGAGCCTCATCCCGCTCATGAAGTTCAGGCTCGCGCAGCCCGTTGCTCTCGTGGACATCAATCGCATCGCGGGACTCGGGGGCATCCGCGAGAACGGCGAGCTTCAGATCGGCGCACTCATCCGGGAGGCGGACCTCGAGAAGAACCCGATCATCCGGCAGCGTTATCCGATCATCACGGATACCGCAGCCGTGATCGCCGATCCGCTCGTAAGAAACATGGCGACCATCGGCGGCAATCTCGCGCACGCCGATCCCGCGAACGACCACCCCGCGACGATGCTCGCGCTCCGTGCCTCGGTCGTCGCTCAGGGCAGCAAGGGTGAGCGCGTCATTCCGATCGACGACTTCTTCCTCGACACGTTCACGACGGCGCTCCGGCCGGACGAGATCCTCATCGAGATCCGGATTCCGAAGCCCGCGGCGAGAAGCGGAGGGGCGTATCTCAAGCTCGAGCGGAAGGTCGGCGACTTCGCGATCGTCGGCGTCGCCGCAATGGTCCGGCTCGACGAGAGCGGGAAGATCGCGGCAGCGAGCATCGGGCTAACGAACGTCGGGCTGACGGCGATCCGCGCTCGAAACGCGGAGGAGACGCTGCGCGGCCAGGTCCCGGACGACAAGGTGCTCGCGGCCGCCGGCGCGGCCGCCGCATCCGCGGCGCAGCCCGTCTCGGATCTGCGCGGCCCGGCCGACTACAAACGCGACGTCGTACGTGTGTTGACGCAGCGCGCCATCCGCAAGGCGGTCGCGCGCGCGAAAGGGGGCAACTAACCATGGCCGTTGAGACTGCGCCAACCGCTACGACCACCGGGCCGAAGCTTCGCCGGATCCGCGTGACGGTGAACGGGGCCGCCCACGACGTCGACGTCGAGCCGCGAACGCTGCTCGTTCACTTCCTACGCGAGAACCTCGGGATGACCGGGACCCACATCGGCTGCGACACCACCAGCTGCGGCGCCTGCACCGTCCTTCTCAACGGCCGCGCGGTGAAGTCCTGCACGCTGTTCGCGGTGCAGACGGATCAGTCGAGCATCGCCACCGTCGAGGGACTCGAGAAGGATGGGAAGCTCCATCCGATCCAGGAGGGCTTCCATCAGGAGCACGGCCTGCAGTGCGGGTTCTGCACGCCGGGAATGATGATGACCGCGGTCGGGTTCCTCGCCACGAACCCCGCGCCGACCGAGCTGCAGATCCGCGAGGCGATCTCCGGGAACCTCTGCCGCTGCACCGGTTACGTGAACATCGTGAAGTCCATCGACTACGCGGCGCGCAAGATGCGCGAGACCGCCGAAGGGAAGGCCTAACGTGGCTATCGAGATCGGCGGCATCGGGCAAAGCGTCAAGCGCAAGGAAGACGCGCGCTTCATCCGCGGCAAGGGCAAGTACGTCGACGACGTGAAGCTCCCCGGGATGCTCTACCTCGACATCGCGCGAAGCCCGTACGCACATGCGCGCATCAAGAGCATCGACACCTCCAAAGCGCTCAAGATCCCGGGCGTCGCAGCCGTCATCACGGGCAAGGACCTCGTGCCGCTCAACCTCCACTGGATGCCGACGCTCATGTCGGACAAGCAGATGGTCCTGCCGACGGACACGGTGCTCTACCAGGCACAGGAGGTCGCGGCGGTGGTCGCGACCGAGCGATACATCGCGGCGGACGGCGTCGCGGCGATCGAGGTCGACTACGAGCCGCTGCCGGTGGTCGTCGACCCGATCAAAGCGCTCGAGCCCGGTGCGCCGGTGCTGCGCGAGGACCGCGAACAGAAGAACAACCACATCTGGC
>VBDX01000011.1:0-2302 GCA_005881885.1 Chloroflexota bacterium
GCTCGCCCTCGATGATGAAGCGGGTCGCGGCGGGCGTGTGGTGATGCGTGCGCGCGATCTCGCCCGGAAGGATGAGCTGGATGCCGGCGTAGAGCGTTCCGACGGCGCTGATCTTCTCCGGCGGCAGGCCGGGGTTGAGGAAGTAGAGCACCCGGCGCTCGGCCTCCTTCGCCGTGACCAGCTCCCCGGCGCGCATCACGCGCGGCCGCACCTCCGACCACTTCCAGAGGTACGGGACGCTTCGGGTCCTCGGTTCCGGCGTGAGCGCGTCGTCGAGGACGTTCCAGAGCGCGCCGAGCTGGTACTTCGGCAGGTCGGCATAGAACTTCTCGCGCTCTGCCTTGAGCTCCGCGGTGACTTCGCGCGGTCCCTTCGGAGCCGAGACCGCGCCCTCTTTCGCCGGTGACTGGGTAATCATCTCGATGCCTCCCCGTTCGTCGTCCCCGCCAACGTCCGCGCGCGCGCGAGAGCGGGTGACGGTCATGTGAAGCCGCCCGATATGGTCGATCCCCGGGCATCGAGGATATCCCTGTCGCGGAGCTCCCCGGCGCTCGCGGGCGCGCCGTCAGGATGACGTCGCCGGACCTGAAGGCGCACGCTCGACTCGAGCTTCACGTTCGCGCGGACTTGCGATCCGCAGCACGCGACGGGCGTTCTGCTCGTCGATGCGCTGCCGATCCGCAGGTCTGAGCCCGATCGCATCGAGATTGGCGATCGTCTCGCGGATGAACTGCGGACCCTTCTCGGGATCGAAGGGCATGTCGCTGCCAAAGAGCATGTGGTCGACGCCGAAAAACTCGATCGCGCAACGAAGGGCGTGTTCGGCGCCGAAGAGCGCGGTGTCCCCATAGAACATCTTGTAATAGTCGAACGGACGCTTGCGCAGCCGTCGCGCGAGCGCGCCGAGGTCCTCCTCAGGCGTGCGCGCGCCTAGCTGGTCCAGTCCCGGACCGATCCGGCCGGCAAAGTGCGGGACCATCCCGCCGGCGTGGTGCGTCAGGATGCGCAGGTTCGGATACCGGTCGAGGTGGCCGGAGAAGATCAGGCGCGACATGAAGATGGCGGTCTCATAGGGCCAGCCGAAGACCCACCAGAGCTCGTATTTCGACCGGTTCTCGCTTGGGTAGTCCGGCATCGTCGCGATGCGTGCGGGATGGACCCAGATCGCGCGGTCGAGCTCGGCCATGCGGGCGAAGAGCGGCTCGAAGCGCGGATCGTCGAGCGGAAGACCGTTCACGTTCGTGTAGATCTGCACGCCGAGCGCGTCGAGATCACTGGTCGCGCGCTCCGCCTCGCGCACGGCGGCGTCCGGATCATTCATCGGCAGTGACGCGGCGAACCCGAGGAAGCGGTCGGGATAACGGCGCACCAGGTCGGCCATCTCGTCGTTCGCGAGACGCGCGAGATCGCGCGTCAGCGCCGGCTCCCCGAGCGCCTCCACCGGCGGTGAGCTGAGGGTGAGGACCTGTACGTAGCCCTCGAAGCGGTCCATCACGCGGAAGCGCTCGTCGAGGTCGTAGAGGCAGGGGACGCCGGCCGTCCGTTTTTGCATGTACGACGCCGGGCCGCTCGCCGCCGCGATCATCCGATCGAAGTAGCGGCGCGGGAGGATATGCGGAAACGCATCGATCTTCACGCTGCGGGCCTATTCTCCGCGCATGGCGCTAGGGTCACCCGTGGGGCAAAAGGTCCATATCGGAGGCCTGCGAAAGGAGTTCACGGTTCGGGGTCGGACGTTCGAGGCGCTGGCGCCGATCGACCTCGAGGTGCGCGCCGGCGAGTTCGTCGCGATCGTGGGCCCGTCCGGTTGCGGAAAGACGACTCTCCTGCGGATGCTCGCGGGTCTCGAGCGCTCGAGCGGCGGCGCCTTCGCCGTCGATCGCGAGCGCGGAAGCACGAGGCCGCTGAACGCGATGGTCTTCCAGGAGCAGAGCATCTTTCCGTGGATGTCCGTCGTCGACAACGTCGCATTCGGGCTGAAGGCCCGCGGAGTGCCCCGAAAGGCACGTCGCGAGGCGGTGCTGCCGATGATCCGCACCGTCGGGCTTGCGGGCTTCGAGGACGCGCTCCCGCATCAGCTCTCAGGCGGGATGAAGCAGCGCGTGTCGCTGGCGCGCGCGTTCGCGATGGACCCCGAGCTGCTGCTCATGGACGAGCCATTCGCGGCGCTCGACGAGCAGACGAAGCTGGTCCTGCAGGCCGAGCTGCTTCGGATCTGGGAAGGGACGCGGAAGACCGTGCTGTATGTGACGCACTCGATCGACGAGGCGATCGTGCTGGCGGACCGGATCGTCGTTCTTTC
>VBDX01000011.1:2311-26546 GCA_005881885.1 Chloroflexota bacterium
GCCGCGGTGGACCTTCTGTCGTGACCGCGCCAGTGCGCGCCGACGCGTATGGCGAAGCGGCGCGCAGAACGCGGGCGGCTCGCCCGGGTCGCGTCTCGCGTCGAACGATCGAACGCGCGCTCTCGGTCCTCTCGCCCATCGCGCTGCTCGCGGTCTGGGAGGCTGGCGCGATCGTCGGGATCGTCGATACGCGATTCTTCTCAGCCCCGACCCGGATCTTCGCGGCCCTGGGCGACCTGCTGAGCACGGGTGAGATGCAGGGCCATATCGTGATCAGCTTGCAGCGCATCGCGATCGGATTCGTGCTCGGGGCGGTGCCGGGAATCGTCCTCGGCCTCGCCATCGGACTCGTGCCGATCGTTCGCGCGATCGTCCAGCCCCTGGTCGACGCCACTTTTCCGATCCCCAAGATCGCGTTGCTGCCGATGGTCATGCTGCTCTTCGGCATCGGGGAGGGCTCGAAGTACGCGATCATCGCGATCGCCGTGCTCTTCCTCGTGCTGATCAACACCGAGGCCGGCGTCCGCAACATCGAGCGGATCTATCTCGACGTCGGCCGCAACTACGGAGCGAGCCGGCTCATGTTCTTCACGGACATCGCGCTGCCGGGCGCGCTGCCCATGATCATGGCCGGACTGAAGCTCGGGATGGGCGTCGCGCTGATCGTGATCGTTTCGGCCGAGTTCGTCGGTGCGCGGAGCGGGATCGGCTATCTGATCTTCAACTCGTGGAACACCTTCCAGGTCGACAAGATGTACGCGGGCCTGATGGTCATCGCGATCATCGGCTTCGCGAGCGCCGTCGGGCTCGCCGCGTTGGAGCGCGCGCTCGTGCCGTGGAAGGCTGGTCAGCGGATCAGCTAGTGCGTCGAAACATCGACGAGGTCCTCGCCGCCGCGCGAGCGCGACTCCGCCGTCTCACGCCGGCCGAGGCTGCGAGCGCGATTCGGGACGGCGCCGTGCTCGGAGACACCCGCGACGCCGATGTTCGCGCGCGCAAAGGGACGATCCCGGGCGCCGTGCACGCCCCGCTCAGCGTCCTCGAATGGCGGGTCGATCCGGACTCCGGATCTCAGGACCCGGCGCTCGCTGGCAAGGAAGACCAACTCATCCTCATCTGCCGGGAGGGCTACTCGTCGAGCCTCGCCGCGATCCGGCTCCACGAGCTCAGGTTGGTCAAAACGATGGACGTGATCGGCGGCTTCGCCGCTTGGGTCGCGGCCGGGCTCCCGGTCGAGCGCTGAGGCGGATCAGCGAGCGGTTATCTCGGAAGAGCGTCGAAAGAAGATGGTCGCGGCCCACTCTGGCCGCCGACAGAACCCACGACCCGGTCGTACACCGGATCGATGACCATGATGAGCCAGACGTACTTCACGCCCTTGTAGGCGATCAGCCCCTCCTCGGCAACGACCCAGAGCACCGACGACCTCGTACCCGTCTGGATCATCCGCTCCAACACCGGAAAGGCGCGCACGACCTCCGCTGTGGGTGCCGCGAGAGCCTCGACGCGGTCGCGCTGGGCGCCTTCGAGCGAAAGGTCCGCGACGCGGATCGCGGCGTCCCTCGTCACGGTCCCTGCCGCGTCGACGAGCCCGATCACCGAGCGCACTCGCTGTCCGTCGAATCCGCCCACGAAGAGGAAGTCTCCCAACAGCACACCGTCCTGACGCACGCCGAAGAGCTGATCGGACGGACGGGTTTTTGGGTCGGAATCCAACAGGATGCCGCCGGTCGAGGGAGTCGGCACGAGCCCGCCGCCGGTGTTGTAGAAGACGTGCTGCGGGCCGGGGAGCAGCGTGCCCTTGCGCGCATCGAAGACGCGCGCCCCTGCGACAACGTCGGGCGCGGAGTTCGTCGGATGGAATCCGATCGCGATGCGATCGCCAGCGACCGAGACCGCACCGAGCGTCAGGCTCACGCCATCCAAGGGAACCTGTCCTACCGCAAGAGGCACGCCCTGAAGACTCCAGACGCGTCCGGACACGCCTACCGCGAAGACGCCCTCGGCCGCTTGGGCCAGCCCGGCGAGATCCTCGTCCAGGCGCACTGGCGTCACGCGGCCGGTCGCGATATCGACCGTGCTCAGCCCTGGTCTGCCCAGACATCCCGCGGTCGCGCTCGCCCCATCCGCCCTGAAGACCGCGGACGGTCGCTCGCACGTGCCAAGCTCAGCGCGAGCGAGGCGCGAACCCGAAGCGAGATCGACCACGTCGAACGACCACACGTTCTCGGCGAGGCGGGCAGTCGCAGCTCGCGTCGCATCCGGCAACACCGCCAGGATGACCGCCTTCGTACCACCTCGAGCGCCTATATCGACGGAGTTCACGAGGCCGCCGGTGCTCGCGGCGAACTGGCGCACGCGCGTCGACGGAGCAGGGTCGAGAACGACGATGCGATCCACATCGGGCGCTACCGCGACCGAGGATCCGCCGACGATCGGCAGCGCTATTCGGACCGCGCCCTTCAGTGCCGCGCGCTGGTCCACAACGATCACGTACGGCTCCTGGCCGACTGTGAGCGCCACGATGGAATCGCGCGGAGGGGCGGGGAAGACGATGACCGTCGCGGGCGCGGAAGCCTGCGGCGTATTTGTGTTTGAAGCGGCGCCAGAGTTGACCGGTTCTGAGATGGGTGTACTGAGGCGAGGCAGACTCCATCCGATAACGGCGACGAGCGTGAGCACAAGAAAGGCCGCCGCTAGCGCGATGCGCATGTGCCAAGGCTCGTTCATCAAGGGCGGGGACGCGTCAGACTTAGCCAGGCGCTAACTCGTACGAGTCTTCCTGGGCGGAGATGGACCGCTCGTAGGGCACGCTCGTTAGCGGAGTCGTGTCGCGGCCGGGCTCCCCGTCGAGCGCTGAGGCGCGTCGGCTAGCTCGCCGGTCGCGCGCGGCGGACACGCTCCGCCAGCAAACGCTTCGCTCGCTCGAGCTCGGCCCGGCGTGTTCGCGACAGGCCGCGCCCGCCCCGATTGATGAAATACGTCAGCATGCGCATACCCGATCCGGCACCCTTCGGCGAGACCTTCCGCGACGCGAGCGTTCTCGCGATGGTCGCGGCATCCTTCGTGAACAGGCCCGCCGGTGGGTGCGTGGAATCGGTCTTGACCGTCGCGACCCAGCGTGGCGTTGTCCGTCTGTGCCGTTCGCTCAAGACCGATGGCGCGCTCTTACACGACGCAGGCGTACGCGCGCCGCTTTCTTGATGTTCTTTCGAGCGGCGGTACGCTGCCGCCCCGAGGTCGTCCGCTTCGGACGCACGGTCTTGCGGCCTCCCCGCGGCCCGCGCTTTGTGTGCGCGGCACGCAAAGACGTCGTGCGTTTCGCGACCGCGTCTTCACGAGAGACTTCGATCCCGTATCGCTTTGCCGCCGCACGAATCTTCCTGCGCGCGGTCTCCTTCGCGCTCTCGGACGGGAACTCCGTCTGGTTGAACCGCGCCATCGCGTTTCGGACGTGTGACTCGTCGTGGATCGGTAGGTGACCTTCGCCGCGCTTGTCGACGTATGCGAACTGGCGCTTCGGGACGTTCTTTCGCTGCCTAACGGTACGTAGCTCTGCCATGGTTCCTCCTTATCGGCCGGTCGGCATGGAGTGGTCGTGCACGTGCGCGACAGACTCGTGATCCTTCTGCTCGTCTGTCTCGGAACGGTCCTTGTGCCCGTGCACGAGCGCCGCGTGGTTGTGCTCGTGGATGTGGTAATGGGAACGGTGCGCGAACTCGCCCATCGGCCCGCCGGTGTGCTGATGCGTGACATGCCAGTGGTCATGTGAATGGATTTGAGCTTGGTGTCGATGCTCGTGAGCCTTGTCGCCGACGACCTCTTGCTTGGTCTCTGTCGCCATGGCCTTTGCCTCCGCGGGATCTGTCGAATGGCCTAACCAGCAGACAACGTGCCTCGCCTCCTGACGGTGCGGTCCCGGCGGTAGATCATGCGAGGACCGCGCCGTCATCGGCGCCAATTCGGCTGCCGAGTCAGCTTGGCGCCTACCGCCCGAGGCCGAGTGCGTGTTCAGCATGTTGGCGTGCGCCCGGTCTCGAATCTGCAGCCAGTCAAAGCGACGGAAATTGGCAACCGACGAGCTGGATGAGATCGAGACCACCCTGCAGAAGATTTACGGAGGAAGACGCGGCATGACGAGCTCGCCGAGACTTTCGCCGAGCGGGCGACCATGGAGCCCGCCGGAGGAGATACGGGACTCTGCTCGACTGGCGCCGTTCCACGAAGCGCTCCTCTTCGCCGATCGGGCCGAGGCCGGCCGCATCCTCGCCCAGCGCGTCCGCGCGCGGGATTACCAGCACTCGTACGTCCTCGGGCTGCCACGCGGGGGCGTCGTGGTCGCGTACCAGGTCGCCGTCGCGCTGGACGCGCCGCTCGACATCGTCGTCGTCCGCAAGCTCGGGGCACCAGGTCATGAAGAGCTTGGGATAGGGGCGGTCGGACCGGACGATGTGTTGATCCTTAATCAGCGGCTCGTGGAAGCGCTCGGGCTGCGAGACAACGACATCGCTCGACTTGCCGCAGCGGAGCGTCGTGAGATCGACCGACAGCTCCGCTTGTATCGGGGCGATCGCGCGCGCCCGGACCTCCGAGGCCGTACCGCCATCCTCATCGATGACGGCCTCGCCACCGGAGTGACGGCGCGAGCCGCTGCGCATGCGGTCTGGCGATGGGGCGCGGATCACGTCATCCTCGCGGTGCCCGCCTGCGCGGCGGACAGCGCTCGCGCGCTTCGCGGCGTTTGCGACGAGGTCGTATGCGTCCTGGAGCTCGAGGAGTTCTGGGCGGTCGGCGTCTACTACCACGAGTTCGCGCAGGTCACCGACGAGCAGGTCATCGAGCTCTTGCAACGCGCCTGGATGCGCGAGCGCGCGCCAGCGAGCGCGACATCTAAGCGCTAGAAGGCAGCCCGCGGCGTCGAGGCGACCGCGGCCTAGCCCTTGACCCCGCCGATGCGGATTCCTTCGATGAAATAACGCTGGAACGCGAAGAACACCGCGATCAGCGGCAGCGCCGCGACCGCGGCGCCGGTCATGAGCATCCCGTAATCGGTGTTGAACTCGCCCTGGAGCGTCGCGAGGCCGACCTGCACCGGGTACTTCGCGGGATCGCGCAGGATCACGAGCGGGAAGATGAACGCATTCCAGTAACGCTGAAATGTGAAGATCGCGAGCACCGCGAGCGCCGGCCGTGAGAGCGGCACGATGATGTGCCGGTACACCTGCCACTCGGAAGCGCCGTCCACGCGCGCGGCGTGCTCGTATTCGCTCGGCAGCGTCTGGATGAACTGCTTCATCAGAAAAACGCCGAAGACGTCCGCCAGGCCAGGGAGGATCACCCCCGGATACGTGTCGAGTAGGCCGAGCGTTCGCAGGATGAAGAAGACTGGGATGAGCGTGACCTGCGCCGGCACGGTGAGCGTGCTCACCACGAGCCAGAACATCACATCTTTCCCCGGAAAGCGTCGCTTCGCGAACGCGTAGCCGGCCATGCTGTCGAAGAGCAGGTGGAAGACCGTAATCACGCCCGCGATGACGATGGTGTTCACGAGCCAGCGGACGATCGGCGTCGTCTCGAAGAGCCGCTGGTAGTTGCTGACGGTGAGCTCGCGCGGCACGACCTCCGGCGGCACGCGCACGACGTACTGCGTCGGGGAGAGCGAGGTCAGGAAGAGCCAGTAGAGCGGGAAGAGCGAGAGCACCCCCGCGACGATGAGCAGGACGTGGACGGGCACGCGCCGCTTAATACTCGACATCGGTCCGTAGCGAACGGAACTGCACGACCGCGACAACCATGGCCATCAGGAAGAGCACGACCGCCATGGCGCTCGCGAGGCCGTAACGGCCGAACTGGAATGCGGTGCTGTAGATGAGCTGCACGATGGTGATCGTCGCGTTGTTCGGACCGCCGCCATTGGTCATGATGTAGACGCGCTCGAAGACCTGGAACGCGAGAATCGTGTACACGACCACCAGATAGAGCGTCGTCGGCCGGAGGAGCGGCACGGTGATGTGCCGCCACTTCGCGAAGGGGCCGGCGCCCTCGAGGTCAGCGGCCTCGTAGAGCTCGCGGGGCAGCGAGCCCATCGCGGCGGAGTAGAGGACGACGCCCCCGCCGGGGATCGTGAGGACGGCGCTCAGGATCACCGCGAGGAGCGCCTGGTCGGAGCTGCCGATCCAGAGGAATGGCCCAACGCCGAACACGCCAAGCGTCGCGTTCGCGAGACCGAACGGATTCGGGTTGAAGATCCAGCGCCACACGATCGCGACGAGGATCGCTGAGTTCACCAGCGGTAGGTAGAAGAGCGCGCGGTAGAAGACCCGGCTCTTCGTCCCGAGCGGCTGGATGAGACTGGCGACGATGAGGGCGAGCGTGACCTGGGCCGCGACGACGACCGTCGCGTAGAGCACGGTGTTCCCCAGGGCTTGCCTGAAGACGGGGTCGTCCGCGAGCGTCCCGAAGTTCGCGAGGCCGATGAAGCTCCCGCCGGTGACCCTGGCGTCCTGGAGCGAGAGCACGAGCCCCTGCGCGACCGGGAGGAGCGTGAAGACGACGAACAGCGAGAACGTCGGCAGGACGAAGAGATACGACCAGCCGTGACGCCGCAGGGCGGCGGTCACATCACCTGTTCGCTTCGTCCAGCAGCCGCTGCGCGGCCGGTGTCACCTCGTCCAACGCCTGCTTCGGCGTTTTCTTGCCCTCGAGTGCCGCATCGCGCGCCGGCCGCATGTACTTCTGATCGATCTCGGACCAGGTGCTCACATTCGGCAGCACGTAGGTGAAGGCGCCCATCTTCGCGACTTTGGCCTTCGCCGGGTGGTAATCGCCGTAGATACCGGCTGCGGATGTGCGACCGGCCGGCGCGAGCCAGTACTCGACCGGCGGCGTCTGCTTCTTGAGATCCGGGCCGATGTCGGGGCCGGTGAGGTACTTGGCGAACTGATGCGCCGCGGCTTTCTTGTCGGCATCCTGCTGCTCGCGGACGGCGATGAAGCCGACGCCGCCCCACGCGGTCTGATCGCCCTTGGCCTTCGGAAAGTTCGCGATGTCCCAGTTCTTTCCGAACTCCCAGTTCTTGTCGGCGTTGAGCACGTTGATCATCGCGCTCGGGCGCTGCAGGATCGCGATGTCGCCGCTCAGGAAGCGCGCCTGTGAGTCGTTGGGATTGAGCGTCAGGAAGTCGGGCGGCATGACCTTGGCCTGCGCCAGCGCGACCCACTTCTCGAGGCCGCTCACCGCTTCGGCGCTGTTGAAGGTCCACGTCTTGACGTCCTTGTCGTACGGCCGCCCGCCGTCGATGAGCATGAACGCGAACTCGTCGTTGGCGTGCGCGAAGCCGTACGCCTGTTTCCCGTTCGCGCGCTTGAACGTGAGCTTCTTCGCCGCCGCGAGGAACTCGTCGTAGGTCCAATTTCCATCCCTCGGCGGCGTGACGCCGGCCTCCTTGAAGAGGTCGAGGTTGATGTACTCGAACCATGGCACGATCCAGAGCGGATACGCGACGATCTTCCCCTTGTACGTCGTCGCCTGGAGCGCGCTCGGGTTGAAGTCTCTCCTTTCGGTGTCGGTGAGCGGCGGCTCGGACAGCTGGCCTGCTGTCGCGTATTTGAGGACGTCGCCGCCGGTGGTATGGAAGACGTCGGGTCCGGCCTTCTGCTGGAGGATCGCGATGTCGAACTTCTGGTCGGTCTCGGGTCCGAACGGGCCCCCCTGGATGGTGATCGTGAAGTTTGGATTGCGCTCCTTCCAGCCCTTCACGGCCGCGTCGGATGTGATCGTTTCGGCGTTCTGGCTCCCGGGCGTGTAGTTGCGCCGCCACCACTCGATGCTGACCGGCTTCGCAGTTGCCACGGGGGCTGAGGCACTTGAACTGGCGCTCGGCGCCGGCGCGGCGGTCGGGCCACATGCGACAACGACGCCCACGGCGGCGAGCGACTCTAAGAAACGCCTGCGTGAGATGGTCGGATCAGAGCTCATCTGAATATTCCTCCCTCTCGGAGCAGAGGCACTATAAACGCGCGAGCCATTCCCTGATCTGTGAGTGGAGCGCGGTCGCGCCGATGATCGGTGCATTGATCCGCCAGTCGGCCGGGTGCAGCACGAACGGACGGGTCTGCTCTCCACCCAGCCCGCCGTGCGTTCCGATCTGGGACTCAAAGGACGCGACTGCGCCGGTTTCGGCATCGAGCTGGCTGACGATCAACAGATCGCCGCACTCGGCCATGGCGTCAACGCGCTCGAGGGCCGCAGCGGCGTGCGGTCCGAACGGCTGTAGCGGGTCGACGCCCTCGACACGACCGTCGCTGAGATGCTTCATTCCCGCGCCGCCGATGACGACGGCCCCCGAATTGTCCGATCGCACCATGAGGAATCCGACTCCCGGATGCCGAGCCAGCCCGTCGATCAGATCCGGATACAGGACTCTGATCGCCTCCAACGAGACTCGGCCGGGAAGACGCGGAAAGGACACGAGTGCGAGGTTGCCCGAGCCGGCCACCACGATGTCCTCGGCCTCCTTCGCTTGTGGTCCTCCGGCGGCGCGGTCGCGAAAGGGTCGGCCTGCAAGCGCTCCAACCAGACCACGAACGCGGGAGGCCTCCGAGGCCAGCGGCGTGATGTGACCCCAGTGCTCGACATGGGCCGTGGCTCCCCGCACGGACGCCTTGCCGGCTAGTTCCTCGACGAGGGCTTCGAGCGTCTTGCCATTGCGCTGCTGGAAGCTCGCGCCCGGGCTCTGGCCGTGATCGGACAGGACGATGAAGCGATACGGCCGCGGCGTATCGGCCGCCGCCTTGGCTATCAGGCCGATGATCTTGTCCACCCCGGCGATGGCGTCGCAAGCCTCCGCCCGGTCTGGGCCGGCGTGGTGAGCGATCTCGTCGTAGTCGACGAAGTCGACGTAGATGATTGGTGCCCCGCGATACATCTCCTCGATGACGAGGGCGGTCGTCAGATGGCGCAACAGGACGTTCGTCGCCGCTCGCGCGAGCGGATACGGGAAACCGCGTTCGCCTCGAGGTGCCAGTCCGATGATCCGTTCGCGGCGAGCTTGGACGATCTCCTTGAAGACCTCGCCGATCGAAAGGACGATCCAGCGGACGTAGCTATAGGGGCTGATGAAGAACCAATCCAGAACGTGGCTGCGGCGGAGCTCTCGAGCGGGGTCCTCGATCGTCGCTGCGGTGAGGTAGCTGCGCGTCGCGTCGCCGGAGAGGAGGTTCCCGATAGAAGCTCCGCCGTTCGCGAGAAGGCCGTCACCCCTTGAGACACGCCGCATGATCTCTTTCGCGTCCGCGGGATGGTTCGAGACGAAAAGACGCGCAGTCCGCTTATCCCACCAGCGAAACGCGGGGATGCCGTCGTTGTTTCCGTGAAGGATCCCCGCCTGGCTGGCCGATGTCTGGGAGGGCAGGAGCGTCTCCCAGCTGTCTAGGGTCATCTCACGTGACCGGATCCAGCGTGACAGGACCGGAACCCGACCCGCGTCGATCTGCTGCTCGAGGAATGAGCGGCTGAGGCCATCGATCTGGATCACGACGACACCGGGCCGATCGGTTCGGCCCACGCCGCGGTGATGGACCGCAAGCCGGCGGGCCAGCGTTCCGAAGAACGCGTTGTCGTCTCCGATCGAGAGGCAGGCGGTAAGGACCGCGCTCCCGAGCGAATAGGTGAGCGCGCCGAGTACCGCATCGCCGAAGCGATCGATCTCGAGACCACCGGGCACGCGCGAAAACAGCCAGAAGGCGACGCCCTGTAGCAGCACGGTCGCGACCGCTGAGAGGAAGATCGACACACCAGACAGGAGGGCGATCAACACGGGCCGCGCCAGAGTGGTCGCCGTGGCCAGGAGGACGGCGACGATGATCGCGGTCCCGGTGTCGTGGATGGCGATGCCGGGACTGAGCCAGGCGGTCACCAGCAAAGCCATCACCGAAACGGCGGCCGTCATCACCGCGCGAACAAAGAGCGCCGTCCGTCCGCCGCTCCACCTCCATAACAAACGGAGCTGGCCCGCGTAGAACGCGGCGAGCCGCCGAAGTGGTTTCACGGCTTTACGCTTCGGGGATCGGTGTCCCGGCGCGCCTGCGCTACCTGGGCCATTCGACTGTGCTGCTGGAGCTGGATGGGGTCCGCATCCTCACGGACCCGCTGCTCGTCGATCGCATCGGCCCGTTGCATCGGCATTCTGATGCCGCCGACGAGATGCTCGAAGGCATCGAAGCCGACGTGGTGCTGATCTCACATGCCCATCACGACCACCTGCACCTGCCATCGCTGCGCAGGCTACGCGGGCGGCCGCGGACCGTGGTCCCGGCGGGGCTTGGCCGCCTCGTAGAAAGACATCACGAAGTCGTCGAGGTCACGCCGGGCCAGCAGATCGAGGTCGGATCGATCCGGATCAAGGCGATGCCAGCGCTCCATCACGGTGGGCGCCGACCGTTCGGACCGTCGAGTGCGGCGCTCGGCTTTCACATCGTCGGTTCGTCCCGCGTGTATTTCGCCGGCGACACCGACATCTTTCCCGAGATGGCCGACCTGGCCGGCCATGTGGACGTCGCGCTGCTCCCGGTGTGGGGCTGGGGCCCGCGCCTCGGCGGTGGACATATGGATCCTGCGCGTGCCGCGGAAGCGGTCGTCCGCATCGCTCCGCGCGTGGCGATCCCCATCCATTGGGGGACGTTCTATCCGTTCGCGCTCGCGCGCATCTGGCCGCGGCCCCTGGCAAAGCCGCCGCTGGACTTCGCCCACGAAGTCGCCCGACGCGCTCCGGGGACCGAGGTGCGCGTCCTTGCGCCTGGGGAGATGACTGAGGTGACGGGGGACACGCCCTAACGCGTTCCTTCAGCGAGTCGTCGGAACGCGGACGGCGGAGCTCCATCTTCGAGGCGGCGCCAGATGAGATCGGCGCACTGCTCCGGGCTCAAGACCGACGTGTCGACCTCGAGGTCGTAGAGGCCAGGAATGTGAACTTGCTCCTGCCATAGCTGGACCGGGGTCGGGATCGGTTCATCGGCCGAACCCGTGGCGTACTCGCCTTCTCGCCCGATCTGACCGTTGTTCCGTCGTTCCATCACAACACCGATCGGACAACGAACGCCGACAAAGAGGACAGGCAGTCCCGAAAGACGCCTCGCGCAGTCGGCGAGGATCTCCTCGTCGTGATGGCCGACGTCAACGACGACGTTCAGACCCGAACGGCTGTGAGCGGCTATCGACTCGTACATCGCGCCGTAGAACGCCGGGACGAGAGGCTCGAGCGAGTGGCCCTCTTCGCCAGGCCGGAGGCCCATTCCCGGCCGGTAGCGCTTCGGCGTGACGTGCCTCACGAACACATCCACACCCAGGTTCATCCACGGGCCCGGGAAGGTTTCCTGGATCACGGTGACGATGCTGGACTTACCGGATCGTGGAGCGCCGTTCAGGATGACGATCTGGCCGGGTGTGCTCAACGTGAGCACGCCGCCGCACGCTCCAGCAGGAGGTGACGTTCGCGCGCGTTCTGCGTGAGTGATGCCGCGCGCTCGAACTCCGTGCGCGCCTCATCCGAGCGGCCGAGCTTTGCGAGGAGGTCGCCGCGCGCGCTCGGCAAGAGGTGGTACCCCTTGAGCGACGGCTCCGAGCCGAGGGCGTCGACGAGCTCGAGGCCGGCCGCCGGACCGAACGCCATCCCGTGCGCCACCGCGCGATTCAGCTCCACGACGGGTGATGGCACAAGCTGCGCGAGCGCGTCGTAGAGCGCCACGATCCGGGTCCAGTCCGTTTCCGCAGCCGTCCGTGCCCGCGCATGACAGGCGGCGATCGCCGCCTGTAGCGCATATGGACCGAGCGCGCCCCCGAGCTTCTCGGCACGCTCCAGCGCGGCGAGGCCTCGATGGATGAGAAGTGGGTCCCAGCGGGCACGGTCCTGATCGAGCAAGAGAACGATCTCCCCCGACGGACCGACTCGCGCGCGCGTGCGGGATGCCTGGATCTCCATCAGGGCGACGAGGCCGTGGACCTCCGGCTCCTTTGGCGCGAGCCCGGCCAAGATTCGGCCGAGACGGAGCGCGTCGTCACACAGCCCCGCACGCATCCAGTCATCGCCCGCGGTCGCCGAGTAGCCCTCGTTGAAGACGAGGTAGATGACCTGAAGCACCGACCCCAGGCGTGCGTCGAGCTCGGAGCCAGAGGGCACCTCGAACGGAACGCGGGCCTCGGTGAGTGTCCGCTTGGCGCGGACGATGCGCTGAGCGATGGTCGACACGGGAACGAGGAAGGCTCGCGCGATCTCCTCTGTCGTGAGACTCGCGAGCAAACGCAGCGTGAGCGCGACACGCGCCTCGGGCGAGAGGACCGGATGGCAGGAAATGAACATGAGGCGCAGGAGGTCGTCACCCACGTCGTCATCGGTCGCGGTTTCGAGATCTGCCACTGCCATCTCCTGCTGGACTTCGAGCTCGCGGCCGAGCTCTTCGTGTTTGCGTTCAAGCCGCTCGTTGCGGCGCAGGCGATCGATCCCGCGATGTTTCGCAGTGGTCATGAGCCAGGCGCCCGGATTGTCCGGGACACCTGACTCCGGCCACTGCTCGAGCGCGGCGACGAGGGCGTCCTGCGCAAGGTCCTCGGCAAGACCGACGTCGCGCACGATCCGCGTCAGTCCAGCGATGAGTCTTGGGGACTCGATCCGCCACACCGCGTCGATCGCGCTGTGTGTATCCGCCGTCACTACCGACCGTCGCCCCCGAACACTTCCTGGATCACGGACTCACCGTCTCCGACGATCTTCCGGAAGCGCTTGGCCCACTCGAGAGCCTCGTCCTTCGACTTCACCTCGATCAGTGCGAAACCGCCGGTCAGCTCCTTCGTCTCGGTGAAGGGTCCATCCGTGATGGTGACCTTCCCTGCCGAGCTGCGAACGTGCGTGCTCTTGTCTCCGAGCCCGCCCGTCGCGAGCAGGATGCCCGCGCGCGTCGTTTCCTCGATGAGCTTCCCCATCTCGGCCATGAGCTCCGGGCTCGGCGGTGCGCTGGGCTTGGCGTCGCCGGTCTCGTAAAGCAGGAATCGCATCTTTCTGTCTCCTTCTGGTCTTCATTCTTGCCGGGGCTTCCGGCTTTTCGGCCGGCTGGACCTCGGCTCTACCGAGACGTCGAAAAAGGGAATGGCGAAATCGACATCTCGCCGGCACGGCCGCAAATCGGGCCGTCCGGCCCTGCGTCCGCGAAATCGGAGCGGTTAGTTTGGTCGCCAATGGCGCCACGTCCGGGTTCGTCTTGACGCGGTCCGGGCGGCTTCGGAGCGGCTCACCTCGTCCGCGAAGAGTCACGCCGCCGAGCGGCTCCCGGGCTCATCGTTGCTTGTAGGCCTCCCTGAGCGTCGCGATCTCGATCTTGCTCATCTTGAGCAATGCTTCCATGACTTTCCCCGAGTTCCCGGATTCGGGGTGACCCATCATCTCCCCCAGCGCGCGGGGAACGACCTGCCACGACACGCCGAATCGATCCTTGAGCCAGCCGCACGGTCCTTCTTGTCCGCCCTCCGAGAGGCGCTTCCAGATGGCGTCGAGCTCTTCCTGCGTGTCGCAGGTCGCGACGAGCGAGATCCCTTCGGAGAACGAGAAGGTCGGCCCGCCATCCATCGCCGTGAACTCTCGGCCGTCAAGCTCGAAGGTTGCGTGCAGCACGTTGCCCTTCGGCAGGGGGCCTCCGTCGCTGCGCATGATGTTCACGATCTTCGAGTTCTTGATCACCGAGACGTAGAGTTTCATCGCGTCTTCGGCCCGCTCCTTGAACGTCAAGCTCGGTGTTACCGCGTTCATGTGCTTACCCTCCATGCGTCTTGCCATCTTCGCTGAAGCCGCGTTCTCATGCGCCTCGTCTTTTCTCTTTCGCCCGCGCCTTCCTTCGTCGGTCGGCAACCCGATCGAGGCGTGCCTCCCACAGGTCGCGGTATCAGCTCATCCAGAGTTCGCGGAACGGTTCCGGGCCCAACGCGTAGAGCCGTCGCCGGCCACGGTACGCTCGCCGTATTGGTCCTGAAGGTCAACTGGCGACAAGCGCTCGCGTGGCGAATGGAGCGCCAGCTCCTCGATCCGGTCGGGAAGCTGCCCGTCGCGGGCGTGGTCCGCCGCCTCTGCGGGGTCCAAGCCCAAGTGGCGTCGTCCGCCGAGCTCGTGATCCGCGTCCGGCGCGAAGCATCGCGGCCCGGCGAGGTCAGCCGCGCGCTGTCCGAGGGTCGCCTCATCAGGACGTGGGCGATGCGCGGCACGCTGCACCTGCTCACACCTGAGGACGGTGGTGCCTTCCTCTCGCTGATGGCGTCAGGACGATCGTGGGAGCGGCCCAGCTGGCAAGCGTATTTCGGCGTCACCCCGAAGCAGCTCGATGCCCTTCGCGAGGTTGTCCGCGAGACGCTTGACGGTAAGGTGCTCACGCGAGACGAGCTGATCGCCGCGGTGATCGCGCGACGCGGCTACGGTCACCTCGGCGACGCGCTCCGCTCGGGGTGGGGCACGCTCCTCAAGCCTTACGCGTGGCAAGGCGACCTCTGCTTCGGGCCAAGCCGAGGGAATCGCGTGACCTTCATACGGCCGGAGGACGCAAGCTCACACTGGGGCGGCCTGCCTGAGCCCGATGAGGCCGCGGCGATTGTCATCGTCGCCTACCTCCGCGCCTACGGTCCGGCGACGATCGAGAACTTCCGCAACTGGCTGTCCCGCGGCAGGATCAGCGCGCGACAGCTTCGGACCTGGTTTAGCGCGCTTGGCGATCGTCTCGGCGAAGTCGAGTTGGAAGGGGAGCGCCGGTACGTTCTCGCCGCGGACCTCGAAGATCTAGCGTCGGCGAAGCCGAGCACAGCGGTGCGCCTGCTGCCGGGGTTCGACCAATACGTGTTGGGTCCCGGCACCGAGGACGGCCACGTCATACCAGGAGCGCGGCGGCGGGCGGTGAGCATGCAGAGCGGCTGGATCTCGCCGGTGGTCGTGGCGGGGGGCATGGTTTGCGGCACCTGGGAACTGGACGGCGACCGAGTGCGGGTCGCTTGGTTCAGGGAGGCTGGGAGGCCGCCGCGGAACGCGCTCGAAGCGGAGAGTGCACGGCTCGGCTCGATCCTCGATCGCGACCTGCGTGCGGCCATCAGCCTTGCGTAGCGGGATTCGTTGGACGTGCCTCCGGCCCGATTTGCGGATCGCGCTCCGAAGGTAAGCCCAAGGGATGTTTGAGCTCACCAGACGGGGCGCGAGAGACCGAGCTGCCGAGCGCTGAATCAGGGCGACCAAGGAATCTAGACTCGCGATCGGTCTTTCGGAGGTGGATGCGATGCGTATTCACGTATTCATCGTCCTCGCCGCGCTCCTCCTCGCATCGTGCGGGCCGAGCGCGACCCCGACGGCGACCCAGCCCCAGACGGCGGCCCCAGAGCCCGCGGTCTCGATCACGTTCTGGCACGGCCAGAGCGGCGTGCTGGGCGATCGGCTCAACGAGCTCATCGCGAAGTTCAACTCGACGCACAAGGTCCAGGTCACCGGCCAGTTCCAGGGGACGTACGACCAGCTCTACCAGAAGGTCGTAAGCGCGATCCAGGCCGGTTCCGTCCCGGACATGGCGATGGTCAGCGGCCCGCCGCAGACCGCGCAGTACTTGAAGGCGAAGGCGATCGTGCCAGTGCAGCAATTCGTCGACTCGCCAGACGGGCTCTCGAAGGATCAGCTCGCGGACTTCGTCCCCGCGCTTCTGGACGACAACTCGCTGCCGGTGAACGGCAAGAAGACGCTCGTATCGTGGCCGTTCTCGAAGAGCGACGCGCTCCTTTACTACAACCCGGACATCCTGAAGACGGCCGGCGTCTCGGTCCCGAAGACGTGGGACGAGCTCCGCACCGCGCTCCAGACGGTGAAGGCCAAGACGACCGCGACCCCGCTGTCCTACACGCCCGACGTCTACTACTTCTTCCTTCCGTATCTCTGGTCGCAGGGCGGCGACGCGCTCTCCGCCGACCTCTCGAAGGCGGGGTTCAACACGCCGCAGGGCATCGCTGCGGTGCAGTACCAGGTCGACCTCGCGCTCGCCGACAAGACGGCCGTGATCACGCAGGGCTTCGATTGGCAGAACCCGTTCGCGCAGGGCAAGGTCGCGTTCGCGGTCTCGACGAGCGTGAGCCGGCCGTTCATCGAGCAGGCCATGCCGGCCGACAAGAAGTTCCGCGTCGGCATGGCGCCGCTGCCGGCAGGGCCGAAAGGCGCCTCGACCGACCTCTTCGGGAACAACCTCGTGATCTTCTCGAAGGCACCGGCGGACGATCAGCGCGGGGCGTGGCTCTTCATGAAGTGGCTCACCGAGACGGACCAGACGGTCGCGTGGAGCCTTGCGAGCGGCTACATGCCGCTGCGCGATTCCGCGCGGAACTCGACCGCGTTCAAGTCCGCCGCCGACCAGGACGACCGGCTGCTCGTCGCGATCAACGCGCTGAAGGACGCGCACGGCATCCCGGGGAGCCCCGACTGGCAGAAGATCCAGCCGGTGCTCGGCGACATGGTCACGAAGGCGCTGCTCGGGCAGGCGAACGCGAAGGACGCGATCGCGGAGGCTGAAAAGAAGGTCAACGACATCCTCTCGGGGTACTAGCGCGCGGATGCGCGCGAGTCGGCGCAGGCGCGAGGCCCTCGAAGGTTATCTCTTCCTCGCGCCGGCTCTCCTCATCATCGGCGCGTTCCACATCTGGCCCGCGCTCTACGCCTTCTACATGAGCCTCTTCCGCTGGGAAATCCTGCAGGAGGGCTTCCTCGGCATCGGAAATTACCTGCGTCTCGTACGCGACGCGGACTTCCTGCGCTCGCTCGCGATCACCGCCGTGTACGTCGGCGGCACGGTGCCGCTCGAGATGGCCGTCGGCCTCGGTCTCGCGCTGCTGCTGCATCAACGTCTACGGCTGCGCGGCTTGTTTCGCCTCGTCTACTTCCTGCCCTACGTGACGTCGCAGGTGGCCGTCGGCCTCGTGTGGAGCTGGGTGTTCAACCCGACCTACGGCGTGGCCAACGGCATCCTCGAGGGGATCGGCATTCCGGCGCAGCGCTGGCTCCTCGAGCCGCGCGGCATCGTCGCCGCGGGCGCGCCGCCGAGCCTCGCGCTCGCCGCGGTGATGCTCGTCACCATTTGGTACTTCGTCGGGTTCCACGCGGTCGTGTTCCTGTCGGGGCTCACCGCCATCCCCGACGAGCTCGTCGACGCCGCGCGCATCGATGGGGCCGGCGGCTTCCGCCTGTTCCGGCACATCACCTTCCCGCTCATCTCGCCGACAACGTATTTCCTCCTCCTCGTCGCGACGATCGGCGCCATGACCTCGTTCAACCTCGTGTACGTGTTGGGCGGGGGCGGGCAGGCCTTCGGCTGCGCCGGGAACCCGCTCGGCACGACGCAGGTCGCGGCGCTGTACGTGTTCGACCGCTTCTGGTGCCAGACGCAGCTCGGCTACGCGAGTGCCGCCGCCTTCGTACTCGGTCTCGTCGTGCTTGCGATCACCGTCGCGAACGAGCGCCTCTTCGCGCGGCGGGTCGTATATGTCGGCTAGGCGCGCCGTCCTCTATGTCGTCATGGCGGGAGCGGGGCTCGTCATGGCGTTCCCCTTCCTCTGGATGCTCTCCACCTCGCTCAAGAGCGAGTCCGACGCGACGAGCTTCCCGCCGAGTCTGCTTCCCGCGCAGTGGGTCATCGCGAACTACGCCGACGCCTGGCGCGCGGCGCCCTTTGGTCGCTATTTCCTGAACAGCGCGATCATTGCTTCCGGCACGGTCCTTCTCGGACTCGTCACCGCGAGCCTCGCTGCCTACGCCCTCGCGCGCATGCGCGTCCCCGGCCGGAGCTTCATCTTCGGCGCGCTGCTCGCGACGCTCGTCATCCCGCCGGAGGTGACGCTCATCCCGAATTACATCTCGATGCAGCGGCTCGGCTGGTACAACACCTACCTCGCGCTGATCGTGCCGTTCGGCGCCTCGGTCTTCAACGTCTTTCTGCTGCGACAGGCGTTCCTGCAGCTCCCCGGCGAGCTCTACGAGGCCGCGGTGCTCGAGGGCTGCTCGCATCTGCGATTCCTGGCGCGCATCGCGCTGCCGCTCTCGCGACCGACGCTCGCGATCATCGCGCTGCTCACCGCGATCCGCGCCTGGAACGACTTCCAGTGGCCGCTCATCATCACCGACACGCCCGACCTGCGGCCGATCCAGGTCGGGCTCACCGTGTTCCGGAGCGACGTGAGCACGAACTTCCAGCTGCTCATGGCCGGGTCGGTGATGGCGGTCGCGCCGGTGGTGGCGCTCTTCCTCTTCGCGCAGCGGCAGCTCATCCAGGGCATCGCGCGGACCGGGATCCGCGGATAGCTCGGCGCTTGATCGGGTGCGCCACGCGGGAATTCGCCAAGCACGAGCCGATGGCTGCCTCCATTCAAACGCGCGTCGGATGAGTGCGATTAACGAACGAGTAGAGGCGGGACGATCGCGTGGATCGGGGAACTGCTTTAGGTGCCGGCGAGGACCGTCCGGTCGCGGCCCGCATGCTTCGCCTCGTACAGGGCCGAGTCGGCCGCACGTAGGTGCCTCCGGCGTCCCACCATTCGCGGGAAAGCTCGCGGCGCCCGCCGAGAAGGTCAGCGGCGGTAACCGGTGACCACGGTAGAAGAGCTCGAGGGCTTTCACCTTTTCCCGCACCTTGTCGATCTTTTGGCCTGCGGATTCAATCGAAGCGCCCGGCAGGATGAGGAGGAATTCCTCACCGCCGACACGGCTCACCACGTCGCTCGTCCGAACGCTCTCGACAAGGACCGTGGTCGCCTCGCGAAGGGCCGTATCGCCCGCGTCGTGACCGAACTCATCGTTGAGTCGCTTGAAGTGGTCGAGATCGAGCATGACCACACTCAGCGCCGACGCTTCGCGTTTCGCGCGGCCGATCTCGCGCAGAAGGGTCTCCTCCGCGTAGCGCCGGTTGTACAGCCCAGTGAGCGAGTCGCGCAGTGATTGATCAGCCAGCTTCTCGCGCAGCCGAATGGTGGCCAGCGCGAGCGCGCAGGCCTCGGCTGCCGCGACGGCCAGGCGCTCGGCCAAGGGAGTGAAGACCCGATCCCCGAGTGCCGGCGCGCCGACCAGGTGCAAGACGCCCAGCGCTTCGCCTTGCGCGAGCATCGGGACACACATCGCGCTGCTCAGATCACCCTCCACGGTGTGTCGGCAAGCCAACTCTGTCCCCGACGCGCTGACGTGGTGGACACGTCCGCGCCGAAGCGCCCAGCAGTCCGCCGGCGGAAAGCTGTTGGCCACCGGCAGGTCGCCCCAGCTTGTGACGAGCTCCACCACATCTCGCGACGCGCCGTACAAGTACACGGCCCCTGAGAGCTCTCCGTACATCTCGCGAGCGGATCGGCCGAGGACCACATACGCCTCAGCGCTGGTATCGCACGAGAGAAGCAGGTTACTGAGGTCAGAGAGCCGAAGGAGGCCCTTGTTCAGGATCTCGAGCTCCGCGGTGCGCCCGTCGAGGTCCGCCCGAGACGCCACGAGCTCTTCGGCGAGCATCCGAAGGCCGAGCACGATCGCCTCGATCTCCGGGTCATTCGCAATGTCTGGGAATTCGGGATGAAGGTCGCCCTTCGCGATGCTCGTGATGATGCGGATGACCGGGCCGAGGCGGTCCTCCTCGGCGTTCACGCCACGTATCGGCGCAGCCAGGTCAGCGCTTTCTCTTCGTCGGTAAACATCTGCGTCGGCACCTTCGGCCGACTGAGACCGATGAAGAAATTTGCGATGACCTGCGTCGGGAGCGAATCAGCCAGCAGCGCAAGAGCGGCGTACCTGTTGGCGGCTTCGCCGAACACCGCGCGAGCCTCGCGACTGACCGATTTCGCCTTCCGGATGTCAACGAAGACCACGGCCGGCTTGCCGCTGGTTAGAGCGAAGAGCTCGGCGACAGACTTCCGGGCGTCGTCCTCCGTGACGATCGCGCCGGCCGTGTATCTGATCTTGGCTATCCCGTCCGAGCCGAACGGCTCCCAGAAATGGGTGTCCTCCACGGGTCCACCTCCGCTACGGACCGCGCGACGAGTCCCTACGGGACCACTTGTCTTCCGAGTGTCGTGACTGCATGGGGCGACTCCACGAAGAACCGTCATGCCGAGAACCTAGAGATCTCAGTCTAGCCAGGACACTGCACGAACTCTGGTTCCTGGCTTCGGTCCCCGCCGCCGACCGCTCGTTCGGCTCCCGTCTACGACCTAGTCGTCAGCGAAACGCCGTCTTCACGTCAGAGCTGCGCAAGTCCGTTCGCGCTTGCGATGTGACCATCCCGATCGAGACGCCGAAGGCGCCGGCCGCGTACCTCGCCGATTGCGGCAGAGGCGAGTCGGCAGAGAAGTCAGCCTGTCCATCGACCGATCAGGTGACGTAACCGCGCGTCACCCGAGAGGGTGATCCCGGCACGCTTACTGCTTCGTTAATTGGGCATGTCGGAATCTGGTCGCGACTGCCGACCGCGGGACGGGACGGAACGATGAGGTCGCGCGGCGCGCGCTGCGGCGGAGCAGTGCTGATCGCCCTCGCACTCACGCTCGTTCCGACATCGGCCAGTGGCGAGAACAGGGTCGGCGCGGCCGGCGCTGCGGTCTTCTACACCATGGTCGAGGGTGATAACGACCCGAACCAGCTCGTGGCGCACCTCGGGATCGGCGGGCCCGACGCGTTCCGAGAGATGCTTCTGTGGAACCCGCAGCTGCACAACGTTTATGCGCTCACCCCGGGCACACGCCTGCGGGTCCCTGGCATCGGGCCTCGCCCGGCGTTCCCTGCGTTCGAAACGGATTACTCGAAGTGGAAGATCATCGCCAGCCACACAAGTCGATTCGTCGGCTCGCCCTGGGAGCGCGTCACCAACATCATCGTGTCGGCCAACGCGGTCAACAACTTCTTCGACAACGCCGCGCATCCCTACATCGCGCCGCGCGACAGCCTCTCGCTGACCTATCTGCTGGGTGAGATCTCCACCCGTACCGGCTACACGTGGGGCAAGGCGATCGGCTTCGAGGATGGCGAGCTCATCGAAATTCCGGCGATCGGCGGCGGCATCTGCCAGCTGCCCTCCACGGTGTTCCCGGCCGCGGCCAAGGCGGGCCTCGACATCGTTCAGCGCACCTCGCACGCGTACTTCCCCTACTTCTACTGGGGCTACCCAGAGGGCTTCGGCTTCGACGCGACGGTCGCGCCGCCATGGGGACCTGACCTGGTCATCCGCAACCTGTACGACCATCCCGTGCGCCTCTTCGCGCGCGTCGACACAAACGCGCAGACCTTGACGATCGAGGTGTGGGCTCCGCCCCAGCTCATCCCGTTCCACGTCGAGATCGATGGCCCTTACCTGTATGCCGCTGGCAAGTACATCCCGACCGAACAGGCCGGCTGGGTCTGGTGGTCGGCGACGGCGGTCGTTTCGCAGAAGGTATGGCTAGACGGGGGCATGTGGAACCGGCCGTTTTGGAGCACGTACAAACGTGACCCGCACTGGTAGGCGCCTCGGCGTTGACCCCTACATCGCTCTGAGAAGCGACCTGTCCGCATAGCGGCTCGCATGCCGAACCCCTGACCTGTTCCTTGAAATCAGTCAGGTCGAGGGCTAAGTCGTGTGAGGCGGGCGCCCAGCCTTAGCGAGAAGACGAGCACTCAGCACGCTGGCGCCGACAACGATGAGGCCGAGCGCGATAAGGAGGTTACGTGAGTCGTCGCCATCGCGGTCGGGTCGTCGGCCACCGCCATCGTCGACTGGTCTGCGGCCTGACGATCCGCCGCCGCCTTGCGTCTGCGCCTCGAGTTGTTCCGTCGCGCGAGCGACAGTCCGCGCGGTGGCGTCACCGGCAATGCGGCGAGCGACATGTGGTAGCTCGGGTCGCTCGTGCCTGCGACGACGCCCTGGGCGATCACGCGCGGGCGACCGCGAGAGCCTCGTCGTCGTGTGCTCGTCCACGCGTGAATGGTATGAGCGTCAAGGAGACTTAGCCCAAAGGTCATGCAACATTCATGTCGTCATGTACGACACAAACCTCACGATCGACCAGCTCCTGACCCAACTCACGGAGCAGCCGAAAGCCACGCGAAAGGACGGTGCTGGACTAGGCGCGGTGGGTCGCATGCCGTGAGCGATCCCACCTGAAGCACATCGCGCACCTCGTCAGTGGATGACTCAGTCGCGGCCCTTTGTGGTGGCGATGTCGGCCTCGTTGCCCGCCGCGTCGGCCAGTGTCCACCATGAGGGCGCGAATTCGTCGCGCACCATCCGGCCGCCCGCGGCGAGCGCCGCCGCGATGCGCGCCTCCGCCTGCTCGTACGGCACCCATACCGCGATATGAATCGCGCCGCCGCCGTCCCGGCGCGGCTCCTTCATTTGCTCGAACCAGAATGGCACCCCTCGGTTGCGCGGATCGACAAGGTCCTCCGCGGGGCTGTCGCGGCGAGGCTCATACCCCAGCACAGCACGCCAGAACGGCATCACTTCGGCGCGAGAGGTCGCGCCCGGGATGACAAGAAGGCTCTGGACCGCCGACGGGTCGGCAGAGAGGCCCAACTTTCGGGCAGCTGCCGAGATCTTGCGGGCCAGCTCGACATGGCCCTGGATCATCCCGCCGTAGCCCTCGATGAACGCGACCATGCGCACAGTCACGCCGTCGTGACGCACGTCAACGTCGGGTCGGAGATCATCGACACCCGGCAACGCGCCGATCGCCTGCACGAGCCGCGCGCCTGCCGCGAGGGACCCGGTTCGGAAGAACGCGTTCGCGCCGTCGCCCACGACGCGCCAATCCTCGACGCCCTCGGACTCGCGGAACTGCTTGGGGCTGATCTGGTCGCTCATGCGGTCCTCCTGTCACCGAACGCTGTTGCGAATCTCTCGCTTAGCTTCACGTCGCAACATGATGAGCGCCTCCGCACGGAACACCCGACCCGAGGGCGTACGGAGTCTCGGCGGTGACGATTTCTGTTCGCGTTCCTGCACCCGAGTGAAAAATGGCGTGGAAGTCGCGCCAAACCGCTACCTGGGGATGCCAGTCAGTCGTCCCACCGGACGACGGCTTGCCCTTGGAGATCCGGTAGCGGCAGGGATGTCACTTCTGCCGCGACCGCGTCGCGTGCCGCGCGCGTGAGACGGCGCCAGGTCTGGATCGTCACAGTCCCAAGTCCGCGTCGCCATGTCCCGACCATCTCGCCATCGACGAGGACGCCGCCTGCCCAGACGCGTGGCGTCCAGAGCGCGCGGCGACGAGAGGCGTCGGGGACTAAGAGTTCACGATCGCGTCCCTGGAGAAGGAAGTAGGTGTCGCCGCTCGGGAGGAGCCGTGCGGAAGCCGCGGGCCGGAGGGCGGCGCGGAGCGTCGGCTCGTCGCTCGAGAGGATCCACGCGTCGCCGACCGGCGTTCGTACCGGGGTGAGCGCCCTTCGGAGATCATCGAACGCCGCGACGCCTCGCTGCGGGCGAATACCGGCCCACTCGGCGAACGCCTCCGGCGTGGTGGGACCGAAGACATGCAAGTATCGCCGCGCGAGCTCGAGGCGAACGTCGCGCGGGTCGACCTTGGGTCGGGGCACGGTCCAGATGACTGGTTGTCGCGCGCCGTCCCACCGAATGAGCACTGTGCCGGTCGCTGCGGCGTATCTGAGCCGATTGGGGTTCATGCCGAGCGCGCTTCCCGCGTCACCGTACCTCGTCCTCCCGCCAGCGAGGAGGGTCGCGAGGCGGGTGGCCAGGTCCTCCGCGACACGTAGCGCGCCGCGTTCGTCCGGCAGCCTCCCGAGCGTGAAGACCGCGCGGTCCCGCGCCGCAATGAGATACGTGTGGTAACGCGGCCCCCAGAGATGCACGAGTGACGAGTCCTCCCAGGTCGACGGCTTCGTTCCCTCGACGCGCGCATGGATGGAGAGGAGCGCAGCGCGGGGCATGCTGTCCTGTAGGCCCGCCCACGCCGCACGCCGGAGCGAGCGCCGTCCGCGTGGGAGCCGCGCGTCGAGCGCGCCGACGTGCCGCCGGAACGCGAGGATTTGCGCCCGCGTGAGCTCGAGCCGCGACCCTGTCACGTCACACCTCGGGATGAGCCTGCGCTCGAGAACACCGCGAGAGCGCAGTGATCCGATGAACGGAGGAGCAAGCGCAATTGGAGCTTCCTCGGGACGCTAACGCACGTGGCCGTCGGGGTCCCCGGCGAAACGGCGTGATTGCAGTTGGATGCCGTTCTTCTT
>VBDX01000088.1 GCA_005881885.1 Chloroflexota bacterium
CGTCAGGACCCTCTGGCGTCCCGCGAAGCGGGCTGCACATCAATCCCTCGTCCCGGGAGGTACAGAATGGGTTGTCGGTGGGGAGGGCGCAAACGGCGAACAACCTTCCGCGCGGTGACTACTCCTTACGGAATGTCGAGATCGTGGGTTACCACGACCTTGGCGGGCGGCCCGGCTTCAAGATGGCGATCCAGGAAGTGGCGGGGCGGTGGTACCTCTACCTCGGGCACCTCTGGCATCGCGGCTGGTCGATCCTCGACGTCACTGATCCGAGCGATCCGGAGCTGCTGCGATTCGTCCCCGGGCCGTCGAACACCTGGACGATCCAGATCCAGGTGGCGGGCGGGCTCATGATCACCGCGCTCGAAAAGATCGACACGGGCTGGGGAGAGGACCCGAGCGCGGCATTCGAAGAAGGGTTCCTCATCTGGGACGTCTCCTCGCCGGCCGACCCGGTGCAACTTGGTCGGTACTCAACTGGCGGCAACGGAACGCATCGCAATTTTTACGACGGTAGCCGCTACGTGCACTGCTCTTCCGTCCCTGCCGGGTACGACGGTCACATCTACGAGATCGTCGACCTCGCCGACCGGAGCGCCCCACGAGTCGTCGGGCGATGGTGGGTCGCCGGCCAGTGGCGGGCGGGCGGAGAGGCGGGCGTGCCGCCGGGCACAAGCCTGCACGCGGCGTATCTGGCCGGGCACCGAGCCTATCTGGCCTATGGAGCGGCCGGCCTGGTCATCCTCGATGTTGCCGATCCAACTGCGCCGGCCCTCGTGAGCCGGCTCGACCTCGCGCCTCCATTCAATCCGATCATTGCCGCACACACGGCGGTGCCGCTCCACGGGCGCGGCCTCGTCGCCGTGAACTCCGAGGCGATCGAGGAGGACTGCGACGAGCCGCTTGGCCTGGCCGGCCTGGTCGACGTCGCCAACGAGCGGGCCCCGCGACTCGTCTCCCTGTTTCCGCTTCCGACTCCGCCATCGGGAGCGCCCTACCGGAACTTCTGCGAACGGGGTGGCCGCTTCGTTCAACGCCGGACTCCGGATCTACGACATCTCCGACCCCAGACTTCCTCGCGAGATCGGTGAGTTCGTGCCACCCGATCCGCTGGAGCGGCGGGGCTTGCTTCCGGCCGGCCGGCTCGTGGCGCAATCGGAAGACGTCCTGGCGGACGCCCGCGGATTCGTCTACGTCACCGACAAGAACCACGGGCTCCACCTGCTTCGACTCACGAACTGAGCGCGCGAGCCGGTAGGGCGCGCTGACTGGCGCCTCTACGAACAACCCTACGACGCGGTCGTCGTCCCGCCGTTGGGATGAAGCACCTGGCCTGTGTAGAACGCCGCATCGTCGGACGCAAGGAAAGCGACGGTCGCGGCGATTTCCCTCGGCGTCGCGATGCGCCGAAGAGGAATTGCGTCCGCGTACCGCGACTTCATCTCGCCGAGCGAGATACCCGCGGCTCCCGCATCGACCTGGAGCTGAGGCGTGTCGATGATGCCGGGCGCGATCGCGTTCACGCGGATCGCCGGAGCGAGCTCCCGCGCCAGCGCCCGCGTGAGGCCGACGAGTCCGGCCTTGCTGGCCGCGTACGCGGACGCCTCCGGCCAACCGGTGATCCCCCATTCGCTCGACACGAACACGATCGCGCCGCGGGTCGTGCGCAGGTGCGAGACCGCCGCCCGGGCGAGGTAAAACGAGCCCGAGAGGTTCGTGTCGACCACCCGCCACCAGTCGTCGAGTGGATACCGGTCGACGGGCGCCATCGTCATCGCCGCATGGTTCGCAACGAGCAGGTCGAGCCGACCATAACGTTCGATGACCCTGGCGATGAGCGATCGTGCTTGTTCCGGATCCGCGAGATCGGCCGCGAACGCCCCACCGCGATGGGTCGCTGCGGCGATTTCCCAATTTGCTGCACCCAGTCCGGCCACGAGCGCTCGGCCGAGACCGCCTGCCGAGCCAGTCACCAGCGCGACCCGAGCGCTGTTCATTGGATGACGACGCCACCGTTCGGCGAATACACAGCACCTGTCGTCCACGGAGCCTCGGCCATGTGGACGATCGCGGATGCGATCTCCTCAGGACGACCGATCCTGCGGAGCGGGATGGCCGCGGTGTAAGCGGGACCTCGCTCGCTGTCCGGCAGGAGCGGCGTGTCGACCGGCCCCGGAGCCACCACGTTGACCCGGATTTCTGGAGCGAGCTCGCGTGCGAGTGACCGGCCCAGCCCGATGAGCGCCGCTTTGGCCGCGACGTACGGACTCGCTCGGTCAGACCCGACGAGTGCGAGCTCCGACGCAACGAAGACGATCGAGCCCTGCCGGCGGCGCCGCATCCCGGGGGCGACCGCGCGCGTGAGGTGAAATGCGCCGCCGAGGTTGATCCGGAGCGTCCGCCGCCAGTGCTCGTCTGTCACATCCTCTAAGGCGACCCGCTGATAGACGCCGGCGTTCGATACGGCGATCGCGATGGGCCCGAGCTCGGTTTCGACACGCGCCACGAGCTCTTCCACCGCGGCCGGGTCCGACACATCGGCGCAGTACGCGCGCCCGCCGAGTGCAGTCGCGACGGACTCGCCTGCGGCTCGATTCGTGAGGTAGTTGATGGCCAGCCGGTAGCCGGCACCAGCGAGTCGCTCGGCGGTTGCCCGCCCGATGCCCCCGCTCGCGCCGGTGACCAGCGCGACGGAGTCCCTTGTGGCGGTCACCGAGGGCTCTGCGTCGGAAGAGGCGGCGGCTGGTGAACGACGGGCGGCAGATCGAGTCCCTCGACATAGCGAGCGACTTCGTCGCACGTCGCTATCCATAGGCCGTCGACGGCCTTGGCCCGCTCGAGGAGCCGCTCGAGCGCGGCGGCTCGTGATGCCCGACCGGATAAGAAAGGATGCATGGTGAGGACAAAGAGACCGCCTTCGTCGGCTAGCGCTTCGAGCTCGGCAGTCCAGCGCTCGAGCACTTCGGATGGACGTGCGATCACCCCAGAGCCGGTGATGTCCGGCAGGTAGTTGTAAGCCTCCCAGTCATCCAGCGCCCAGTGAGCGGTCAGCTCGATGATCGTCGGGGCACCGGGGTTAGGACCCACAGCGAGTCGATACGGGTGATCAGCGTCCATCAAACCGCTGTCGTAGCGGAAGCCATGACGGGCGAGGAGTTCCGGCAGCCGGTACGAGGCTTGCCACATCGGTGCGCGATAGCCGGTGGGACGCACTCCGAGCACCTGATCGAGCGCCTCGAGCCCGCGAAGAAGGCGGGCCTCCTCGGTCGCGCCGTCGGCAGCCCGCGAACCCTCGTGAAGGTAGCCGTGGTGGCCGATCTCATGACCTGCGTCTCGAATCGAACGCGCGGCCTCCGGCCAGCGTTCGGCGCTGTAGCCGGGGACGAAGAAGGTCGCCCGAATACCCTGCCGGTCGAGGAGTCGGAGGAGCCGCGGGACGGCAACGCGAGGTCCGTACGCCTGATGGCTCATGACGTCGAGCCACTCCGCGGCCTGCGGACGATCGAAAAGGATTGCGCTCTCGGCATCGAGATCGAATGTGAAGCAGGCGGCGGCTCGGATACCTTCGGGCCAACGAAAACCCGGCGGTAGCGGATCGCGCCACGCCGGTTGCGTTACCGGCCGACCCGTCGCAGCCCCACCAGCGAAAGCATCTCGTAGGTGAGATTTGCTAGGAACGCGGTGAACCGCGGCGACGCGAGCGAGTCCTCTGGAAATAGCGGGGAATGATGCACCTCGGTTGAAGACGATCGCCCGCGATGGTAGTGGAGGCTGGTTCCATCACTGAACCTGATCGGCCATCCGGTCAGCTCGCTCCCCAGCGGGACATCTCCTGAACGGACTTCCGTTCGGGCTCCAGAGCGTCGGGCCACGGTTCGGCGACTGGATATGTCTCGACCTCGCGGAGGCGTGGGAGGCGGTCGCGCGATGGCTGAGACCACCATCTATTCTCGCGGCATGCCCGCGCGGCAGCGGACGTAGTAGGGAGCGAGGCTGATCAGGTGGACGACCAGCGGACCATCGGGAACCAGCGCTCGCTCAACTATCCATTCGCCGGTATCCCTTCATTCCTGCGCACGCGCATACAAGCCGATCTCTCGAGGCTTGACTCCGACATCGCGGTGCTCGGCGTTCCGTCCGACGAGGGGTCACCCTACCTGCCCGGCTCCAGGTTCGGCCCGCGTCGGATCCGCGAACACTCGCTTCGGTTCGACGTCGATGGCTACTACGACGGACGCGCCGATCGAACGTTCCTTGAGCACGAGCTGACAAATGGCCTGATCGCGGACGCGGGCGACGTGAACGTCCTTCCGACAAACCCCGAGGGCACCTGGGAAAACGTCACGACCGCGCTGCGGTCGATCCTTTCGGCCGGTGCGCTGCCGGTCATCATCGGCGGTGATCATGCGATCAGCGCGCCCGTGGTCCGGGCCTGGGACCGGCCGATCCACGTGGTCCACTTCGACGCCCACATCGACTACACGCCATTCCGGCACGGGTTCATGTACACGAACGTCCAGCCGATGCGGCACATCCGAAAGATGCCGCACGTGCAAACGCTCACCCAGGTCGGCATCCGTAGCCTGCGCAACCGCGGCTCGGACGTGCATGACTCGATCGGCGACGGCAACCGTGTGATCGCGATGGAGGAGTTCCGCGATCGCGGGCCGCGCGACATTGCGGCAGTCCTGCCGGCCAACGCAGCCGTTTATGCAAGCATCGATATCGACGTCCTCGATATGGCCCTCGTGCCTGGATGCGTGTCCGGTGAGCCGAACGGACTCGCGTACGACGAGCTGCGGGAAACACTGATCGCGCTGAGCGAGCACAGCGACGTCGTCGGCTTCGATCTGGTCGAGGTGAACCCGCTGCTGGATATCGGAACGGGTATGACGTCCTACCTCGCGGCCCACACCATCGTCGAGTTCCCTGGCCACATCTGCGCCCAGCCTCGCTGGACCTCGCGCCGAGAGGAGCGCGCTGAGCTGCGTCGCCGTCGGGTCTCGGCCTAGTCAGTCTTCGGATATCGTGCCTCGCGCGAGCAGATCGCTCAGCGTGTTCGGTTCCGATGTCATCGGCCCCGAGGGAGGGTGAGGAAGCAATGCCGCTGCGACACTCGGTGCTGTGGACGCTCCGGGACACGACCACCCCAGAACAGCAGGTCGAGATGCTCAAGGGCTTGTCCTACCTCTGTATGGAGTGCCGGGATGTCCGGGCTGGCGATTACGGGTCCGATCTCTTTGGCGGGACCAAGCTGCTGCGAGACGTGCGCCCCTGGGACCGGACTCCTCGCTGGCGATCGCCGAAAGCGCCGCCCGCCAATTTCGACGTGGCGCTTCACCTCGATTTCGACGACTGGGCTGGGCATGACGCGTACGGCGCCGACCCTATTCACAACGCCGCCTCCGACTTCAACGGACTCGTGTCGACGGACGAGCTGACCGCCCGCGTCGACTGGGAGTACGAGGGAACGCCGCTGACGCGGCGCGGCCACGTCCGGCACGTGGCGATGTTCGTCTGGTCCGATGATGCGACCGCCGTAGTGAAGCAGCGAGCCTTCGATGCCGCTCGCCGCCTCGAGAAAGCGCCCGAGGTGGAGAGGGCCACAACAGGGAAGAACGTGGGCCGCCTGACGACCGACTTCGACTGGATCCTCGACGTCGAGCTACCGGACACGGCGGCCGCCCGCCGCCTGCTCGACAGCGAGCTCTATGGAGAGGCAATGCGGACGGTCGCGGCCGCGACGAAGTACGACTGGACGGCCCGGCTCTCGCACATCATGCGAGGCGGCTGTGGGACAGTCGCCGCCCGCTGATCCTACGGGCGCCCGGCTCGCCGTCGGAGCGCCGCGGTGACGTCTCCCCCGATCGACCGGGTGGGCATCGTCGGACTCGGCGTGATGGGCGGCGCGATCGCGCGGAACCTCCTTCGCGCCGGGGTCGCCGTGATCGGCCACGACATCGACGGGGCGCGCGCCCACGCGTTCGCGGCAGCGGGCGGACGCCGCGCATCCTCCGCGCGGGAGGTCGCCGAGCGCGTCGAGATCGTATTGCTGCTCCTGCCGTCATCGGCCGCGCTCGACGAAGTGACCGAGGGTCCGGACGGCTTAGCGCGGGCCGTCCGGGCGGGCACGACCGTCATAGAGATGAGCACCCTCCGACTCCTCGACAAAGAGGCGCTGCGTGCGCGCCTCGAGCCGCACGGAGCGGACGTGCTCGACTGCCCGATCAGCGGCACCGGCGTCCAGGCCGAGCGGGGCGACATCATCGTGTACGCGAGCGGCACCGAGGCGGCGATCGAACGTTGTCGACGTGTCCTCGATCTGGTCAGCCGGGAGGTCATCAACGTGGGGCCCTTCGGGACCGGGTCGCGTCTCAAGTACGTCGCCAACCATCTGGTGGCCATCCATATCGCCGCAGCCGGCGAGGCGCTCGCGCTCGCGAGGAACGCCGGCGTCGACCCCGCCTTCGCGATACGCGTCCTTTCGGCTGGAGCGGGCACGTCCCGAATGCTCGAGATTCGCGGCCCGATGATGGCCGCCCGCACGTACTCGCCGCCGTCGATGACCA
>VBDX01000092.1 GCA_005881885.1 Chloroflexota bacterium
CGAAGGGGAGATCACGATCATCGACCCCAACGCCTGAGAATCGGCGTGACGCGAAGCAGGATGACTGCGGATGCGATCCGCAGAAACGACAGAAGTCTGCGGCGAAGAAGTTGGCCAGCCGGGAGCGCGATTTCGCGATTTTGCTCAGGAACTGGCGAGCGGATTCGTAAAATACGCGAGAAGTCTGCAAAACATCTGATTCGCGGTTGGACCCCGCCTGTGTTCGGCGGTTTGTTCCGGGAAGGGTTGGTCGTTCCCCCGTCCCTGACTTTCTTGTACGTCTGACCACTCTGACATTTCGCTCATGTGATTCGCGATTTCTTTAGCGAAAGCGCGATTTGTCATCGCGAGATCGTTCTCCACGTCCTTCTATCTGTAGATCAGCCGCCTTTGGCTGTGGGGGTTCGATTCCCTCTCTGCCCACCGATTTTTTTAACGACGACGGGCCGATCAGGCCCGCCTACCGTTTCTACGCCGAGACGAAAAGGCGGCTGAGCCGCGCGGAGGGCAACTGACCCGCGGCGGATTTCTGCGGGTCAAAGGGATCTGGACCGCCGTGGCCCTTGAGGTGTCGCAGGTCGACGGTCGCAGTCACGTCGCACGTGCGAGCAGTGCCACTTTCAGCCCCGTTCCCGACAAATACAGATCGATGCGTGCGACGGGCCGCCGCACACGGGGGTGATCGTCGCGGCGAGACTCAGACGAGCCCGTCGGTCGCGGGTCAGCGCGTGCGAGGCTTCCCGCTCTTCGCTTTGTCCACGTTGCGCTTCACGCTGGCTCTGACGAGAGCCTTCAGCGCTGCCTCGTTGACCCCGTCACCCTCATGGAAGTCGATCGCGCGCGACTTGCCTTCGAGTTCGGCATTGAAGAGCCGCTTCGGATCCGGAAGACTCGCGCCGTCCGCGAACTTCAACCTGACCCGCTCTTTCAGATCACGCCGATGCAGGCGATCCCGTTGTGCTCGAAGACCCGAGCGCCCAGCGGGTTACCGGGCCGCTTCCACTTCACTTCCTCGGCCATGCCAGGGTCGGCCGCATGGATGACCCGACGCAGCTGAGCGAGCGCAGCGCCACGCCAATCCGGGGTCTTGGCGATGATCCGGTCGATCTGTTCGTTTCGGCCCACGAGCAGCTGATGAGCCTAGGCGTTAGGGCGAGCGGGATCGGCCGATCGCGACGGCGAGCGCCAGCGCCGGCGAGAGCGCGCCGGTAAGGCCGGTCATGCGCACGATGGGTTGTCGGCAGTGCTCCAGGCACGTCCCGGCATCACCGAGCGGCTCGAGCCCGATCTCCGGAAACGATCGGCGACATACGCTCCGGCGTCGAGGAACTGCGCGGACCCGCTCAGCATGCCACCGCGGGCCGGGTCAGCGAGGTATCCGTGGGCGAGCGCGCGATCGGCGGCGGAACCGGAAGCCGGCGTGCCCGCGCATGCGTTCAGAGCCGGCATCGCGAACAGCACGAGCGCCAGCGCGGTCCGGAACCTCATCGCGATGAGATCAGATGCGCCGATTGAGCACGGCCTGTATCACACGGACGAGATCACCCTTTAGGAAAGGAAGGTAGGAACATGAGAGCTCTCCTCACATCGGCCGGGATCAAGAACGGAAGCATCCACGACGCGCTGGTCGCTTTGCTGGGAAAACCGATCGCCGAGTCCAACGCCCTCTTCATCCCCACTGGGATCTACCCGTTCCCCGGCGGGCCCGGCATGGCATGGCGGGCGATCTCCGGCAAGGCATCGTCGCCCTTGTGCGAATTGGGTTGGAAATCGTTGGGACTCCTTGAGCTGACGGCGCTGCCGAGCATCGAGGAGGCGGCGTGGGTGCCCACGGTCCGGGACGCCGACGCACTGCTGGTCTGGGGCGGCGACCCCCTCTTTCTCGCCAACTGGATGCGGCGTTCCGGTTTGACCGGTCTCCTGCCGACGCTGCGCTCCGAGGCGGCCTACGTGGGAGTGAGCGCCGGGAGCATGGCTGCCGCCTCCTCCTTCGTCGAGACCTATGTCGAACCGCCACGCGGGAACGATGGACCTCTGAAGTCTGAGGACATCGTCTTCGCCACGCCTCAGGGTGACGTCAAGAGGGTCCTCGTCACGGGACAGGGGGCCGGACTCGTTGACTTCGCGGTGATCCCGCACTTCGGGCACCCGGACCACCCCGATGCTTCGTTGGCGAATGCGGAGAGGTGGGCAGCGCGGATTCCTGCGCCGACGTACGCGATCGACGATGAGAGTGCCATCAGCGTCGTCGACGGCGCCGCCGAGGTCGTTTCCGAGGGGCACTGGAGACTGTTCCGGCCCTAATAGGATCCTCTCGACGCATCGGGTTGTAGGTTGACGGAGCTGATGGACGCGCCGCTTGGGCTAGCAGGCGAGTCTGCCCTCCTCCCGAGCCGCATCCAGATGGCGTTCACCCTCGCGACGCACGTCCTCTTGGTACCGCTTGGCGTGGCGTTCCCCACGCTGACGCTCGTCATGGAAGGGATCGGTATTGCCCGCAATGACCCGGTCGCGCTGCGAATCGCGCGGCGATGGTCCGTTGTGATGGCGGTGCAGTTCGCCGTCGGAGCCGTGACGGGAACCATCCTTTCCTTTGAGTTCGGCATCTTGTGGCCGCGCCTGATGGGTCGGTTCGGCGCCGCTCTGGGGCTGGGCTTCGCGATCGAAGGACTCGCCTTTTTCCTCGAGGCCATCTTCATTGGCATCTACTTGTACGGCTGGAAGAGGCTTGCGCCGAAGACGCATTTCCTGCTCGGACTAGTGCTTCCGCCGTCGGGCGTCCTCGGCACCTTCGCCGTGCTCTCCGCCAACTCGTTGATGAACACGCCAGGCGGAATTACGGTGCATGAGGGCCGCGTCATCGACATCGACGCCGCCGCGGCGCTTTTCACGGAGTCGATTGGCTACGAGTTCTGGCATTTCATGATCGCGCTGTACATGACCGCGGGTTTCGCCGTCGCGTCGGTGTACGCGGTCGCATGGCTGCGCGGCCGGCGTGATCACTATCAGCGTCTCGCCTTCGTGGTGCCTTTCACCATCGCGGCCGCGCTGACGCCGGTGCAGCTCGTCGTCGGCGATCTGTCGGCACGCGCGCTTGTCGAAGACCAGCCGGCCAAGTTCGCGGCCATGGAGGTCACCTGGACGACGCGCGATCACAACCCCGAGGTGATCGGCGGCGTGATCGACGATTCCGGCCAGATCCACTTCGGGGTCGTAGTGCCGGAACTTGATTCACTGCTGGTCGGCTATTCGCCAAACGCCGTCATCCGTGGTCTGTCGAGCTTCCCCGCGGACGCGAGACCGGCGATCGTCGAAGCCAACATCACGCATTTCGCATTCGACGTCATGGTCGGCCTCGGCGTGGCGGGTGCCGCGCTCGCGAGCTCGTACTTCTGGGTCCTGGCCCGGCGCCGTCGCCAGCCCGAGGGGGTCTGGTTCTACCGGCTCGCGGCGGGGGCAGGGGTCGGTTGTTACGTCGCGGTGGAGATGGGCTGGATCACGACCGAGGTCGGCCGCCAACCCTGGATCGTCTATGGGCTGATGCGCGTGTCGGACGCGGTCACGGACGCGCCTGCGGCATACGTGTGGACGATGCTCGCCACCCTGGTCGTGGTCTACGCGCTGCTTGCGTACTTCTTCGTCACGCTCCTGCTGAGGCTCGCCGCGCGCTGGCGCCGGGAGGATCTGGCACCTGAGGTAGGCGCGCCGTACGGCCCCCGGCCGGAGAGGCTCGAAGCTCGTGGCTGACCTGATCGCGTTGGTCCTGCTGCTGGCGATCACCGCGTACAGCACCGCCGGCGGCGTCGACTTTGGAGCTGGGATCTGGGACCTGTTGGCGGGAACGAGTTCGCGAGGTCGCCAGGCACGTGCACTGATCGACCACGCGATGGCGCCCGTCTGGGAAGTCAACAACGTCTGGCTTGTGCTCTCCGTCGTCCTGTGCTGGACGGCGTTTCCAGCGCTCTTCCAGGTCACCTTCTCGAGCCTTTACCCGCTTTTCACCGTCGCGTTGCTCGGCCTCATCCTCCGCGGAGCCTTCTTCGCTTTTCGGCACGTCGCCGACGACCCTCGGTCGCATCGCATCGCCGACGTGGTGTTCGGCGTGTCGTCGCTGCTCACCCCGTTCTTTTTCGCCGCGTCCTTGGGCGCGATAGCGTCGGGTCGCGTCGGCTCA
>VBDX01000093.1 GCA_005881885.1 Chloroflexota bacterium
CCGTCTTTGGCGGGATCCTGGTCGGACTCGTCGAGGTCCTCGTGCAGGGGTACCAGCCGCAGCTCGCGCCGTGGCTCGGCAACAACTTCCACGTCGCGGCGGCGTACCTCCTGATGATCGTCGTCCTGGTGGTCCGGCCGTACGGGCTCTTCGGCACGCGCGTCGTGGAGCGGGTGTGAGACGCGCGCCCAGCCCGCTCGCGTCAGTGCCGGTTCTGCGACGGATCGACGGCCTCCGCACCTCGTACGCCGACGAGCTCGCGCTCTTCCGCGGCGTCGGCGGCTGGGCCGCGCTCGTCGGTCTCGCCGCCCTCTACGTCGCGACGCCGCTCGTCATCGACGACTTCTGGCTCTCCGTCATGAACTTCACGGCCATCGCGGCTATCGCGGCGATCGGCCTCAACCTCCTCACCGGCTTCACCGGCCAGGTCTCGCTGGGCCACGCGTTCTTCCTCGGCCTCGGCGCGTACACCGCGGGCTACCTCGGGGGCGAGCTCAAGCTGCCGGTCCTCGTGTGGCTTCCGGTCGCCGGGATCATCGGCGCGCTGGTCGGGCTGCTCGTCGGCCCATTCGCGCTGCGCCTGCGCGGCCTGTACCTCGCGATCGTGACGCTCGGCTTGGTGTTCGTGGGCGAGCACCTCTTCCTGAACCTCCGGCAGATAACCGGCGGTCCGCAGGGCCGCGCGGTCCCCTCGCCGCAGATCGGCGGTCTCAACTTCGCCGACCTCGGGACGAGCCTCGGCCTCCCGCTCACGCGCGAGCAGTCCTTCTTCCTGTTCGTCGTGCCGCTCCTGGTGATCGCGGCGCTCGCGGCGAAGAACATCGTGCGATCCCGGCCCGGTCGCGCGTTCCAGGCCATCCGCGACCGCGAGCTGGCGGCCGCGATCATCGGCGTCGACCGCGCGCGGTACAAGGTCGGCGCGTTCGCGGTTTCCTCCTTCTACGCCGCGGCGGCCGGCGCGCTGTACGGCTCGTACCTCCGGTACATCACGCCGGGCCAGTTCGACCTCGGACCGTCAATCCAGTACGTCGCGATGATCATCGTCGGCGGCATCGGCACCGTGTACGGCTCGATCGCCGGCGCCTTCTTCCTGGTGCTCATCCCGCGGGTGGTCGAGGCCCTGAGCCCGGCGATCCCCTTCGTCTCACACAGCGCCGGGGGCGGCGGCGTCACCGTTTTCGTGCTCAACCAGCTCATCTTCGGAGCGCTCATCGTGCTCTTCCTGGTGTTCGAACCGCTCGGGCTTTCCGGTATTTGGAGCAGACTGCGCACGTACGTGAGGACATGGCCCTTCTCGTATTAAGCGGGGGAGGTGGACACAGCATGCTGAAACGGTTCGTCGCGCTCTTGACCATCGGGTTGCTCGCCGTCGGGGCCTGCAGGTCCGGGCCGGCGGAGGGACCGTCGGGGGCGTCGCCGGGGGCATCGCCGACGGTGGCCGCGATCAAGACCGGTCCCGGCATCGAGGGCCAAACCATCAAGGTCGCCGAGCTGACGCCGCTCACCGGCTCGGTGGCGCTCATCGGCAAGCCGCTTACGCGCGGGCACGAGGTGTACTTCCAGTACGTGAACGACGTCCTCGGCGGCGTCGGGAAGAACCTGCCAAAGGAGCAGCGCTACAAGGTCGAGCTCGTCACGCTCGACACGCAGTACCTGCCCGACATCCACGTGCAGCAGTACAACGCGGTGAAGGAGAAGGTCGCGCTCATCGCGCAGTCGCTCGGCACGCCGCAGACGGTGGCGATCCTGCAGCAGATCCGCGACGATAAGATCGTCACCGGCGCCGCCACGCTCGCCGGGATCTGGTTCAAGGAAAAGTACGTCGTCGCGAATGGCGCCCCGTACATCGCCCAGATCGCGAACGGCCTGCAGTACTTGAAGGACAAGGGCATCACGCCGAAGCTCGGGCTCATCTACCAGGATGACGACTACGGTGCGGAAGGCGTCGCCGGAACGGAGTACGCGGCGAAGGCACTCGGCTTCACGATCGTCGCGAAGGCGAGCTACAAGGTGAGCGACACCGAGTACGCCGCCCCGGTGAACACCATGAAGCAGGCCGGCGCCGATCACGTCGTGCTCACCACAACTCCCACGGCGACCGGGCGCATCCTCGGCGCCGCCGCGGCGGTCCAATACGCGCCGCGCTGGATCGGAAACTCGCCCGCCTGGATCGGCGCCCTCGTCGGCACGAAGGAGAAGCCGTCGCCGCTCGTCCCCTACATGCAGCAGACGTTCTGGGTCGTCACCGACCAGGGGTGCGGCTGGGCCGACGTCGGGGCAGGCTGCGAGGGGTCGAAGCTCATGCAGGACAACATGGCGAAGTACGCGAAGGACCAGGTGCCGGACTACTACTTCTCGTTCGGTTACGTCCAGGCCATGTCCATCCACGCGATCCTCGAGAAGGCCGTGGAGATGCGCGACCTTTCGCGCGAGGGGATCGCGAACGCGTTCGCGAACCTCAAGAGCGTCGACACCGGCGGCCTGCGCAAGGCGCTGAGCTACGGTGCGACCTGCCAGGAGAAGGTCGGCGTGACTGGCTCGACGATCTGGAAGATCGACACGACGCAGCCCATCGCGCTCGCGACGGTCGCGGACGTCGATTCCAAGCTCGCGAAGGACTACAAGTACTGTCCGTAGCTGCGTAGCGGTCGAGGGCGGAGGACGCTCCTCCGCCCGCGATCTTTGGACGCGTTCGGGAACGGCGATCGCGCGACCTGGCCGCGGACCGGACCGAGCAATGGTCATTTGGACTATGTCGTGAAAACGCACACACCCCTGGCACGGGTCGTGCGACCGCAGAGTGCGGAGGTGCGTAGTGGGAACGATCCACGTCAATCAAGCGCGCCCGACTGGCAACAGGCTAGGCGCGATTGTGCTGATTGGCATCGTCGTCGTCGCGCTCGCCGCCGCGGCCGCGTACTTCGCGTTCGCCCGCGCCGACTACACCTCGCCGACCGCGCCATACCCGACCAGCGCACCGTACTCGACAGCCGCCCCGGCACCATCCGCGACCGCCCCGGTTAGGACGGCCCCGCCGACATACAAGTACCCCTGACGGTCGCGAGCCCAGGACATGACGAGGCCGGGCCGATCTGGCCCGGCCTCGTGTGATTCCAGCAGGCGTTTCGCGCTGACGTACGCTCCCGTTGTTGGCGAGGCTCATCGATCGCATGAACGCCATGATTCGCGGGGAAGAGGCGCACCCGCCAGTCGCAGAGCTCATCGGGTTCCACGTCACGTCGATCGAACCCGGGAAGGCGATCTTTGAACTCGAGGCCGGCCCGCAGCACGCGAACCCGATGGGCACGCTGCATGGCGGCGTCATCTGCGACGTCGCCGATGCGGCGATGGGTGTGGCGTACGCGTCGACCCTCGGCGAGGGCGAGAGCTTCACGACTCTCGAGCTCAAGATCAACTTCCTGCGTCCGTTCTGGAGCGGGAAGCTCCTCGCGACCGCACGTGTCGTGAAGGCCGGGAAGACGATCGGCCTCACCGAGTGCGACGTGACGGACACCGAGGGACGGCTCGTTGCCCGCGCGATGAGCACCTGCATGACACTGCGCGGCGATCTGAGCGAAGGGCGCTGATCCGCGGCACTATGCTTCGCCGCGCCGAAGATGTGAGCGAGCGGCCTCACTGGGGGTGATGCAAGGGGAGCAACTGGAGCGACTGCCACGGAAGAAAGGTTGGGGGAGACCATGTTTCGTCGCCTCATCGTCATTGCGACGCTTGTCATAGCGCTCGGCGCGTTCGAGGGTCCGACCGCGTCCGCCGACAGCTCGAACGAGACGTTCGGATTCCTCGCCGGGAGCGGCTTCCTCTGCGGGCTCGCTCCGACCGCCTGCCCAGACGTGTCCCGGGCCGACAACGGCGACACGATCCAGATCGCGGGATCCGGCGCTCTTACGACGAACCCGAAGACCGCCAGCGGTAGCGGCACCTTCGCGCACAAGCGAGGCAACACCACGGTCGCGAGCGGCACTTGGAGGGCGACCGATCTCCTGAGCTTCCAGGACTATGGAACCTCGTCCGATCCGTCTATCCCGCGCGTTGCGCACGCCGGCACGGCGCTCATCGCCGTGCACCTCGTGGTGACGGGCGGCCCGGCCACCGGCCTGCAGGCCGATGGCGTCCTCCGCGTGACGTGCGAGCTCCCGGGCGCCTTGGTGCCCGGCACCAAGACCGAACCTTAAGCGACACGCGCGCCATGGGAGGCCGCTGCTCGGTCCGGCCGGGGCCTTCCTTTTGCGGAAACCGACCGCGAGGAGGGCGCAAGTAACGGTGCGTCACTTCTGATACACTGACCCCCGTGCCAGCCAAGAATCCACGGGTCAATGTCGTCTTGGAGCGGCCCCTGTACGCGACGTTGGATCGTCTCGCGCGTCGCGACGGCACGTCGCTGTCGTCAAAGGCGCGCGACCTCTTACGGGACGCGCTCGAGCTGTACGAGGACCTCGCCCTCGCTGAGGTTGCGAAGGCGCGCGACGCGACATTCGACCGGTCGGCGGCACTCACCCACGAGGCCGTCTGGCGAAGGCGCAGGCGTAGTCGCACGGCCAAGTCTGGCTGAGTGGCGTACGTCCTCCGTTATCACCCCAAGGTGGTCGAGGACGATCTGCCGAACATACCGGCAAACATGCGGGAGCGGCTCAGCCGCTCGATTAAGACGCGGCTCACTTCGGCCCCGGAACGCTACGGTGCGCCGCTCAGGGGTTCGCTCCGCGGGTATTGGAAGTTGCGGGTCGGGGACTACCGTGCGGTCTTCAGGGTAGTTGGGAGCGAGGTCTGGATTCTCGCGGTGCTGCACAGAAGCAAGGTCTATGACACAGCTGCGAGAAGGGCGCCGGCAACCTAGCCTATGAGGACGCTGCCGCTGTCCGAAGTGAAGGCGAGGCTGAGCAAGCTCGTCGACGAGGTCGAGAGCCGCGACGAGCGCATCGTCATCACGCGGAGAGGACGGCCGACGGCTGTTCTCGTAAGCACGGACGACCTCGACAGTTGGCAGGAGACGCTCGAGATCACGTCCGATCGTACGCTGCTGGCCGAGATCCGGCGCGGGATCCGGCAGATCGAGCGGGGCCAGACCGTCAGCTATGAGGACGTCTTCGGGCCGAAGCCGCGCGGAAAGAAGCGATCCGCACACTCCGCAAAGTAGCGCTCGGCGGCGGCTGGCATGCGCGCCGGCGGCGAAGCCTGCCGGCTGGAGTCCGTCCACGCAAAGCGCGACGACGGAGGAGGCTGTCCCTAGAACTTCATCGTCCCCCGGCACGCTCCTCGAGCAGCGCCTTCATTACAAGCCCGGTCGGATCCTTCGGTCTTCGCATGCGCCAGAAGTCCTTGGGCAGCTTTCCGGTCCCGATCTTCACCAGGCCGTTGCGTTCCATCTCGCGGATCGAGTCGGGGAGCGCGGGTGAGAACGCCGGCGGGATGAGGCGAGCGACAACGCGTCCGCGTTCGGTTATCAAGATCTCCTCGCCGGCCTTCACGCGACGCAAGAAGTCGCTCAGCGACGCCCTCAGTTTGGACACAGTCGTGACCGTCATTTCAGCTGGCGCGCGAGAGCGCCGGAGTCGTAGTAAATGCGCTCGCCGGCGAACCGTTCGACACGCGGCTCCCACGGAAAGTGGATGACGATGTCGAGCTCGGCGGTCCGGCCGGTCGCAGGCTGACCCTGCCACGCTCCGCACTGCGTGCCCCGCATGGTCGCAATCTCGATGACGCCCTGCGGACCGATGACGATGTCCTTGAGGTCGAACCGCACGTCCGGAAAGGCGCTGAGGAAGCTCATATAGAAGGAGCGGGCGCCGGCGTGCCCTTCCCACCGCTCGCCGGTGGGGACGATCTCGTAGACGCAGTCCTCGGACAGTGTGGCGATGAGACCGCCCAGGTCACGGCCGTCCTCCGCCTTCGAGTGATCGATCCAGAGACGCCGGATCTTCGCGTAGAGCTCCGGCGTCACGTCCCACCCAAGACGCTCGCGGATCGTCATCGCAGGCCCGCACTTTACTGCGGAGGCGTGCGCGCGACGCAGCGGTCCTGGGGACTCTCACTCCTAGACTGGCCAGCCAAGTGAACGCGCTGATCACGGGGTGGGGCTATTACGTTCCGCCGAAGGTGCTCACTAACGCGGACCTCGAGGCGATGGTGGACACCACCGACGCCTGGATCTACGAGCGCACCGGAATCCGGGAACGCCACATCGTGGAGGGGAACGAGGTTACATCCGCGATGGCCACGAAGGCCGCAAAAGAGGCCCTGGCTCGAGCGAAGGTGCGCGCGGAGGACCTCGACGCGATCATCATCGCGACCACGTCG
>VBDX01000094.1 GCA_005881885.1 Chloroflexota bacterium
CGTGTTGGCGGTGTTGTCGGCGAATGCCGGGGTACCTGAGGTGCCCGCGAGGATGAGTGCGGCAGCGACTATGAACGCAGGCGGAATACTCGTCTTCATGGTGTGCCCCCCCATGCGAATTGATGCGGTCGGATTATCGGAGACGGTTAACGACTGAGTGCTGGCTTGGCGCTTGAGGCTGGTGCGATGGTCGGCGGCGGTGCCCCAGCCACGAAGGGTACGCGGCTACGCTCCGCCGCAGCTCCCAACGCCGTCGTTGGCGAGGCCGAGTGCCGAGAACAAGAGGACGGCGCCCAACACGATGAACACCTGGAACGTGATGACGAAGGCGACGATCAGCCACGTGCGGCTCTTCCCCGCCGGTATTGCCACCGACGTCTCTAGGGCCGTCGTTTCGTCGATCACACCGAGAGTCTACGCAGCCTGACGAGCGCCATCCGGGATCAGGACGCCATGCCGGCCGCCCTCTTCATCTGGCCGATCGCGCGATCGCGGTCCTGCTTGGTGAGAAGCCGCTTCCGGATGCGGAACGACTTCGGCGTGACCTCGAGGAGCTCATCGTCGGCGAGGAATTCGATCGCGTCGTCGAGCGAGAGCTCGCGGATTCCGTCGAGTTTCACCGCGATATCCGACGTGCTGCTTCGCATGTTCGTGAGGTGCTTCTTGCGGACCACGTTTACCTCGAGGTCGCGCTCGCGGATGTGCTGTCCCACGACCATGCCCTCGTAGACCTCGACGCCGGGGTTGAGAAAGAGCTGCCCCCGATCCTGCGCCGCGTTCAGACCGAACGTGGTCGTGGCGCCGTCCTCCCACGCGATCAGCGAGCCTAGCTCGCGCGTCGCGATCGCGCCGGCGAGCGGCCCATAGCCCTCGGAGAGAGTGTTCATCACGCCGCGGCCGCGCGTGGACGTCAGGAATGCCTGGCGGAATCCGAGCAAACCGCGCGTCGGGATCCGGTAGACCGCGTGCACCATGCCGTCCTCGCGGTACTTCATTTCCTTGAGCGTCGCGCGCCGCCGCCCGGCGAGCTCTACGACCGCGCCGAGCTCCTCCTGCGCGACCTCGATCTCGAGCTGCTCGTACGGCTCCTGGGTCTCGCCGTCGATCTCCTTGAGGATCACCTCGGGCCGCGACACCTGGAACTCGTAGCCTTCGCGGCGCATCGTCTCGATGAGGATCGCGAGATGGAGCTCGCCGCGGCCGCTCACGACGAGCGTGTCCGCGGAGTCGGTGTCCGCGACACGGAGCGCGACGTCGCGCTCGAGCTCCGCATAGAGCCGCTCGCGGAGCTTGCGGCTTGTCACGAACTTCCCCTCACGCCCGGCGAACGGGCTGTTGTTGACGCTGAAGCTCATGCGAAGCGTCGGCTCCTCGACGCGGATCGGCGGCAGCGGTCGGGGATCCGCGGCGTCGGCGATGGTGTCGCCGATCCCGGCCTCGACGCCCGCGACCGCCACGATGTCACCGGCCTCGACATCTTCGACCTCTTCGCGCGCGAGGCCCTGGAACGTGAAGAGCTGCGTGACCTTCGCCGGGGTGAGGTTGCCCTGATGGTCGATCCGGGCAACGTTCTGGCCGCGACGGAGCGCGCCGCTCTGCAGCCGGCCGACGGCGACGCGGCCGATGTAGTCGTCGTATGACGTGGTCGTGACGAGGAGCTGCGCGGGAGCGTCGCGGTCCACGTCCGGTCCGGGGATCCGTTCGATGATCGCGTCGAAGAGCGGCTCGAGCGTCGTCCCGGCGTGCCGGTGGTCGGCGCTCGCCGTGCCGAGGATCGCGTTGGTGTAAAGGGTGGGGAACTCGGCCTGCTCTTCGGTCGCGCCGAGGTCGAGAAAGAGGTCGAAGGTCTCGTTCAGGACGTGGTTCGGCCGGGCGTGTGGCCGGTCGATCTTGTTCACGACGAGGATCGCGCGGTGCCCGCGCCGGAGCGCCTGGCGCAGGACGAACTTGGTCTGGGGCATCGGCCCATCGACCGCGTCGACCAGCAGCAGGACACCGTCGACCATATTCATGACGCGCTCGACCTCGCCGCCGAAGTCCACGTGGCCGGGTGTATCGACGATGTTGATCTTTACGCCGCGGTAGGTCACGGCCGTGTTCTTCGCCATGATCGTGATGCCCCGCTCGCGTTCGAGGGCGTTGCTGTCCATGACTCGCTCGTCGACCTGCTGGTTCTCGCGGAAGATGTGGCTCTGCTTGAGCATGCCGTCCACGAGCGTGGTCTTACCGTGATCGACGTGAGCGATGATCGCGACGTTGCGGATGTCGGTGCGCTTCACTCCCCAATTGTCGGGCATAGCGACGAGGGAGATGTGAGTGTTTCGACTCGAAACTCGGCGATTGATCCAAGGCGAGAGCTAGGCGATGTTGATGACGAACGTAAAGGTCCCGGTCGCGGGGCTCGTGCTGGTGTTCAGCTTCACCAGCATCTGCGGGCTATAGATCGAGTCGCCCTCGTTCTGTGACACGCCCGGGAAGAAGAGCTGCGAGGTGTATGTCGTTCCGTTGACCGTCACCTTGAAGTGGATGTGCTCGGTCCGGCCGGGGTAAAGGCCCGGGATCACGGTCTCGAGCCGATACGCGCCGTTCGCGTCGGTGAGCTGCCAGCCACGCAGCGTGTAGCCCGAGTTGTCGTAGTTGCCGCTGCCGTCGGCCTGCCAGAAGTCGAGCTTCGCATTCGCGATCGGTTGGCATGAGCGCGACACGACGTATCCGGTGAGCACGAGGGGAGTGCCGGCGACGCCCGCGGTGCGGAGTGCAGCGTTCTGCGGCGCGCCGGCCTTGTAGTAGGGCCCTTCGGTGAGCTCGACGATCGGTTGCGCGGGCGACGTGCACGCGAGCGCGGTGCTAGCCGCGGTCGCGGCGGCCTGCGCCGCCGAACCGACCGGGGTCGAGGCAGCCGCGCTCGCGGTCGGCGGAAGCGTCGCGCCCGATGGCGTGATCGTCTGACCACCGCCGCACGCGGCGATAAACGCGACCGATAATGCGAGAACGATGATCCGCACGGACGACATGATGGAGCGTGTAGCGCTAAGAGCGCACTAAGAGTTGGGTACGAGTTCGTTCAGCACGTCGCGGGCTTTCCCTTCGGCGTTTCCGGCGGCGGTGGCACGATGTCGAACATCTTCGCGAGCTCGGCCGGCACCACATGCGAAGGCTCCTCATCGAAGATCGCGGTCGTCCGCTCGAGCGCGCGCGCGACGAGCCCGCTGCAGATGAGCTGGCCGGCGAAGCCGAAGCTTAGCTTCGCTCCCGTGAGCAGCGAGATCGTGATGCTCACGATAGTTGCCCAGTCGTACTGAGCACCGACCCAGTGCTCCGCGAACGCGACCATCTCCGCCCGGTCCTCGGCTGATGCGTCGATATGCACGACCGTGTATTGCGTGTCCTTGTAGGCCGCGAGCGTGTTCCGCCGGACACCGGGACCGAGCGCTTCGATGAGCCCGCCGTCGGCCGAGACGATGAGCGCGCTGTGGTTCCAGTAGGTGTACGGCCGGTCTTTGCCCATGAAGCGGAGCCCTTGCCCGAAATGGATGACGCGACTCCAGAACTCGCCGCCATGCGTGAGGATGAAGTCGCCCGGCAGCGGGTCAGGATCGGCCTGGCCCGGCGGGATGTGCTCGAATCGAACCTTCATCTCTTCGTCGAGGTTAACGGGGCACGCGCTCTCCACGTGCGGCCCGCGTGGCACGACCGCGAGGGACGAAGCTCCGGACCTTCACGGTCTCCGGCACCAGCCCGACGAAGTACCAAGCCGGTCTCGGCAGGCGCCGCGCCACTGACGGAAGGGGTCAGCCTCGCGCGTCCGCGCCGATCCACCGTAGGTAGCGGCTCGCCGATCTCTCGATCGCTTTGATGCCGCCCGCCGGCATGACGCGATCCCACCACCCGCCGTAGATGCGGTCGAACCGATAGGGGCGGACGCGCTCGACGATGCGCCGTATCTCGTTGGCGGCGAGAGGAATTAGGTTGGGATAGCTACGCATGAAGCTGACGAAGCGGATGTCCGGAACGACGGTGATGGTGTCGCCGACCAGGAGCGCGCCACGGCCCTCCGCGCCTTCCGCCCAGTGCAAGACGGCGCTCCCCTCGAAGTGACCGCCGCATTGGA
>VBDX01000095.1 GCA_005881885.1 Chloroflexota bacterium
ATCCCGAGGATGTGCTGCACGTCGCGGAAGAAGACCGCGAGCGCGCTCAAGAGATACGCGAAGCCGAGGTTCATGACGATCTGCACGGCGATGAGGAGCGGGATCCAGACCAGCCCCTCGGGATGACGCGGCCCGAAGATCGCGAGCACCGCGAAGAGCACGACAAGGCTCAGCAGGAAGTTCGCGAGCGCCGAAAGCACGCTCGCCGCGGGCAGGAGCTGCAGCGGCATACGCACCTTTTTCACGAGCGGTCCGTTCGCGAGGATCGCCGACGCGCCAGATTGCAGCGATGTGGCGAAGAACGTCCACGGCAAAAGACCCACGAACAGGAAGATCGCGTAGGGCTGCTCGCCCGTCGCGGTCACCGGCCGCGTGCGCAGCACGACGCCGAACAGGAGCCAGAAGACGATGAGCTGGAGCAGCGGGTTGACGAAGTTCCAGGCGAACCCGAGGACGGAGCCCTTGTAGCGGGCGCGCAGCTCGCGCCAGGCGAAGTCGGCGAGGAGCTCGCGCCGGTCGACGAGCGCGCGCAGGTCCGCGATCACGGTGGAAGAGTATTCGGGTCCGCTTGCTCGGCAGGCGACCAACTCGGGTCAGCTAGTGTCTCGGGCAACACGTGGGCGAGATGGTGCGCGTCCTCGTGGTTGAGGACGATCCCGACACACTTGCAGCCGTCGCGACCGCGCTCCGCGACGAGTTTGCGGTATGGGTCGCACGCAACGCCGAGCAGGCGCTCGAGGTCGCCAGCGAGCTCGCTTTCAACGCAGATGCTGTGGTCCTCGACCTCGACCTAGGACCCGGCATGCGCGGCGACCATTTCGCGGCGGAGTACCGCCGGCGCGCAGGCCGGCAGACGCCGATCATCGTTGTCAGTGGCGTCCCTCGCATCTACGACATGGCACGAGCCATTCGTGCGGCCGCGACCTTCCCCAAGCCATTCGACGCCGACGAGCTCGCCCGGACGATCCGGATCCTCACCGGCGGGAGTCGCGAATCTCCGACGGGCTAGCCTCTCCCTCCGGTGGAACCCACCCGCGGTGAGATCTCGCGCGATGCCGTCGATCTCGTGTACTGGATCTGGCCGGGCGGCGATCCGCCGGTCCTGCTTCTGCACGGGATCGGGAACTATGGGCGGTACTGGGATCTCTTCGCCGATGCGATCGCAGGCCGCCTGCGCTTGGCCGCGCCGGACGCGCGCGGCCACGGGGAGAGCGGACGGCCGGACGATGGATACGCGCCGGAGGACTTCGTCGGCGATGCTCTCGCCGTGCTCGATGCGGCCGGCATCGCGCGCGCGATCCTCGTAGGGCACTCGATGGGTGGGCTGCACTCGATCCATCTGGCGGCCGGGCATCCGGAGCGCGTGCAGGCGCTCGCGATCGTCGACGCGAGCCCCGAGCCGATGCCCGCCGGGAGCGAGCGCGCGCGCCGGCTTCTGACCGAGCGGCCGGCGCGCTTCGCGGATCGCGCTGGGGCGCGCGCGTATCTCGAGCGGACCTCGGCGGGATACAGCGACGCCGTCTACCGGAATCGACTCGAGTTCGCCTTCCGCGACGAGAACGGCGGTCTGGTCTGGCGATCAGACCCTGACGCGCTCGAGCGGATCATGAGCGCGCGCTCGCCGCACGCGGATCGCTGGGCGGCGCTCCGCGAGATCCGCTGCCCAACGCTCGTCGTGCGCGGCACGCGGTCGAACGTCCTGGCCGACGACGTCGCGCGCCGGATGGTCGCCGAACTCAACGATGGGACGTTGCTCGAGCTCGACGCCGGCCACAACGTCGCGCTCGAGCGGCCGCGTGAGCTCGCGGAGGCCGCGGTCGCGCTCGCGGAGCGTGCGCCGTCCTAGGGCACGAGCGCTGGACGCTCACTGCGGAGCCAGTTTCCGACCTCCGTGAGTAGCTGCTCCGCCTGAAGACGAAGATCCTGGGCTTCCGCTGCGGATACGCTCCCGGCGAGGTCATACATGGACGTATTCCGCCGGACCCGACAGTGCTGCAGGTAACCGGCCGCCTTCGCCCATCGCCCACCCACCAGCTCGCCGAGGCGGACGAAGGTCAGTCGGTGGTGCTCAACTCCATGAATGCGCTCGCCGTGAGCACGGATAAGGATCGTCGCGGCGGTGAGCGCCGCAACGTAGGCATGCTCGAAGCTGCCGTCCGGCGAGAGACCTTCGAGAGCGGCGTCCGCAAGCTCGCGGCGGGCAACGCCCATCAGTCGACGGATCTCAATGACGCTTGGGGGAATGCTCATCGCTTCCTTCGCCGCGGGTCGAGGCGCACGAGCTCATCTTCATCGCCCGTGACCCAGAGTTTGGGCTCCGTCCTCACGTTGCTCAGAAACGGATCGCCCTTGCTCAGCCGCGCTTTCCATTCCTGGGTCGTCATCACGTGCTCGTTGATGCTCCGCCGCAGCTCACGCTCGGCCCCTGCGAGTGCCGCACGGACTAGGCGTGCTGAGTCCTCACCGAGAACCATCAGATCGACATCGCTCGACGCAGTCGCGGAGCCGGTCGCGAACGACCCGAAGACGAACGCGAGCTCGACTCCGCGCCGGACGGCGAGGGCCGAGCGGAGCGCGGCAACTGGCCCTCTCAGCTTCCGGACGATCGACGCGATTTCCTCGTAGACCGCCGAGCCCGTGTCCGCCGAGTAGACCCGCCGTCCACCCGCAGTGCCGACGGCCACCAGACCGGCGGAGCTGAGGCGCCTGAGCTGCCGCTGGACCGCGACGACCGGTAGGCCGGTGACACGCTCGAGCTCCCTTTGGTAGAACGCTCGGCCGCGCTCACTGAAGAGTGCAGTCAGCACCTTCGCGCGCGCCTCCGACAGGACGAGCGCCTGTAACGCATCCACGACTACAGATTGTAGTCTTCTGACTACGAAATGTAGTCATGGCACGAACGGCTCGGGCCGAGGGACTTCGAGCCATCAGCTTCCGATCGCGTCGCCCGCCGCATGGGTCTGGTCCTGTGTCCGGCATCTTTTTCGCGACGACCTTCGCGATCTCGTGCGCGGGGCCTGCCGCGGCCCCTTCGCCGAGTGCCGCCCCTCCCGCGCCGACCGTCGCGCCCACCGCCGCGGCCACCAGCTGTCCCGCGCCCACGGTCGCGCCGACGGTCGCACCGGGCGCCGGCACCGCCGCCCCGACCCTCTTGCCTTTGATTCCCGAGAACACGAATGGCTGTATCACCGTCACGAAAATCCCGATCCCGCCGATCGCCGGGAAGACGGCCTCCATCGACATCCTCGACATCGATCAGCAGGCCCACATGCTCTACGTCACCGATCGCACCGACAACGGCATCGACATCTTCGACATCTCGACGCCGACGGCGAAGTATGTGAAGACGATCGACACCGGTTCCGGTCCGAACGGCGTCGTGGTCGCGAAGAACGTGAACAAGGTCTTCGCCGCTCTGAATGACAGCAACATCGCGATCATCGACATCGCCCCCGGATCGTCGACGCTGAACACCGTCGTCGCGAAGGTGAGCACCGGCGGAAAGAAGCGCGCGGACGAGCTCGACTACGACCCCAAGGACAAGAAGATCTACGTCGCGAACAGCGACGACGGCATCGTCACCGTCATCGACGCGACGACGAACAAGATTGTCAAGAAGTTCGAGAACGTGGGCGACGGGCTGGAGCAGCCGCGGTACGACAGCGCGGACGGGATGATCTACATGACGAGCTCCGACCAGAACGCCATCATCCAGTTCGACCCGACGAAGGACGTCCTGGTGAAGAAGTTCGACGTCGGCACGAAATGCAACCCGAACGGCATCGCGATCAACCCGACGACGAACCAGGCCATGCTCGGCTGCAGCAGTCGCTCCGCGAACTCGCTCGTGCTCTGGGACATCGCCGGCGGGAAGGTTCTCTCAACGTTCGAGCAGGCCGGCGCCGGCGACGCCGCGATCTACAGCGCGGCGGTAGATCGATTCGTCGTCGCCGCTTCGAACTTCAACCGCGGGGCGGTCGCCGCGTTCTTCACCGGAAGCCCGGTGAAGTTCGTGACGAACGTTGAGACCGCGGTCGGTAGCCACGGCATCGCGCTCGATGAGACCAACAAGATCGTCTACACCCAAGACCAGCTTCCGAACGAAGGAGCGCTCTTCAGCTTCCCGCTGCCCAAGTGACGCTACGGCACGACGAAATCGCGGCTCGCCTCGGCCGTCTGGGCGGCGAGCGCGCAGTGCACGCGGTAGTGACCGGAGCCGGTGCCCGCCCCGGCGACAGGCGTCGCGTATGACCAGGTCACGCGGCCGTGCGCGTCCGCCGGGTGGTCGGTGAAGAAGGCGGAGGCGAGCACGGTCCCGCCCGAGGGAAGCTGCACCGTCGCGCCACAGAGCGCGCCGGGAAGCGTGTCGACGATCAGCGTGCCGTAGGTCGCGTCCTCCACCGTGACCTGAAGCGACGGCGGGGTCGCGGAGCTGATCGCCGCGCCGTGTCCGCCGGCGGCCGGATCCGACGGCGACGCCGACTCACGACCGGAAACACCGGCTGAGCAGCCAATGACCAAACCCGTGAGGATCCCCGTCCCCACGGCAAAAACCGCTCCCCGACGCAAGAAGTTCTCCCCCGTGCCGCTCGTGCCCCCACGAGCCGTGCCTGCGCGATGTCGCAGCATAGGCCCGCCGCACTTTTGGCGCCAGGGAACCAGACAAGCCCGAGCGCCGTTTTCGAAGCGGATGCGCGTTTATCTCGTGTTCCTCGCGGCGGTCCTCGCGGCGGCCTGCGGAAGCGTCGCCGGTTCCGGCGCGAATCCCTCGCCCTCGCCGTCGGCGCCGCCCGGCGCGGTCCTCGTGACGATGGCCTCGGACCGCCAGACCGTGACCGCGCACGTCGGCGATCGGATCCAGATCGCGCTCGGGGAGCAGTACAAGTGGCAGCTCGATCAGCCGGACGGCGTGGTCCTCACCCGCCCGGTCCAGAACTACCTGCTGGTCCGCGGGACGCAGGGGATCTGGCTCGCGAGCGCCACCGGACGCTCGACGATCAGCGCAACCGGCAGTGCGAACTGCCCGAGCGGTCAGCCGTGTCCGCTCTTCGCGATCCTCTTCACCGCGACCGTCGTCGTCGTTCCCTAGATCGCTCCGCCTACTTCACCACGACCGTGCCGACCATCCCGATCTCGTCGTGGATCTCGCAGATGTACCGATACGTACCCGCTGCGGTGAACGTGACCTTGTAGGTCGCGACCGCCGGCGGCAGGACTCCCGCGAGTTGGTAGAACCGGTACTGCCTGTGTGTCACGAGGAGGCCTGAGTTCGCGGTCCCGGTGGCGTTGGGGAACGTATTCCCGCCGGACGGTAGCAACTGGATGAACGGGTCGGGGTTCTCCGTCCCGAACGTCACCGTATGCGGTTCGGTGGGGTCCTTCGTCTTGAGGAAGGTGACCGTCTGCCCGACGCCTACGGTGATCGTCGCCGGAAAGAAGCGGAGGTTGGAGACGCGCTTGTCACCCGCACCGGCGAGCACGATGGGGCCGTCCTCGTCCCTCTTGTTCGCTTTGGCGGCAAGGTCCGCGAGCGTGTCCAGGTCGCGCGCGATCTCGCCTTGCGCGATCGCGTCGTACTGCGCCTGGGTCTTGGGAAGGGCCTGGGACATGGGCAGGACATCGATGTCTTCGTTCATCCCGACATGCAGGCTGCAGATGAAGTGGTAGCGCCCCGCGGGCAGCGTCGAAGCGAAGCTGACCGTGAACGCGGGCTGCGGTGGCGGTCCAGCGCCGATGAGCCCGGAGTGCACCACGTCGGTCTTCGCGTTGACGGTCGTCCCGCCTGATGGCCCGAGCAACGCGAAGATCGGGCCCGGCGGCCGATTGAACGTGATCGTGTGAGCGCCGATCGGTGTGAAGGCGACGCTATCGCCTGGATGGATCGCGATCGCCGCCGGATAGAACCGGTTCCCGCCGCCGATCGGCGGACCTGCCGGCGCCGAGCCTGCCTGAACGAGCCAGGTCGTCCCACTCGCCAGTGCTGGCGACGCGAAAAGGCCGGTGAGGGATAGCGCTACGGCTATCGCGGCCGTCACGATCCGACGCATCGAAAACCTCCCCTAACTCAGTGACCGCGCGGCAGCATGACCGCCGCGTTGCGACGGGTCAAGCACGAGCACCAGAGTTGGCGAGGTTTGAGTAGATTTCCATCCTGTTGAAGGGGATGCGGCCGTGGCTCGTCCTGGCGCTGATCGCGGTCGCGAGCGCATGCGCTCCGACGAAGCTCGTCGGCGAAGCACTGCCCGGCGCGATCGCCCCCGACTTCACTCTCACCGACGGGCCGAGCGGTCAGACGGTCTCGCTCTCGGGGCTGCGCGGGCAGGTCGTTCTCCTCACCTTCCTCTACACGAGCTGCGTCGATGTCTG
>VBDX01000096.1 GCA_005881885.1 Chloroflexota bacterium
CCCACCGCCCGCTTCGCGACGGCGGGAGCGATGTGGTCGAACTGCGTCACGCACATGTTCGTTGCGACCGGCATCGGCGCACGCTTCGCGACCTCGCTCATGCCGTCGATGCCCGGCGTCGGGTCTTCGAGGTACTCGAGCGCGCCGCGCAGGTGGTCGGCGATCCGCAGGCTCGTCGGGACGCTCCACGCTGCGTTGGGGTCGAGGCGGAGCGGGACATCCGGTCCGAGCGCTTCGCGCAGCATGAGGATCGCCTCGGCCTCGCGGTCCGGCTCCAGGACGCCGCCCTTCAGCTTCACCGAGTGGAACCCGTAGCGGTCACGCATCGTCCGGGCCTCGCCCACGACGGCTTCCGGGGTCATGACCTCGCCCCACGCATCGTCGCCCGCGTGCTTGAAGAAGAGGTACGCCGCGAACGGGACGCGGTCGCGGACGCGCCCGCCGAGGAGGTCGGCGACAGGCCGCCCCGAGGCGCGTCCGATCGCGTCGAGGCACGCGACCTCGATGGCGCTGAACAGGGCGGGTCCGGCGAGCGCGCGGCTCTCCCAGGCGAAGCCGGCGGGTCGATTCCCGTCGAGGCGCTCGAGCTCGATGCGGAGCGGCGTGAGCTGCCAGGGATCGCGGCCCACGACCGCCGGACGCGCGCGCTCGAGCGCGCGAAGCGGCGCTTCCCCGCCGTAGGTCTCGCCGATGCCGACGTTGCCGTCGTCGAGCTCGACCTCGACGATCGTGCGAAGGGCGAACGGGGCGTGCAGCCCGAAGGCGCTGCGGAGCGGTGGATCGCCGATCGCGACCGGCGTCGCGCGCAGGTCGGCGATGCGCATCGCTAGGACTCCGGGAGATCGGCGGCGGAGAGGAGCCACTCTCCCGCGCGCGGGGAGACCGTGAGGCCGAGTCCAGGACGATCAGGCACGACGACCTTTCCGTCGCGGAGCTCGACGCGCTCCTCGAACAGCGGATCGAGCCAGTCGAACCACTCCACCCAGCCTTCGCGGGGCTGGCCTGCCGCGAGGTGGACGTGCAGCTGCGTCGCGAAATGCGGCGCGACCGTGACGCCGAGCTCGTCGGCGAGATCGCTCACGCGCCGGTAGGGCGTGATACCACCGATCCGCACGGCGTCAGGCTGAATGACGTCCACCGCGTCCGCCTCGAGGAGGCGTCGGAGATCCGTCGCGGAAGAGAGCATCTCGCCAGTCGCGATCGGCGTGTCGAGCGCGTTACGGAGCGCGGCATGTCCTTTGACGTCGTACGCGTCGAGGGGCTCCTCGATCCAGGTGAGCTCGTACTCCTCGAGACGTCGCCCAATCCGCTTGGCCGCAGCGCGGTCCCAGGCTTGATTCGCATCGACCATGATCGCGACGTCGCCGCCCAGCGCTTTGCGGACCGCCGCGACCCGCGCGACGTCCTCGCGTGGCTCGCCGCCGACCTTGAGCTTGATGCCACCCATGCCTCGCGCGAGGCTGCGCTCCGACGCTGCGATCACCGTCTCGAGCTTCGCGGAGAGGAAGCCCACCGTCGTGTCGTAGCAGCGGACCGCGTCGCGGTGGCTCCCGAGGAGCTTCGCGAGCGAGATGCCGGCGAGCTTCGCCTTGCGGTCGTGGAGCGCGACGTCGAAGGCGGCGAGGCTCTGCACCGCAACGCCCTGCCGACCGACCGACGCCGCGGCCCAGAGCAGCTTTTCCCAGATCCGGCCCGTGTCGAGGGCGTCCTCGCCCACCAGGAGCGGCGCGATCTGTTTCGCGTGCGCGAACAGCGCGGGCCCGCCCGCCCGCTTGCTGTAGCTGAAGCCGAGGCCCTCGAGACCATCGGCCGTCGCGACATGCGCGACGACGACGTCGACGTCGCCGAGCGGGCGCTGGCGGCCGGTCGTGACCTTCGCATCGCTCACCGGCTCCTTGAGCGGGACCCGATAGAGCGCGCAACGCACCCGCGTCACAGTGGAGGGGGCGCGGGTCGCGACTTTCACGGCCGCAAAGTGTACGCAAGAAAACCTACCGAACTAGTGCTGGAATGAGCGAAATGTTGCGAGACTACGCGCGGCGCATCGCCGGCACGCGCCCCCCACCCGGCACGGTCGGGATCTTCTGGCTTGGCCAGGCCGGATTCGTCCTGCGCGGCGCGGACACGACGCTGGTCGTCGACGCGTTCCTCAGCCCGCGACCCGATCGGCAGGCCGACGCGCCGGTCGCCGCCGAGGAGCTCGACTTCGCCGATGCGTTTCTCGCGACGCACGAGCACAGGGACCACCTCGACCTCCCCTCCTGGCCGACCTTCGCTGCTGCCGCGCCCGCGGCCCGTTTCGTGGTGCCCGCGCCGCTCGTCGCGCGCGCGGCGGAGGCGGTGCCCGCAGAGCGTGTCATAGGGGCGCTGCCCGATTCCGAGATCGCTATCGGCGGCGCGCGCGTGCTCCCCGTGCCCGCCCGGCACGGCGTGCATGTCGCCGATGCGTACTCGTTCGGTCTGGTCCCGGGGGAGTACCGCTTCCTTGGCTACGTGATTGAGCTCGGGGGGATACGCGTGTACCACGCCGGCGACACGATCCGCTACGAGGGCATGGCCGAACGGCTGCGTGCGCTCGCGGTCGACGTCGCGCTCCTGCCGATCAACGGCCGCAGTCCCGAGCGCGAGGCGCAGGACCTGGTGGGCAACCTCTCGGCGAGCGAAGCGGCCGACCTCGCCGCGGACGCGGGCATCCGATCCATCGTGCCGATGCACTACGAGCTCTTCGCGCGCAACAGCGGCCGCGCGAGCGAGCTCGTGGAGTACGTCGCGGAGAGACATCCCGAGGTCGCGGTCGTCGTACTCCCGCGGTACGACGGCATCGTGCTCGCTTCGCCCTACTCGCAAAGGGTCATCGGATCGCTTCGTGGCCAGCGTTCCGACCCGCCCGTGCCAACGACATAGATCGCCTCATCCTGGTCCGAGGGACTCAGGTAGACCTGAACCGAGTTGTAGGTGTAGCCCGTCGGACGAGCGTCGCCGGGCAGTTTCGCGTTGAGGTCAAGGCGATCATGCAGGGATCCACGTATGACGCCACGCGGGTCGCGGATGTATTGGCGCGCTTGCGCAGAGGAATTTGACGGCGTCCCCACCGGCCAGCCGATGGTCAGGAAGGTCGCGGATTCCCACCCGCAGTGGCCCGGCCCCGCGATCGTTCCCAGCTCCTCGGGCTTCACCGAGCGGCCGTCGCGTGTCCAGGTGTAACCCGGGTACGCGGGAGTCGCGTCGAAGACCGCTCCGAGAGAGGGCGTGCAGCCAGCGAGAAGGACGGCGAGAACGGCCCATAGCACGTGGCGCGTCGGCATCCGCCCTAATTAGAAACGACGCGCGGCGAGCGTCGCCGAGCGGCAGCTGCTCATGTCAGGCTATGGAAGTGAGCCCGCGCAGCGCACCGCGCCCGCGTCCCGCGATGGCCGAGCTCGAGGCATACCGCACGCAGCAGCACCGCGCGGAGGTCCGCATCCAGGCCAACGAATGGCCCGAGCCCAATCCCGCGGGCCGCTATCTCGCGGCGGACGAGCTCGATCGACTCCTTTTGAACCGCTACCCGGGTCGCGGCGACGAGCTTCGGGGCGTGCTCTCCGAGCGATGGCGCGTGCGGCCCGAGCAGCTCGTCCTCGGGAACGGCAGCAACGAGGTGCTTCTCGGCGTGTTCCTCGTCTTCGGCGGCCACGGGCGCAGGACGCTCTTGTTCCAGCCGACCTACTCGATGCACGCGCGACTCTCCGTGATCGCCGGCGGCGAGGCGATCAACGAGATGATCGGTCTTCCATACGATCTGCGAAAGAATCGGGCGCTCGACGCGATGGACCGCGTCCGTCCCGAGGTCGTCGTATTCACGTCACCCAACAATCCGACCGGCAACGCGATCGACGAAGAGGTGATCCTCGCGGTCGCGGAGGCCTACCCCGACACCCCGGTGCTCGTCGACGAGGCGTACG
>VBDX01000168.1 GCA_005881885.1 Chloroflexota bacterium
CAAGGACGAAACGCCCATCCGGATATAGAGCACCGCGGAGGCTCGGCGTGTGACAAGTCGGCCCTCCCTGCCGGCTATTGTCCCGGCGGAACTCTGCGCCGCTACATCGAAAGGGTCGCCTCCTGGCGGCCCGTTCGCCCGGCGGGGCGTCGTTGAGCGACACGTGGCACCGCTCTTGCGCGACTAGCCCCTGAGAGGGAGGGCCTATGGACGATGACCTCAGCGTTCACGAGCGGCTCGAAGCGCAGAGCTCTGATCCGACGCTGCACGAACACACGAACGCGAACGATCGCCCGTAGAGCCCGGTATGCGCGTCGGGATGCTCGCGCCCATTTCGTGGCGCGTGCCGCCACGGCACTACGGACCGTGGGAGCGCATCGTCTCGCTCCTCACGGAGGGCCTGGTCGAGCGTGGTGTCGACGTGACCCTGTTCGCGACGGGAGACAGCGTCACGCAGGCCCGGCTGGATGCCGTGTGCCCGCGGCCACTCGAAGAGGATCCGTCGCTCGACCCGAAGGTGCACGAGGCGCTTCACATCGCTAACGCGTTCGAAAAGGCAGATGGCTTCGACCTCATTCATAACAACTACGACTTCCTGCCCCTCACCTACAGCGGTCTCACCAGGACGCCGGTCGTGACCACGATCCACGGCTTCTCCTCTGATGACATTCGCCCGGTCTATCGGCGTTACGACGGCCGGGTCGCGTACGTTTCCATCAGCGACGCCGATCGCGACCCAGAGCTCCACTACGCAGCGACCGTCTACCACGGCATCGACCTGGCCGAGTTCACCCCACGGGAGCGTCCTGGACGCGGGCTCGCCTTCCTCGGCCGCATCCATCCGGACAAGGGCGTCGCCGAGGCGATCGCGGTCGCGCGCGCGGTGGACCTGCCGCTGGTCATCGCCGGCATCGTGCAGGACCGCGAGTACTTCGATCGCGAGGTCGCTCCGCATCTCGACGGCGAGCGCGTGCGTTACGTCGGCTCACTGGGTTCGAAGGAGCGTGACGATCTGCTCGGGTCGGCCATCGCGCTGCTGCACCTCGTCGAGTTCGCGGAGCCCTTCGGTCTTTCCATGATCGAGGCGATGGCGTGCGGCACTCCCGTGATCGGCCGGCGCCGCGGCGCTGTGGCGGAGGTCGTCGACGATGGCGTGACCGGTTTCGTGGTCGACGACATCGCCGGGGCGATCGCGGCGGTCCGACGTGTCGGCGGTCTCGACCGGCGCGAGATACGCGCCCGCGCCGCCCTGCGCTTCAGCCGTGATCGAATGGTCGGCGACTACCTTCTGGTGTACGAGCGTGTCCTGGCCGGCACAGGCGTCGCATGAGTGAGGCCTACCGCGTCGGCGTCAATTACTGGCCCGCCTCGAGCGCTATGCAGTGGTGGCGGCGCTTCGAGGCTGCCGAGGTCGACCGCGACTTTGCACGCATCGTCGCCGCCGGCGGCGACCTGGTCCGGTTCTTCCTGCTGTGGGAGGACTTCCAGCCCACGCCGGGGACCGTCTCTGAAATCGCTCTCGACCGGCTCGTGACCGTCGCGGACATCGCACGGCGGAGCTCTCTGAAGATCCTTCCGACGCTCTTCACCGGGCACATGAGCGGCGCGAACTTCGTTCCGATCTGGGCGCTCGGCGGCACCGCGCCGCGAGGCCGCTTCCGGGTGATCGCGGACCACCGCGCCGTCGAACGCGAGATCCGCAACTGGTACACCGACCAGACGGTCCTCGAGGCGCAAGCGATCCTGGCGCGGGAGTGTGCCCGCGCGCTGTCGGGACACGGCGCGCTCTGGGGCTGGGACCTCGGTAACGAGAACTCGAACTGCTCGGTGCCGCCCACGAGAGACGACGGCCTGCGCTGGCTCGACCGCATGGCGGACGCGATCCGATCTGTCGATCCGTCCTGTCGCATCACGCTTGGCCTGCACATGGAGGACCTCGAGGAGGACCGGCGTATCGGGCCCGCCGAGGCCGCGCGCGTGTGCGACGTGCTGTGTATGCACGGCTACCCGCTGTACGCATCGTGGTGTCAGGGTCCGACGGACCCCGAGCTGATCGCGTTCCTCGCCGACGTCACCCGCTGGCTCGGCGGCAAGGACGTCCTCTTCGCGGAGTTCGGTGCGCCCACGCGCGGCGGTGATCCAGAAGCGGAGCGCGAAGCGGCTGGCATGCTCCTGTCCGAAGAAGAAGCGGCCGACTACATCCCGGTCGCGCTCTCGCACGTTCACGCGCGGGGAACGGTCGGGGCGCTGGTCTGGTGCTACGCCGACTACGCGCCTTCGATCTGGTCACTGCCCCCGCTCGATCTCGCGGCGCACGAGCGGCATTTCGGCCTCTGGCGATGGGATGGCACGCCAAAACGAGCCGTGGCCACGCTCGCCGCATGGCATGGGCGAGCGCGCGCGACGCCGCCGGCACTCGATCTTCCCGACGCGCAAAGGTCGCGCTTCTACGACGCTCCGCGCTCCACCCTGATCGGCTTGTACCGCGCTCAACGTCTGGCACGGCCGGTGCTCTAGGAACGCGCCATGCTCGCGACGCAGGCCGACGTGGATTCCATCGACGCCTACTGCCGCACCATCGCGCCGTTCTACGCGGCCGAGATGAGATCGCGGGATGACCTAGCCGATTGGAAGGCGCTCGCCCGCCGACTTGATGCGAAGCGCATCCGCGTCGTGACCCGGTCGCGCGCCGCCATCCAATGCGACGGAGCACGTTGGCGAAGCTGATCTAGCGTTGCGTCGATTCTGACAGCCCCGCGGGCGCGGACTGACCCTACGCTCCCGCGATGAATCGCTCGCGGTATGCATGCATCGCGCTCGTTTCAGCCGCCGCCCTCCTCTTCCAAGTCGCGCAGACTCGCGTGTTCAGCGCGACCCTCGGCTATCACCTGACCTATCTCGTCATCAGCGTTGCCCTGCTCGGCGTCGGCAGCGGAGCCACGCTCAGCGGGCTCGTGGACCGACGACGACGCCGGCCATCGGTACCGATGCTCGCGCTCGCGGCCGGGGCGAGCGCGATCGGCGCTCTTCTTCTCGAAACGCACGTCGACCCGGCGTCGCTGCTGGCCGTCTCGATCGTCGTCGCATACGCGGCCGGCTCCATGCCGTTCATCTTCGCGAGCTGGATCGTGGTCCGGTTCCTCCGCGATGACCCGGCGCATGCCGGGCGCCTCTACGCGGCGGACCTGAGCGGCGCGGCGGTGGGCAGCCTGCTCGGGTTCGTCGGCCTTCCGTTGCTCGGCGCTCCCGGCCTCTACGGCCTGTCAGCGGTGCTCGCTGCGACTGCCGCGCTCGCTGTGGGTGGGCCGAGACTCCGTCTCGCGGTCGCAGCAGCCGGCGCCGTGACGGCGATGGTCGCCTTGACGATCGCCGGTGACGCGATCGCTTCGCCGCAGCCCGGACCGGACAAGACCCGGGTCTACGGCGGTGTGATCACGCATCTCGCTACGCGGTGGGACCCGTACGCGCGCGTCGACGCCGTCCATTACCGCAATCAGGAGACCGGCATCCTCTATCGCTTCCTGATGTCTACGGACTACACCGGGCCGCGGCCGGATGCGGACGTGATGTATCTCGATCTGAACGCGGCGACGCAGGTGCTGGACGGGTCGGGTGACATGCAGGGCCTGCGGGCGACCATCATCGCCGCGCCCTATGAGCTCGTGACGCGACCGCACGTGCTCGTCATCGGGCCGGGCGGCGGGATCGATATCCAGAACGCGCTCGTCCACGGCGCCACGCGCGTCGACGCGATCGAAGTGAACCGTGGTGTGTCCGGCCTGATGCGGGGCCAGCTCGCCGATTACAACGGCCACATCTACACCGCTCCAGGCGTCACGGTCTACGACGACGAGGCCCGCAGCTTCGTCAAGCGCTCGACCGACCAGTACGACCTCATGGTCATGACCGTGGTCGACAGCTTGGCGGCCCTGGCGAGCGGCTCGTACGCGCTCACCGAGAG
>VBDX01000134.1 GCA_005881885.1 Chloroflexota bacterium
CGCCGCCTCGCGGAGAGCCGCGGACCCCGGGTCGTCCTCGAGCATGCGCGTGTAGGTCACCAGCGCACCCATCCGGACGTGCCCGTTACGTTCGAGATCCTTGAGCTCGTCGAGCCGGTCGATGGCGAGGACGTGGGTCGGTCGCGCGCGTCCGAAGTTGATCTCGACGAGGAGGTCGGTACCGCCCGCCAGGAGCGTCGTGTCCTTAACGCTCGAAAGCTTCTCCAGTACATCGTCGACATCCCGCCCGATGTGGACGCTCACGCGCGGATTATCACTTCCGTGTTCGCGGGGCGGTCACTAGGATTGGCCGCACCCGGGAGGCAGGGAGTTTTGGGAGCCGCGGGCGAACTAGAGCGGGAGCTCGCCGAGTCGCGGGCGCGCGAGGCCGCGCTCGCCGAGGTGCTGGGCGTCATGAGCCGGACCCCGCCCGATCTGCAGGCCGTGCTCGATACAGTGGTCCAACGGGCCGGCGAGCTCTGCGACGCGAGGCGCAACGGAAGCCTCTTCCTGATCGACGGCGACACCTTCCACCTCGCGGCCGGCTCACATGATGCGTCGGACCAGATTCGCGATTGGCGGGAGCGCGTACGACAGCCGTGGCCGATCGAGCGCTCGTACATAGTCAAGCACGTCTTTGAGAGCAAGGATGTCTTCCACGTCCGCGATGCCTCCGTCGAAGCCGACTCCGACTACTTTAGGCAAGACGCTGTCGAGTTCGGCTACCGCGCCGTCCTCGGAGTTCCTCTCCTTCGCGGCCCGAGCGTGATTGGAGTGCTGTCGCTTATCAGGCCGGACGTGCGCCCGTTCAGCGACCGCGAGATCGCGCTGGTTCGCGCATTCGCTGACCAGGCCGCGATCGCGATCGACAATGCGCGACTCTCCTCCGAGACTCGCGAGGCGCTCGAGCGCCAGATCGCGATCAGCCAGATCCTCGAAGCGATGAGCCAGGCGACGAAAGACGTTACCGTCGTGTTCCGGACGATCATCGAGAACGCCGTCCAACTCTGCCATGCGGATAACGCATCCATCTTTCGCGCGGACGGCGAGGTCTACCGCCACGTCGCGAGCGCCACGAGCTCGGGCCGATTCGCCGACGAAGCAGGGTTCGAGCTGCTGGCGGCTGAGGCGGCTAGAAAGAGTCGGCTCGTCAAAGAACGAACCACGGTCGTCGGAAGGGTGCTGTTGGAGAAGGCGACCGTGCAGATCGTCGACGTCCTCGCGGATCCCGAGTACGACACCAATCGGAGCTCGGAGTTCATGGCCGCGCTGTCGGGCCAGAATGAACGGACGATCCTCGGCGTGCCGATCGTCAAAGGTGCGGCGCTCCTCGGCATCATCATCGCTCGTCGCAACGAGGTGCGGCCGTTCAGCGAACGGGAGATCAACGTCCTCGAGACCTTCGCCCGCCAGGCGGCGATCGCCGTCGAGAACACTCGGCTCTTCAATGAGACGAAAGAGGCGCTGGAGCGGCAAACCGCGCTCGCCGAGGTCCTGAGATCGATCGCTGGTTCGCCAACCGACGTCACCCCGGTGCTCCAGGCGATCGCGGCGAATGCCGCGCGCTTCTGCGGCGCCGAGGACGCGGTCGTCCACCTGCTCGAAGGCGGGATGCTCCCCGGGAGGGCGCACTACGGGTCGCTCGGAGTTTCCGCGACCGGAGCGCTCCGCCCCGGTCGCAACTCGGTGGTGGGGTTGGCGGTCATGGAGCGCCGGACCGTCCATGTCCCCGACGTGCTCGCCGCGGAGGCCGACGAATTCACGGAAGCGCGCGAACGTGCCGCGGTCACCGGGCACCGCGGCCTTCTGGCCGCTCCGCTCATGCGCGAGGGCTCTCCGATCGGCGGGATCGTTCTGCGGAAAGGGGACCCCTCCGGCTTCACCCCTCGGCAGATCGAGCTTGTGGAAGCGTTCGCCAACCAGGCCGTCATCGCGATCGAGAACGTGCGGCTTTTCAACGAGACGAAGAAGGCGCTCGAGCAGCAGACCGCCGTGGCAGAGGTCCTCGGAACGATGAGCCGCTCCGTCTTTGATCTGGAGCCGCTCCTCGAGACGGTGGTCCAGAGTGCGGTGAAGCTGTCGGCCGCGGACTTTGGCTTCATGTACCGCCAGGAGGGGCCCGACTACCGTCTCGTGGCGAAGCACGGTCGGCCTCCCGTGGTCGACCTCGGTCAGAAGGATCCTCCCGAGGGCTGGCAGCTGATAACGCGCTTCACGACCGCCATCACGGGAGCCGTCATTGGCCGCGCGTTCCTCGAGGCCCGCACCGTACACGTCGAGGACGTTCAGAGCAACCCCGAGTACAGCTTTCATCAGAAGGAGGTCGGGGATCGCACGAACCTGGCGGTGCCGCTGCTTGCCAGCGGGAAGGTCGTCGGCGTCCTCGGGCTTTGGCGCTATGAGGTCCGGGCTTTCGCGCCGAAGGAGATCGCGCTCGTCGAGACTTTCGCGCAGCAGGCCGCGATCGCGATCGAGAACGTCCGGCTCTTCAGTGAGACGAAAGAATCCCTCGAGCAGCAGACGGCCACCGCCGAGGTCCTCAAGACGATCAGCCGGTCGGCGTTCGATCTCGACGTCGTCCTGAAGACCATCGTCGAACGTGCGACAGAGCTCGCCGGCGCGGACAACGGGACGATCCAGCGGATCGAAGGTCAGACGATCCGGACGGCCGCGTCGACGGACAGCTACCCCGCGGAGCTTGCGGCGGTGTTCACGTCGGCTGAAGGTCAAGTCTTTAAGCCCGACCGGCGCTGGGTGATCGCCCGTGTCCTCGAATCCCGCCGTCCGCACCAGATCGCCGATGTGCTGGCTGCCGACTACGAGCGCCGGGAAGGCGATCCGGTCAGGGCGATGCTGGGCGTGCCGCTGCTTAGGGATGGCGAGCCTATCGGGGTGCTTCTGCTCCGCCGAAACATACCTGGGCCGTTCAGCGATCGCCAGATCGAGATCGTTCAGACGTTCGCGGATCAAGCGGCCATCGCTATGGAGAACATCCGGCTGTTCAACGAGACGAAGGAGGCGCTCGAGCAGCAGACGGCTACAGCCGACGTCCTCAAGACGATCAGCCGCTCAGCGTTCGACCTGCAGTCCGTTTTCGATGTCGTGGTCGACAACGCCAATAAGCTGTGCCGTGGCGACTGGGCGTATCTCTTCCGGCGCGACGGCGATGTCTTCCGCCTCATCGCCACGAGTGGCGGGGTGAAAGAGCTCGTCGACTACGAGTGGGCACATCCCACACCACTCACGCGCTCCACGCTCGTCGGACGCACCGCACTAGAGAAGCGCCCGGTCCATATCCCAGACCTCTTCATCGACGCGGAATACGAATGGCCGCCGAACCGCGAACACGGCGTCCACACCGTGCTAGGGGTGCCGATCTTCAAGAACGACGACGTTATCGGCGTGATCGGCGTAGCGCGCATGAAGGTTCACCCATTCGGCCATGACGAGATCCGTCTGGTGCAGACGTTCGCCGATCAGGCTGCGATCGCCATCGAGAACGTCCGTCTCTTCAGCGAGACCAAAGAGGCGCTCGAGCAGCAGACCGCGGTCGGCGACCTCCTCAAGACGATTAGCCGTTCGGTGTTCGAGCTCCAGCCGGTCCTCGACGCGGTCGTCGAGAACGCGACGCGTCTGTGCGCCGGAGACCAAGCCGATCTCATCCGAGTCGAGGGCGAGGACGTGTACGAGGTCGCCCACTTCGGCTTGGCTCCCGCCGAGTACCGCGAGGTCCTGGATCGAAAGCGCTACAGCGCCGACCGCGGCAGCCTTGTCGGTAGAACGATCCTCGAGCGCCGGCCGGTACTGATCCCGGACGTCGAAGCGGATACCGAATATCGATTCTGGGAGGCCGTGCGCCCCTTCGGCTTTCGCGCGCTGCTGGGCATCCCGCTGATGCGGGACGACAAGCTCATCGGCGTGCTCGCGGTCAGCCGGCGTGAGCCGCGTCCGTTCAACGAGCAAGAGATCCGCCTTGCTCAGACCTTCGCCGACCAGGCCGCGATCGCGATCGAGAACGTAAGGCTCTTCACCGAGACCAAGCGCAGCCTCGAGCGGCAGACCGCGACCGCGGAGGTCTTACAAGTCATGAGCCGCTCGACCTCGGATCTGCAACCGGTGCTGGACAGCGTCGTCCGCAGCGCCGAGCGGCTCTGCGCGGCCGACTACTCCTTCGTGTTCCTCGCGCGCGACGACGGCTTCCGCATCGCCGCATGGAGCGGCGGATTACCGGAGCTGATCGCATTGGAGAAGACCGTCACCGTGAAGCCGGGTCGCGCGTTCCTGGTGGGCCGTGTTGCACTCGAAGCGCGGCCGGTGCAGATCCCCGACGTACTCGCGGATCCCGAATACGGCTGGAAGGAAGGGCTGGCGGTCGGCGGATTCCGGACGATGCTCGGGGTGCCACTGATCCGTGAGGGCGAGGTCATCGGGGTGCTCGGCGCGTTCCGCAGCGAAGTCAAGCCGTTCGCCGACGACCAGGTCGACCTCCTCCGCACCTTCGCCGATCAAGCGGTCATCGCAATCGAGAACGTCCGTCTCTTCAACGAGACCAAGGAGGCACTCGCACAGCAGACCGCAACGAGCGACATCCTGAAGGTCATCGCACGATCACCGACAGACGTTCAGCCGGTACTCGACGCGATCGCCGAAAACGCCGCCCGGGTTTGCGGCGCGAGCGACGCCCACGTGTATCGCGTCGACGGTGCAGTCCTGATGCAGTGGGCGCACTACGGACCGATTCCCGGGCTCGACGCCGGCGAGGCGCTGCCTCTCAGCCGCGAGTCCCTGATTGGCCGCTGCATCGTCGACCGAAGGACGATTCACATTCGCGATGCCGCTGCGGAGCTCGATCCCGCCGACTATCCGATCAGCGTCGATCTCCAGCGCCGCTGGGGCTACCGGACATCCCTCTCGGTGCCTCTGCTTCGTCACGGCGTCGCGATCGGTGGTATCGCCATCCGCCGGATGGAGGTCGAGCCGTTCTCCCTGAAGCAGATCGAGCTTCTCGAGACCTTCGCCGCTCAGGCGGTCATCGCCATCGAGAACGTGCGTCTCTTCAACGAGACCAAGGAAGCACTCGAGCAGCAGACCGCGATCGCGGACGTGCTCAAGACGATCAGCCGCTCCGCGTTCGATCTCCGGCCCGTCCTCGACGTCGTGCTTGAGAATGCGGTCCGCCTCGCCGGTGCCGATATTGGTTGGCTCTCGCGTGTCGAGAGCGAGCGGTTCCAGACGATCGCGTATAGCAGCAGCTTCCCGGCAGATGTCCGCGAGGCGCTCGCGAGAGACCGCGCAGCAGGCCATTTCGGCGGCGACTGGCGACCGTTCGGGTCCGAGAGTGGCGTGATGGGCACGGTCCTCGAGCGCCGAACGACCGTTCAGATCGCAGACGCGAAAGCCGACCCGATCCTCGGGAAGTCGCTCGTCGTCCGCTTGACCGAATCGCGTGCCGTTCTCGGAGTGCCAATGCTGCGGGAAGGCGTCGTCATCGGAGGCGTTGTGCTGGCCCGATACGACGTCCGGCCGTTCAACGAGCGCGATGTTGAGCTCGTCCAGACGTTTGCGGACCAAGCAGCCATTGCGATCGAGAATGTTCGACTCTTCGACGAAACGCGCGCTGCCCTCGAACGCGAGACGGCGGTAGGCAACGTCCTCAAGACGCTCAGCCGGACCGTCTTCGATCTCGAGCCTGCGCTGGAGGCCGTGGTCGAGAACGCCGCGCGCCTGGCGGACGCGGATGTCGCCTGGATGACGAAGCAAGTCGACGGCTTGAACTACGACTGGGGTGCTCGCTATGCGAAATCGGGCGATCCCGATGTGATCTTTGGACAGCGGGCGTTCGGGCGCAACACGCTCTATGTCGAAGGGTCGGTCATGAACCGGGTCCTTGCGGAACGGCGCACGCTCCACGTGCCGGACATGCAAGCGGAGCCCGACCTACTGTCGAAATCGAGAGTCGTCCGAGAGACCAGCTCGCGCTCCGTGCTCGGCGTCCCCGTGCTCAGCGAAAGCGAGGTCCTTGGAGCGATCGTCCTCGGGCGACTCGCGGTCCGACCCTTCTCGGATCGCGAGATCCAGCTCGTGGAGACGTTCGCCGATCAGGCGGCGATCGCGATCCAGAACGTGCGTCTGTTCAACGAGATTCAGGACAAGAGCCGCCAGCTCGAGGTCGCGAGCCGGCACAAGAGCGAGTTCCTTGCGAACATGAGCCATGAACTCCGGACCCCCCTCAATGCCATCATCGGGTTCTCCGAGGTCCTCCTCGAGCGGATGTTCGGCGAGGTCAACACCAAGCAAGAGGACTACTTGCGCGACATCCTCGGGTCGGGCCGCCATCTGCTCACGCTCATCAACGACATCTTGGATCTTTCGAAGATCGAAGCGGGACGAATGGAGCTCGAGCGAAGCATCTTCTCACTGCGGACGGCACTGGAGAACGGCGTCACGATGGTGCGCGAGCGCGCCGGCCGTCACGACATCGCTATCGCCATCGATCTCGGGGAGGGCCTCGAGGAGGTCGCTGGCGACGAGCGCAAAATCAAGCAGGTCATCTACAACCTGCTTTCGAACGCCGTGAAGTTCACACCGGACGGCGGAAGCGTGAACGTGACCGCGGCGCGCGAGAACGGCGCGGCCACCGTGACCGTTCGCGACACCGGCATCGGGATAGCCCCGGAGGATCAGGAGCGGATCTTCGAGGAATTCAGCCAGGTCGGCCGCGATCCGGAACGATCGCGCGAGGGGACCGGCCTTGGGCTCACCCTCTCGAAGCGCTTCGTGGAGTTGCACGGCGGAACGATCAAGGTCGAGAGCGCGCCCGGCCAGGGCAGCGCGTTCACGTTTACGCTGCCGCAACCATGACCCGGATCCTCCTCGTCGAAGACAACGAAAAGAACATGAAGCTCGCGCGGGACCTGCTCGCGTACAACGGGCACACCGTCTTCGAAGCCACGACCGGCGAAGCGGCTGTGGCGACGGCAACGAAGGAGCTGCCCGACCTCGTCCTGATGGACATTCAGCTCCCGGGCATCGACGGCATCGAGGCGCTGCGCCGGATCCGCGCAGACGGCAAGGCCTCGCGCATCCCCGTGGTCGCGTTGACCGCCTCCGTGATGGCCGACGATCGCGAGCGCTTCGACAAAGCCGGCTTCGACGGATTCCTCGCGAAGCCCATCGACGTCAAGACGTTCAACGACCAAGTCATGCAGCTCATCGCGAAGGGACGCGTATGAGCGACCGGCCTGCCCGCATCCTCGCGGTCGATGACAAGCCGGAGAACATTCGCCTGCTGGAGGCGGTCCTCGCGCCATCCGGTTACGAGGTGATCGCGGCATCGAGCGGCGACGAGGCCATCGTCAAGGTCCGCGAGCAAACCCCCGACTTGATCCTCACCGACATCGTGATGCCGGGCATGACTGGCTACGAGCTCTGCCGCCGGCTGCGAGCCGACCCGGCGACGGCCTTCCTGCCGATCGTGACTCTGACCGCCAGCGGTGGCGAAGAAAAGCGCGAAGCTCTTGACGCCGGTGCGGACGACTTCGTCGCCAAGCCTTTCGACAAGACGGAGCTCCTTGCTCGCGTGCGCTCGCTGCTGCGCATCAAGCGGTACTACGACGATCTGAACGACGCGCTCGACCGCCAGACCGCGATCGGGGACGTTCTGCGCACGATCGGCTCGTCGGCATTCGACATCGAGCCCGTCCTTCATTCGGTCGCGCAGCACGCCGCCAGGCTCTGCGGCGCCGAGAACGTGGTCATCTGGCGCACGACGGGCACCGGCTACCGCCTCTGGGTGGCCCAGGAAGTACGTGACGACTTCATGCGCATCGTCGCCGACCGTGAGATCCCGATCGGGCCGGACACGATCGTCGGCCGGGCGCACCTCGAGAAGCGGCCGGTCCAGGTGCCCGACATCAGCGAGTACTACCGCGGGGCGAGCGGACCCGCCGCCGAGATCGCACGGATCGGCGCCTACCGAACGCTCCTCGCCGTGCCGCTCATTCGTGACGATCAGGTCCTCGGCGTCCTGTCGCTCACACACACCCAGGTCCAGCCGTTCACTGAAGATCAGGTCGCTCTCGTCCGCACGTTCGCCGACCAGGCCGCGATCGCGATCGCGAACGCTGACCTCTTCGATACGGTCGAGCGTCAACGACAGCAGCTTTCCCGGTTCCTCTCACCGCAGATCGCCGCCCTCATCACCAGCGACGAAGGAGCGAAGATGCTGGAAGGCCATCGGCGCCAGATCACCGTCGTCTTCCTGGATCTGCGCGGCTTCACGGCCTTTGCGGAGACGGCCGAGCCCGAGGAGGTCCTCGGAGTTCTCCGCGAGTACCAGAAGGCGATGGGCGAGCTCATCGTCGCGCACCAGGGCACCCTCGAGCACTTCGCCGGCGACGGGATGATGGTGTGGTTCAACGATCCGCTGCCGGTCCCGCAGCACGAGCTGCAGGCGGTCCGGATGGCCTGCTCCATGCGCGAGCGGTTCGACGAGCTGGCCAATGCCTGGAACAAGAAGGGTTACGTGCTCGGGTTCGGCGTCGGCGTCGCGACTGGCTATGCCACGCTCGGACGCATCGGCTTCGAGGGGCGGTACGACTACGGCGCGATCGGCAACGTGGTCATCCTCGCCCAGAGGTTGTCGGCGGAGGCCAAGGCCGGACAGATCCTCCTGAGCCAGCGCGTCCAGGCCGCCGTCGACCAGGAAGCCGAGACGACCTCCGTAGGCGAGCTCACCCTCAAGGGTTTCACTCGGCCCGTCCCGGCATTCGACGCGCGGTCCGTGAAGACGCCGGCACCCGTTCGCTCCTGACCCGACTCAAGAGAGAGCGGGCCTGCACATGCTAATGTATGTGTATGTTTGGCAGACGGCTTCAAATACTTCTTGATGACCATCGCTATCGGCGCCTCGCTACGCGCGCGCGTCAGACGAACAAGTCTGTAGGGGCACTCGTCCGTGAGGCGATCGACCTCGCCTATCCGGCCGGATCGGCGCGTCGCTCCACGGCCTTTCGGACGATCTTTCAGGCGCCGCGGATCGAACTGCCCTCGCCCCGAGAGCTCCGTCGGGAGCTCGAGGAGCTCCGTTCGGGTCGCGCGTGATCGTCCTCGACACGACGGTCCTTGCGTACGCGGTCGGTGCCGATACGAAGCTCGCCGAGCCCAACCTCCGAATCCTCGAAGCGGTGCGCGACGGAAGACTGGAAGCGACGACGACGGCCGAAGTCATTCAGGAGTTCGCCCACGTGTACGCGCGGCGCAGGGACCGAGCGCAGGCCGCTCAGTTGGCTCGCGCATACGCTGAGCTTCTGATGCCGCTTGCGGTGGTCGACCGGGCCGAGCTCGAGGCTGGGCTGGCTCTGTTTGAGCAGGTGCGCGCGCTCGGTGCATTCGACGGTGTGCTCGCGGCCGTAGCGCTCGGCCGCGGAGCAGAGGCCCTCGTCTCTGCTGATCGCGCGTTCGGCGCCGTGCCGAAGCTGCGACATGTCGATCCGTTCTCGTCGATCGAAGAGCTCTTCGCCTAAGCGAGACCCGCGCGCTTCAGCAGCGGCTGCAGCTGCTCGGCGGCCTTCGCGCGCACCTCGTTCGGATCCATCTTCGTCGGCGTGCCGTCGCGAACTAGGAACTCGCCATCCACGAGCACGTGCCGCACCGCACGCGAGCCGCCACCGAACAGGATGCGCGCGGCGGGATCGCCTCCGGGGCCATCGAGACGATCGACATCGAGGACCACGAGATCGGCGCGCTTGCCTTGCTCGAGCGTGCCGACTTCCTGATCGATCTTCAGCATCTTCGCACCCTCACGCGTCGCGAGCGCCATCGAATCCGCCGCCGTGAGCGTGCCCAGCCCGCTGACCACGCGCGCGAGCAAGGTCGCGAGCCGCATTTCCTCGAAGCCATCGAGCTGGTTGTTGCACGCGGCGCCGTCGGCGCCGATCCCGACCGTGATGCGAGCGGCCCGGAGCTTCGCCACCTGGGCGATTCCGGAGCCGAGCTTGAGGTTCGATGAGGGACAGTGGGCGACCGACGTCTTCGTCGTGCGGAGGATCTCGATCTCCTGATCGTCGAGGTGCACGCCGTGCGCGATGATCGCGCGCTCGCAAGCGATCCCGGTGTCGAGCAGGTATTGCATCGGCGTCCGACCGGTTGCCATGACCACCGCGTTGCGCTCGTCGACGCTCTCGTTCGAATGGGTGTGGACCAGAAGGTCGCTCAGCTTCGCGAGCTGGGTGACCGCCTCGAGGAGCTCGCGCGTGCACGACAACGCGAAGCGCGGCATGTACACGTACCCGATCCTGCCGCTCGACGCTTTGTGCCAACGCTTGGTGAGGGCGCCCGCGGCATCGAGCGATGCACGGGTCGTCTCGACCAAGGCCGGGGGCACACCCTCGCCCGAATCCATCATCGCCTGCCCGAAGCGGGCGCGGATGCCACTCCGCACCAGCTCCTCCGCCACGATGTCGCCGAACTTCGTCGTTCCCATGTCGAGGATCGTCGTTGTCCCGGTCATCAGGAGATCGAGCAAGCCGAGCCGAACGCTGGCGCGCACCGACGCCTCATCGTGCGCGGCCTCGAGCGGCCACACGCGGGCGCGGAGCCACTGGAGGAGCGCCATATCTTCGGCAAGGCCGCGGAAGAGCGTTTGGACGAGATGGATGTGCGTCTGGACGAGCCCCGGCATGACCACGCAGCCCGAGATGTCGACGACCTCCGTGTCAGGCGGCGGTATCACCTGGCCGAGACCGCCAATGCGCGTGCCACTGACCAGGAGGTCGCCCCACATCGGACGCGGGCTGTCCTTGAGTGGCAGCAACGTCCCGCCGCGTAGGAGGAGGCTCATGTCTGATACGCGAGCTCGCGCAACGCGGTCGCGAGCGTGCGCGTCCCCAGCACGACGTCCTCGGCCGCGGTCGCCTCGTCGGGGCAGTGGGATCGCCCGCCGATGCTCGGAACGAAGAGCATCCCGGCGTTCGCCGCGGCCGTGAGCACCTGCGCGTCGTGCCCCGCGCCGCTCGTCATGTCGCGCGGCTCCATGCCGGCCGCGAGGCAGGCCCGGCGGAGAACGTCCGCGATACGCGGCGAGAGCGTCACCGGGGAACGGTCCCGAAGCGTGCGGATCTCCACATCCAATCCACGCTCCCGCGCGATCGCCTTGCACGCATCACCGATATGGGTGAGAAGCTCTGTCCGACGCGCGGGCTCCGGGTGTCGTGCATCAACTGTGAAACGAGCGACGCCAGGAACCACGTTGACCTGCGCCGGCTCCACGGCGATGGTGCCCACCGTCGCCACCGCCGGGTGCCCCATGCGGACCGCGGTATCGGCGATGGCAAGCGTCATCGCTGAGGCGCCCAGCAAAGCATCACGGCGGCGAGTCATGGCCATCGCGCCGGCGTGATCGGGCTGTCCGCGCACCGTCACCTCGAGGTGCGCGGTGCCGGCGATGGTCGTGACGACGCCGAGCCGCGGCCCGTGATCCTCGAGAATCGGGCCTTGCTCTACGTGCAGCTCGACGAAGACGTCGATGTCGCGACGCACGGCACCCGCCGCAGTGGCGGGGTCGAGGCCGACCGAACGCATCGCGTCGGCGAGCGTGATGCCGTCGGCGTCGCGGATGCGTTCGGCTTCGTCCGGCTCGAGGCGATCGGCGATGGCGCGCGCGCCCCAGAAGTTGGTGTTGAAACGGCTGCCCTCTTCCTCGCAGATGGCGACACACTCGAGGATCCGCGTCGACCGGCCGAAGCGGTGCCAGAGACTCGTGACCGCTTCGATCCCCGCGACGATGCCGAGCGCGCCGTCGAGCGCGCCGCCGCCGCGGACCGTGTCGATGTGCGATCCGGTCACGATCGCGCGGCCTCCGCGCGAGCCCTCGATGCGCCCCCAAACGTTCCCGACCGCGTCGCGTCGCACGAAGAGACCCGCTTCTTTGAGCCAGCTGGCGACGAGTTCCATCGCCGAGCTCCACGCCGGCGTGTACAGGGCGCGATAGATCCCGCCCTGCGCGAGCGCTCCGCGCTGGGCGAGATCGTCCAGCCGGCGCAGGAGCCGGCGCTCGTCGATCGCGACCAGCTCTCCCGTCGTGGTCGCGCTCATGCGGCGGTTCCTTCCTCCCTCGTGATGAATCGTCCATGCGGTGGGTTCGTGACGATCTCCCCGTCACGGTAGACGACGCGGCCGCGTACGAGCGTCGAAACGATCCGACCGCGGAACGAACGCCCGATGTACGGGTCCACCCCGCGCGTATACGAGCGGTCGCGGTCGAGCGTCCATTCGCGATCCGGATCGAAGAGCACGACGTCGGCGTCCGACCCGGCCGCGATGGTTCCCTTCCGTGGCCAGAGCCCGAAGCGCCTCGCCGGCTTTGCCGCGAGACGCCAGGCGATGAAGCCCGCGACCTTGCGGACATCGAGCGCGTCGCCCGCCCGCCGCGCGGCTTCGGTGAAGGTCACCGGCAGCAAGGACTGCACGCCGGCGACACCGCCCCACGCCGCGAAGATGTCCCGTGTCCCGCGCGCCTTGAGATCCGGCGTACACGGCGAGTGATCCGATGCGACCAGGTCGATCTTGCCGTCGACGAGCGCCTGCCAGAGCCCATCGCGGTTACGCATATCCCGAATGGGCGGTGCGCACTTGAGCGCAGGGCCCAGGTGCTCCATGTCGCTGTCGTCGAACTCGAGATAGTGCGGACAGGTTTCGACGGTCACGTCCGTCCCGGAGTCACGCGCCGCGCCGATCGCGCCAAGAGCCTCGACCGCCGAGAGATGAACGATGTGGATGCGCGCGCCGGCCTCGCGAGCGGCCGCGCAGGCTCGCGCGACCGCACGCACCTCGACGAGCGGCGGCCGCGACGCCGCCCACGCAGCCGCGTCACGCCGGCCGTCACCCCGAACGCGCCCGGTCGCCTCGCGCACGAGCGTCTCGTCTTCTGCATGCAAGGCGACGAGCAGACCGGCCTCCGCTGCGGCCCGGAGAGCCGGCACCAGCTCGTCGTCCGCCAGCGGCGGAAACTCAGGAACGCCGCTGTCGCAGAGGAAGGCCTTGCAGCCGATCGCGCCGCGACCCTTCAGCTCGTGGAGGCTCATCGGATCCGCGTCGACCAGCCCACCCCAGAGACCGAAGTCGACGATCGAGGCGCGCTCGGCCGCGGCACGCTTGGCGTCGAACGCGGTGCCGTCCAGAAGCGGCGGCACGGAGTTGAGGGGCATGTCCAGCACGGTCGTGATGCCGCCGGCCGCAGCGGCGCGGCTCCCGGTCGCCCAGCCTTCCCACTCCGTCCGGCCTGGCTCGTTGAAGTGCACGTGCGCGTCGACCATCCCCGGAAGCGCCAGCAACCCGCGGGCGTCGATCTCGTCCGCCGCCGTCGAGGCGCCCGGTTCCACGAGCGCGCTGATCCGACCGCCGCGGATCAGCACATCCCGCGCGTAGGCCCCCTCCGACACGACGACGGCACCGCGGATCGCAAGATCCGCACGAGGGCTCACTCCTCGTCGATGCCGAAGTCCTGCGCGCCCTCCCAGAGGGTGAGCCGTCCGACCTCCGCGAGTCGCTCGTTGCCTTCAACGACGGTCGCGAAGTGATTCCCGGCGAGCTGACCCACCTTGCTCGCGAAGAGGGTCGAACCGTACGGAAAAAGGATCTCCATCTCCGAAATCCCGCCCGGATAGACGAGGATCTCGCCCGGTGCCGGATGACTCGTGTGATTCTCGTACTCGACACCGAGGCGCTTGGAGCCCATCGGGACCCAGGTCGCCTCGCCGCTCCAGCGCACGTGTAGCAGCTTGCTTCGCAGGGGAAGGAGCTTGCGTATCGCGGCGGTCGTCTTCGGCGCCGCCTGCTCCTCGAGACGCGCCCGGAAGGTGAACGGGCCCGCGGTGATCCGGAGCATCCGCATCGCGGGCGTACGATACCGGCCGCTCATGGCGGCCCTTTCCACCCACGTGCTGGACACGGCGACCGGCCGTCCGGCCGCAGGCGTCGCCGTCGCCCTCGAACGTGGGGGGAACGTGGTCGCACGCGGCACGACCGACGCGGACGGCCGCATCAGCGAGCTCGCGTCGTCGCTCGCGCCCGGCCGCTACGAGCTCGTCTTCGAGCTGGCCGGCGGCTTCTTCCGCCGTGTGGCGCTCGAGATCGAGATCGGAAGCGAACCCACATACCACGTCCCGCTGCTCGTCACCCCGTTCGGCGTCACGAGCTACCGCGGCTCGTGATGCGCATCGCGCGGGCGGATCTCGACGCCATTTTCGAGCGCGCGCCCGGCCTCGCCGAGCGCGTCCGTGGTGAGGACGCCGACGCGATCATCGCATCCGCGCGTGCCGCGCTCGCGCGGATGAGCGAGGCCGAGCGGATCGCGGTGCTGAACGCGCATCCCCGGATCGGAGCGGATGTGAGATCCCTCTCCGCGGCATCTCGCCGCGAGCAAGGACGCGCCGCCAGCGACGCGACGCATCAACACCTTCGTCGCTTGAACGACGAGTACGAGCGCAAATTCGGCTTCCGCTTCGTGGTCTTCGTGCATGGGCGTTCGAAGGTCGAGATCGTCCGGGTCTTCGAGGAGCGACTCAGGCGCGCGAAAGCGCACGAGCTTGCGACGGGTATCGAGGAGTTCCTCGCCATCGCCCACGACCGCTTGCTGGGAGTGCCACGGTGACGTCGACCGAGATCAGCTACGGCAAGGCGCGCGTCGTCTTCTATCGCCTCGCCGGACGTGAGGCTCCGCCACTTGCCGCGTCCGTCGACATCGACGTCTTCGGCGAGCGGTTCATCTCGGCGTACACCGAAGGCGATAACCGGGCCGTCGTCGCGACCGACACGATGAAGAACTTCGTATACGCGATGGCCGCCGAGTACGCCGGAAACACGCTCCTGGGACTCTGCGCGTTCGTCGGCCGCAGGTTTCTTGCGACCTACCCGGTGATGGAGGCGCTCCGTGTCTCTGCGCGCGAGGTGCCGCTCGACGCCGCTTCCGGTGAGCATGGGCCGAGCGAGGTCCTTTTCCGCTCGACGAGAGGCGACGGCGCGGTCGCGCGGGTCTCGCTCGACGTCGACGCCGGCGAGCCTCGGGTCACCGGCGCTCAGAGCGGCTGGGAAGGCATGGTCCTCGTGAAGACCACCGGGAGCTCGTTCGCCGCGTTCGCCCGTGACGATTACACGACCCTCCCCGAGCTCATCGATCGCCCGCTGACCATCCATCTCGACGCGTACTGGCGCTACGCGGATCTGCGCGACGGGATCGCGGAGGGCGTCGGTTTTTTCGGACCGCGCGCGGTGCGCGACGAGATCGAGCGCACGTTCCACGAGTTCAACAGCCGGTCGATCCAGCATCTCGTGCACGAGATGGGGACGCGCTTGCTCGCCGCGCATCCACAGCTCGCGGAAGCGGAGTTCGTCGCGGAGAACCACACGCCCGACCACGTGCGCGACGGCGCAGGCGGTGTGAAGGTGTTCGCCCAAGCGCGTGGCACGTTCGGGAAGATCGGCCTAGTCCTGCGGCGGTGAGGCGGAGGTCGGATTACGGGGTTTCATCTCAAGGGTAGACTCGGACGGTAGCCAAACGGAAAAAGCTCACTGGTCCTGCGCGCGTCCTGGTCATAACCGATCAACCGCTCGCGAACCTTATTGCCCTCACTCTCAACCATGGGATTTACGTGACGCGCACGGTGGCAACGGCGGAGGCGGGGCTCAACGAGCTTCGTGAGTGGCGCCCGCACCTCCTCTTGGTGGACATCGACCAGGAACGCGCCGAATCGCTCGACTTCATCGGCCAGCGCATCGCGAATCGCCGGATCCCGACGATCGCGCTGACCATCCGAGGCGATCTCAAAACCAAGCTCGCCGCATTCGATCATGGCGCCGACGACATCGTCACGGTGCCCTTCGCTCCCGAGGAGCTGCTCGCGCGCGTGCTCGCTCTCACGCGGCGCACGTACGGAGATGCGGTGCCGTTCGCACCGGCGATCAAGGTGGCGGGCCTCGAGATCGACCTCCTCGAGCAACGCGTCAAGGCGGGAGCCTCAGAGGTTCGGCTGACCTCACTCGAGCTTTCGCTCTTGTATTTGCTTGCATCGAACCCCGGGCAGACCCTGGCTCGGGACGAGATTCTCGATGCGCTCTGGGGCGCCGACTACGTCGCCGAGAGCAACGTCGTGGATCGTCACATTCGCAATCTCCGCAAAAAGCTCAGGGAAAACGGGCGCCGGCCCCGCTTCATCGGTACGGTCCCCAGAAAGGGCTACCGCTTCCTGGGACGAAGTGATCGTCTTCATGAGTCTGCTTCATGACTCATCGCAATTGGCGCGTACACCTGATGCGTGCCGGCAGCCAAAAGGGAGCGCCAGGAGAGTGAAGGACGTTCGGGACCCCGGGTCCTGATCGTCATGAGCGAGTCCATCAGCAATCTCGTCGCGCTGACGCTTCAGCACGGGCGCTACGAGTCCAGGAGGACCATCGATGCGGATGAGTGCCGCCAGCTGATCCGCGAGTGGGAGCCGCAGCTCGCCTTTATCGACCTCGACATCTACCCAAATTTCATCGACGTCTTCCACCGCGAACAGGCGGTGGTGCCGACGCCGATCCTCGCGTTCACGAGAAAGCGCGATACCGCCCTCAAGATGAGTGCGTTCGAGCGCGGGGTCGACGACATCATCGAGGTGCCTTTCACGCTCGATGAGATCGTCGCACGTCCGTACGCGCTCATGCGACGCGTCCACCGCATCGACGTCCCGCTCGTGCCCAAAATCAGGCTGGACGGGCTCGAGGTCGACCTCATCGAGCAGCGGGTCCGTGTCGGCGGTAGGGAACTTTCGCTGACACCGATCCAACAGACCCTGCTCTACCTGCTCGCCGCAAACGCGGGAGAGGTGCTGAGCCGCGAGGAGCTCCTGACGAGCATCTGGGGCGGCGAGTTCGAGATCGAGAGCAACGTCGTCGACCGCCACATCCGCGAGCTGCGAGTGAAGCTCGGCGACGACTGGCGCACGCCGCAGTTCATCGAGACAATGGCCGGCAAGGGCTACCGGTTCAAGTCGCAGGCCGCGGCGGATCGCGGCGGCGAAGCCGCGAAGTGAGGTTGCACCCCCGCTAAAGCGCGCTGCGCTGTATGACCACAGGAAATGACACATGTCGCGTAGGGTGATAAATCTGCAAGACACCGCGGGGGCGGTGATCGGCGCGCATGCTTGAGAACGCGTTGGGGAGGCGAGGTACCTGTCGACTCGAAGCATCGTCCATTGGGAATGCCAGTCGCCTGAGCACCGCGCTCTCCGGTCTCGCCACGGAAACGGCGGGCTCACGATCCACGACGGAGCGTGGGCGTACTGCGACGGGGCGGGCTCGGACGACGCGCACCGCTGGTCCGCGACCGGGGGCCTGCCGCTCGAATCGCTCGTGCGCTGGACGACGCCCAACGGCGCACCCGCGGACGTACACGCCGCAGCGCCCGTGAACGGCGACCGGCCGACGCCCCAATTCGCCGCCCGGCCGACGAACGGGACCACCGCGAGGACCACGAGGAAGACGACCGGAGTCCGCCGGACCTAGCCAGTCAGGAGCGATCGAAGACTACCCGCATCCGCCACCCGGACGAGTTCGGCGATGCGTGGCTGCGCGGCATCGATCCACTGCCATCACCGCGGTTTTGGACGTGATGCCTGACGCGGCCTCTCGGGCGGAGCAGGCCGGGTCAGTATCTCGAGCGGATCGATCACGCTCACCGGGTTGCGCTGCGCCGTGCGAGGCGACCTCGCCGCCATATCCTCACCGGCACGCGCGACGACGGGGAGGTCGAGCGATGTCCGACATGAGCCGCAACGAATATCTTCGCGGAGCGATGGCCGCCGGGGCGGCGTCCTTCGCGGAGTCCTTGACCGGCGAACGAGCCTCAGTGGACGGATCCGCTACTGCGCAGGCGCTCGACCACGTGCAGCGGCTGGTCGACGCCGCGAGCGACCGCCTGACCGGCGCGCTCGCCGATGCCGGTCAGATCGAGAGCGAGGTGGTCACCGCGCTGCACACGATCCGCGCCCGCGCGCTCGCGGTCGCCGCGCAGGTGGACGCGGCGCTGCCACTCGGCTAAGGCCTCACTCCGGGGTGCGCGGAAGTGCGGTCCCGATGACCTCGCGGATCGATCCGAGGGCGTGCTCGCGCACGTAGGCCGCGAGCCCCTCGATCACCCGTAGGGGCGCCAGCGGATCGGCGAACGTCGCGGTCCCGACCTGCACCGACGACGCGCCGGCCATCAGGAACTCGAGCGCATCCTGCGCGCTCGTCACGCCCCCCGCGCCTATGACCGGGATCGAAACGGCCTGCGCGACCTGATAGGTGATGTGGACGGCGATCGGGCGGATCGCCGGCCCCGAAAGGCCACCGCTCCCAGTGCCGAGCATCGGGCGCCGACGCTCGGTGTCGATGCGCATCCCGAGCACGGTGTTGATCGCGGTGAGCCCGTCGGCGCCCGCTTCCTCGCAGGCGCGCGCGACGGCGACCACGTCGGGCGCGTTCGGGGTGAGCTTTACGATCACCGGGAGGTCCGTTTCGGCTTTCACCGCTCGCGTCACGTCGGCAGCCAGGTCCGGGTCGCAACCGAAGAGCATTCCGCCCCTCACGTTCGGGCACGACACGTTGAGCTCGTACGCGACGACACCGGGCGTCCCCGTCATCTCGTGCACCACGTACACGTAGTCCTCGACGCTGTATCCGGCGACGTTCACGATCACCGGAACGCCGAGCTCGGCCCACGCTCGGCCGTACCGGCGCGCGACCTCGACCGCGCCGGGGTTCTCCAGGCCGATCGAGTTGAGGATGCCCGACGGCGTCTCCGCGATGCGGTACTGCGGATTGCCCGGTCGCGGGTTCGGGGTCGTTCCCTTGTTCACGATCGCGCCGAGCCTCGAGACGTCGATGAGCTCGGCGTATTCCACGCCCTGGCCAAACGTGCCCGATGCCGTCATGACCGGATTCTTCAGGCGCAGACCGCGCGCCGCCTCGACCGAGAGATCGACGCCGCTCTCGGGATAGCGCACACGCTTCGCAGCGCGGGGGTCTTCCTCGCTCGGCCCCTCGTGGGATCGCGATGTTCCGCGCGCCAGGGGCCGCTCGCTCGGAAGACCCCCACGCTGCTCCTCGGTTGCCAGGGCATCGCGGAGTCTCGTTCCGAGTTCGCTCGGCGCGCGGTCCTCCTCCGGTTCCCCCGTCGCCGCTTCGAGCAGGCTCGCGTCGTCGAGTTCCGCGAGCTCCGCCGCATCCTCCTCGGACTCGCCGTCAGCTGCATCGTCCAGTGACTCCTCTATGGATTTGCTGACGTCGATGGAGCGCTCGACTTTCTTTCGGAAACGGCGCCAGGGCATCAGGCGAGGATCCCCACCGTCGCGGGCTCACCCTGCTCGAAGGCGATGTCGCCGAGCGCGAAGACCGGGCCCTCGCGGCAAACGCGCGCGTTCCCCTGCGCGGTCACGACGACGCACGCGCGGCACACGCCCATCGCGCATCCCATGTGCTGCTCGACCGCGATCTGCGCGTCGAGGAGCGGACGCCGCCCCGGATACGCCGACGACGCGCGGTCCGCCTCGTCCCGCAGGCGCCCGAGCGCGGCGAGCATCGGCCACGGACCGCACGCGCACAGCTGATCGGCCCACTCGAGCAGCGGGCCGATCGCGTCGGTGACCCGTCCGGTGATCCCGAACGATCCGTCCTCCGTGGTGGTGACGTACTCGACGGTCGCTGGAAGCAGGTCGCTCGGCCAGAGGTGCGCGACGGATCGGCCGCCCATGAGCAGCGTGGCGTTTCGTCGGGCCGATTCTTGCTCGGCCAGCACGCGCATCGGCGCGATCCCGGTGCCGCCGGCGACGAGCAGGAGGTTCCGCGTCGAGCGGTGCACGACGAACGCAGACCCGAGCGGACCGAGCAAATCCAGCGCGTCGCCCTCGCGTCGCGCGGCGATCCATTCCCCGCCCGGGCCGAGCGGCTTCACGAGGAGCTCGATCTCGCCCGCCCTGCGGTCGATGCGGTTGAACGAATAGGGGCGGCGGAGGAGCGGCTCGAACGAAAGACCGGGCCGCACGTGGACGAACTGCCCCGCGCGGGCCTGCGCGGCGATCTCCGGGGCGGCGATCCGGAGCACCGTCCCGAGCTGACCGATCTCGGTCGATGCGACGACGCGGCCTTCCTCGAGCAGCACTCCGGAAGACAAGTCTCGCAGACAACGAAAGAGGGAGGCGCGGCGCGCCTCCCTCTCGAACGCGCGTGATCGCTCGGGCTAGGTGAGCCGATTCTCAGCGAAGTCGAAGTTGAACGAGATCCACTCCCCGTTTGCGCCCAGCACCGAGTACTCGACCTCCCGGGCGCGTAGGCCGGAACCCGCCATCGCGACCTCATCACCGCCCGATCCGGTGGTCGCCTGAATGACGCCAGCGATCGCGCCGGGAACGCCCCCTCCGAGGTGCGGCTGGGGGCCCGTCGACTGGGCTCGCGTCGACGGACTGAACGAAGAGATGAGAATGTCCGTGAACTTGTACTTGAGGAAGTCGACCTGGTCCTTGCCCGCCTTGCGCAAGGTGAGCACGGCCTCCTTGAGGTGCGCGCCTGTCGCGAGGTACTTGAACAGGAGCGGCGAGGACTTGTCGATCTTGACCACGAAGCTGAAATCCTGCGCCGAGACCTTTCCCGTCCCTCCGCCGCCGCCGAACGCGCCGGGCTGGGTGGCGCCCCAGCTGAACGAGAGCACTTCGATCTCGTCCTTGTGCTTGGAGTCGAGGCTCTCGCCCTTGATGCCTTCGATCTTGAGAAATGAGTCGTATGCCATCCCTTAATTAATCCTCCGTGAACAGCGTCAGTGCGAACTTCGCCGTGCCGTTTCCACCGAAGCCGTAGATATCCTGCTGGGCCGTGTAGCTGCCTCGTGCGCCGGTGTACTTCCCGGTGCCGCCCACGATCGCGTAGGTCCGCTCCGCTCCGACGCCAGAGCCAATGCCGACGATCGAGCCGGCGACGAGGTTGAGCGTGTGGACCTCGACCGTATTGCCGTGCCCCGCGAGCGTGAAGACCGCCGACGAGAAGTCGCCGACCTTGTCGCCCTCGAGTCCGTTTAGCAGATCGCCGTAGACCGCGTAGCGGTCGCCGGCCTGTGGGAGCTCGCCGAACTTGAGGTCCGCCGAGTGCGCGTACCAGCCGCGCCCGTAGAGCTCGGTCGTGCGCGGGGTCGCACGCGTGGATACGCCCACCGCGGGACGCGAGTCCGTACGGCCAGCGAAGATCGCGAAGCCGGCGGCGATGCCGGCGAGACCGCGCGTGATGACGCTGCGTCTGGGCAAGTGAGGAACGCCGTCTCTCATGCCTCCCTCCCTTCGGGCAGGCGAGTGTGCGGTCAGGCCAACCGCCAGCGCAACGGCCAGCGGTCGCAACATGCGATCAGGAGGGCTGCACTCCATCGGCGAGCGTGAGTAGTCCAAGTTCGAACATGCGTCGCGCGACGGGCAGACCGGCCTGGACGAAGCGTTCGGTGTCGTCGCCTGCCGCACCCTCCGCGAGCGCTGCATCGACGAGCGCCAGACGGAGCGGACGCCTTCCGTCAAGCTTCGACAAGAGAAGGACCGCGCGCGGCTCGATGCCGGCCCGGAAGGGAAGGCCGTCGTCCAAGGTCACCGCCATCTCGTGCACGCGAGGCCGGGCGGCCTCGAATCGGACCTGCTGCTCGAGCCTCATGGACGCCGCGGGAACGAGGATCGCCTCGAGCAGTCCGGCTTCCCCGATCCGGGCGAGGAAATCGTGCGCGGCGAACATGCGCTGAACGTGGTCGCTCGCGGGCCTCACGCCGCCCGGTGGCAGAACCTCGATCCGGAACCAGTTCGGCCCCGCCGCTCGGCGGCGAAGCACGACCGAGCCGTAGGCTATCCCTCGGATACCGAGCTTGCCGTAATAGCTCATCCAGCCGTCGATCAGTTCCGCATATCGAATCGGGTCGCCGGCTTCGGTCTGATTCCAGCCCGCGGCCGTCTCGAGCGGCTCGTCGGTGCGGTAGTGAAGTAGCCAGGCGTCGCAGCCGCTCCCTTCGACCCATCGGCGCACCCGGGCCGCGGGGTCTCCGTCAGGATCCGCGATCCAGCTGATCGCCACGGTCGCGAATCCGCCCTCTTCGAGGTGGGCTGGGATCGAGCGGACGACCTGTTCGGACACGCTGTCGCCTGGGAGTCCGCTGTCGCGGTAGATGTACTCGGTCGCGGGCGAGATCACGTAGGGCGGATTGCACACGATCACGTCGAACCGCTCGTCCCGAACCGGGTCGAACCAGCTCCCGAGACGCAGCTCCAGATTCCGAACGCCGTTCAGCTGTGCATTGAATGCGGCGAAGCGCAGAGCCCGGGGACTGATGTCTGTCCCCAGGACGCGGTCGGCATGGGGTGCCGCGACCAGCGCGACGACGCCGCAGCCGGTGCCGAGATCGAGGAGGCTCCGAGCGTCGGGCCGCACCGTCAGATACGCAAGCGTCACGGAGGGGCGGTGCACACCGGGAACGTGGTCGGGCGGCGCCTTCTCACCCGCGCGGAGACGGACGTCCGACGTGATGAGCAGCTCATCGTGCGGCACGATCCGCACAGACGGACGCACCACGCCACCGTCGGCGCTCGCGATCCCAAGCCGAGTCAGGTCCGTCACACCCAGCGGCGCGATCGCCGTCGCAACGTCGTCCTCGGGAACGTCGAGGTTCAGCACGAAGAGACGGATCAGCGCTGCCAAGCCACCCCGGCCCTCGAGGCGACGAAGCTGCACCGGAATATCCCAGGAGCGTGAGAGAACCTCGCTGTGAGCGCCGAGGGCCTCACCGATGCGTTCGGCCTTGAAGCCCGCCTCATCAAGCATCTCGCGGAAGCGGAGCATGAGTTCGGGCTGATCCAGGGCGAGAGGCCCTTCCACCGCGCCGATGGTAGAGAAAGAGGTGGGGCGCCTTCGCTGCCCCATCTCTTGTTGCAGGCAAGTTCATCTCGAAGAGCGGAAGCGGCGATGCTACGCGGGCAGCGGCGTCCCGACTGCGAACGTATAGCCGTCGGGATCCTCGAGCACGCAGTCGCGCCAGCCGTGCGGCCAGTCGCGCGTCGCGACGAGGACCGTGTAGCCGGCCTCGCGTGCCCGACGCTCGGCGGCGTCCGGTTCGATGCCGAGGATGCGTATCTCCGCGCCGAACCCGCGCTTCCCGAGCCCCTGGAGTCGCTCCGCCCAGGGCATGCGCTCGTAGGTGTGGTCGGCGTGCAGCTGGAGACGGACTCCATGACCCTCGAGCGCCGCGAAATCGCCGTCCGAGTAGAGTGCCGAGAGACCCAGCACCCCTGTGTAAAAAGGCAGGCTACGCGCGACGTCGCGAACAATGAGATTGACGCTGAGTCCACCAAGCGTGCGGCCGTAGTCCGCCGCGGTCATCCAGGGCTGCGTCTTCCGCTTCTTCACGCGGTCACCGCGAGGCGCTCCGTCGTGCGCATGCCCACGGCCCAGAGCGGCACGGTGACCACGATCATCGCCGCACCGAAGAGCAAGGCAGGCGCGGGGCCGTTCGCGGCGAGCACGCCGCCGCATCGCTCCACGAGAGGCCGCGGCGTGCTCAGAGCGGCGTCACCCGCCAGACCTCCGGGCTCGTTGTGAGGTCGGCTGAGGTCCGCCAGAGCAGTCCGCGACGGAAGGCCAGCACGATGCGCGCAGCGGGACCGTCGCGCACGGCGCCGTGTGCGACATCGATGAGCCGCACACCTCTGGGACACACCGTGGCGACGTCTCTTGCCGTCGCGCCGATCACGACGCAGCCCGTTTCGGCTTGCGCCGTGCGCGACCGCCCGCCGCTTACCGGGAGGAGCTCTATTTCTGTCGGCGGACGCACGGTCCCGAATCCCCGCACCCAGCCCACGGTGTCCGCGAAGCTCACCACATAGCCGCCCGCGTCGGCGCCTCGCGAGCTGAGCTGACGCGGTCGGCCGTCATACAGCTGCAGCTCCTGCTTCGCGCGATCAGCGCTGAACGTCGCCACCGCGACGCGTCCCGAGTCATCGAGATCGAAGTACGCCGGCTTGTCCGTGGTCAGGACCGTCTGACGAGGACCGTTCGGGCCCAGAAGGATGATCTCGTGCGGATCGAAGAGACCTCCGGCGTGAAGCCATACGACGTCGCGGCCATTCGTCTTCGCGTACGGCCAGGGATTCCACGTATCGCCGCCCCTGAGACCGGTCAGGTCGATCTCGTCGAGCGTCTCCGTCTGCGCGGGATCGCGCCACGGCACCCGCAGGAGGCTGACGTGGGCGTCGCCGCCGCCAAGGTCCTCGGTCTGCCGAAGCAGCACGACCGCGTCGCGCGCGTCCTCGATGAGAAGCTCGGTCTCCTCCAGCTGGCGGAGCTCGTGGGTCTCGCCGCTTTGGAGATCGATCGCTCGAGCCTCGTACGTGATGCCCGCGACGCTCGAGCGGCGGAGCACGCCGACGAACACGTCGCGGTCGACCGCGACTTGCAACAGCTCGCAGGCCGGAAGCGCGCCGGGGATTGTCCGGGCATCGCAGTCCGGAAAGCTGATGCTCCGCTCGCCGCCGGCTGTGGCGAGCTGCGCCGAGGGCGAAACAGAGGGACGCTGCGGCGCGGTTCGCGATGCGTCAGAAGGCGCGATGCACGCGCCAAGGAGCAGCACGACCAGCCCGAGGCGCTTCATCCTTAGTCCGCGGCCGCGGTCACCGGCTCCTGCGCTCGATACTCGGCGAGTGGAGCGACGGTGTGCGTCACCGCACTCGCGCGGAGCGCGGTGACTACCGCGAGCGCGGTGTCCAGCGACGTGAGACAGGGCACGCGCGCCTCGACCGCGGCGCGGCGGATGAGAAACCCGTCGCGGTCGACCGTCTTGCCGAGCGTCGGCGTGTTGATGACCGCGACGCACTCCCCGGACCGGATCAGAGTCAGGATGTCCTGGCTGCCCTCAGCGAGCTTGCGCACTTCGGTGACGTCGATGCCCACCGAGCGAACCAGCGCCGCGGTGCCCGCTGTCGCGACGATCTCGTACCCGAGCCAGTGAAAGCCCTCGATGACCGGCACCACCTCGGCCTTGTCCTTGTCGGCGACTGTCACGAGCACCTTCCCGCTCCGCGCAGGCGCGAGACCGGCGGCGACGAGCGACTTCCAGAGCGCTGGGGCGAACGTGCGGTCGACACCCATCACCTCGCCGGTGCTCTTCATCTCCGGTCCGAGGTACGTGTCCACCTCGAGCAGCTTCGCCATGGAGAACACCGGGGCCTTGAGGGCGACGAGCGACCCTGTGGGCCAAAGCCCGTCTTCGCGGGCGTAGCCCTCGTCCGCGAGCGTCGACCCGAGCGCGACGGCAACCGCGAGCGAGACGAGCGGGACACCCGTGACCTTGGTGAGGAACGGCACGGTGCGGCTCGCGCGTGGATTCACCTCGAGGACCCAGACCCTTCCGCTCTCCACGATGAATTGGATGTTGAGAAGGCCCTTGACTGGGAGTGAAACGGCGATGCGTCGCGTGAGCTCCACGATCTCGTCACGCTCCGCGGGCAGGAGATTCTGAGCGGGATAGACCGCGTAGCTGTCGCCGGAGTGAACGCCGGCGCGCTCGATGTGCTCCATGATCCCGGCGACCAGCGTGTCGCGGCCGTCGCTGACCGCGTCGAGCTCGACCTCCTTCCCATGCAGGTATTTGTCCACGAGGACGCGACCGGTTCCGGCCTCGAGCGCGGAACGGAAATAGCGCGCCAGGTCGTCGGGCCCGTACGCGATCTCCATCCCGCGCCCGCCCAGGACATAGCTCGGGCGAACCAGCACGGGGTAGCCGATCTCTTTCGCGATTGCGAGCGCTTCCGCAGGCGACTCCGCGGTGCCGCCCGGCGGTTGCGGGATGCCGAGCGCGTCGGCGAAGTCGTGGAAGCGGCGGCGGTCTTCGGCAAGTGCGATGGCGTCCGCCGAGGTCCCGGCGATCTCGCCACCCATCGCGGCAAGGCGGTCCGCCAGGTTCAGCGCCGTCTGCCCTCCGAACTGGACGAGCACCGGTACGGTGGGGGTGCCGAGGTAGGCAGCGCCCTCTTCGCTCGCTTCGTTGTCGATGATCGCGGCGATTGACTCTTCGTCTAGCGGATCGAAGTAGAGACGGGCGGACGCGTCGAAGTCGGTGGAGACCGTCTCCGGATTGCTGTTCACCATGATCGGCGCGACACCCCGATCCCGTAGCGCGCCGGCGGACTGCACGCAGCAGCAGTCGAACTCGATGCCCTGGCCGATGCGGATCGGGCCCGATCCGAGAATGACTGCCTTCGGACCGGGAAGAGGCGCGGCCTCGTTCTCCTGCTCGTAGGTCGAATAGAAGTACGGCGTGACCGCCTCGAACTCGGCCGCGCAGGTATCCACCATCTTGTAGACGGGACGGATCCCCCACTGCGTCCGCAGGCGTCGCACATCCGCCGGAAGCATTCCCGTCAGCGTCGCGATATCCGCGTCGGCGAAACCGAGACGCTTCGCATTGCGAAGGAGCGCGGGTGTCGGCGTCCGGCCCTGCAGCTCGTCCTCCGCGAAGCGGACGATGCGCGCGATCTTCCGCAGGAACCAGCGGTCGATGTGCGTCCGGGCGTGAAGCACGTCGACCGGTGCGCCGCGTCGCAGCGCGGCGAAGAGACGCCAAAGTCGATCGTCGGTCGGCGGACCGGAGAGGAACCGATCGACGAAGTCCGTCGGGTCGGCGACCTCCACCCAGGGCGGCGCTTCCCAGAGAAGACCCTGTCCCTTCACCTCGAGCGACCGAAGCGCCTTCTGCAACGCGGCCTCGAAGCTGCGATCGATCGCCATCACTTCGCCGGTGGCCTTCATTTGGGTGCCAAGGCTGCGGTCGGCCGCCGCGAACTTGTCGAACGGCCAGCGCGGGATCTTCACCACGACGTAATCGAGCGCGGGCTCGAAGGCCGCGGTCGTCTTCTTGGTCACCGCATTCGGGATCTGGTCGAGACGCTTGCCGATGGCGATCTTCGCTGCGACCCGCGCGATCGGATAGCCGGTCGCCTTCGATGCGAGCGCGGAGCTGCGCGATACCCGCGGGTTCACCTCGATAACGAAGTACGGCACTTGCGCGTCGGGCTCATCAGTGGGCGCGTGATCCGGATGCAGCGCGAACTGAATGTTGCAGCCGCCCTCGATGCCGAGGGCACGAATGATCCGGAGAGCCGCCGAGCGAAGCATTTGGTATTCCTTGTCGGTCAGCGTCTGCGAGGGGGCGACTACGATCGAGTCGCCGGTGTGTACCCCCATAGGGTCAAGGTTCTCCATGTTGCAGACGGTGATGCAGGTGTCCGCGCTGTCGCGCATCACCTCGTACTCGATCTCCTTCCAGCCGGAGAGCGAGCGCTCGACCAGGACCTGTCCGATGGGTGAGGCCGCCACGCCTCGACCCACTCGCACCGCGAGCTCCCCCGCGTCGCCGGCCACGCCGCCGCCGGTACCGCCGAGCGTGAAGGCCGGACGGACGACGAGCGGATAGCCGATCCGCTCGGCGAACGCGAGCGCTTCCTCGCTGGTGTGCGCGGTGGCCGACTCGGGCACAGGTTCGCCGATGGATAGGAGAAGCTGCTTGAACGCCTCGCGGTCTTCGGCCTGCTGGATCGCGGTGAGCGGTGTGCCCAGCAGGCGCACGCCGTAGCGCTCGAGCGCGCCGGATTCCGCGAGAGCGACAGCGAGGTTGAGGCCGGTCTGCCCGCCCAGCGTCGCGAGCAGACCGCTCGGACGCTCCCTGGCGATCACGCGCTCCAGGACCTCGACGGTGAGCGGCTCGAGGTACGTGACATCGGCGACGCCGGGGTCGGTCATGATCGTCGCCGGGTTCGAGTTCACGAGCACCGTTTCGATGCCCTCCTCGCGCAGCGCACGGCAGGCTTGCGTGCCGGCGTAGTCGAACTCGGCCGCTTGCCCGATGAGGATCGGGCCGCTCCCGATGATCAGGACCTTCATAGGTCGAGCCACCCGCCGCCCATCGGCACGCAGCGGCCGCCCACCCGTACGCTCGTGACCCGCCCGCCGGAGCTGTCGACCTCGATGTCCAGGATGCTCGGACGTCCGATCTCGAAGCCCTGCTCGCTGCGGATCCGTACGGTGCCCGCGTCCGACACGAGCCCCTGCGCGACGAGATACGCGCCGAGGGGGCCCTGGGCTGCCCCCGTCGCCGGATCCTCACCGATGCCGAGGCCCTCGTCGAACATCCGTCCGTGCACGTGCGAGCCGGAACGCTCGCCGCTCATCGCGAAGACGTAGACGTTCGCGCCGAGTGCGCTCGGGCGCCGGGCACGCCGGACTGCCTTGAGATTCGCGAGCGGCACGAACAGGAACGGGACCCCGGATGAGCCGACCTGGATCGGCACGTCGCTGCGCACCTCTTCGACCGCGAGCGACAACGCTTCCGCGGTCGCTTGCCGCGTGATCGTCGACCCGGTGAACGAGGGCAGGGGCTGCTCCATCTGCACGAATCCGTCGCGCGACGTCACGCGGATGGTGCCGACGCCTTCCTCGAGCCACATCGTGCCGTCGCGGCCCGCGGCGACGACGAAGGCCGTACCGATGGTCGGATGACCGGCGAACGGCAGCTCGGCGTCCGGTGTGAAGATGCGCAGCCGGTGATCGGCGGCCTTCGACGTCGGAGGCAGCACGAACGTGGTCTCAGAGAGGTGAAGCTCCTTCGCGATCGACTGCATCGAGCGCTCGTCGATCCCCCGGCCATCGGTGAACACGGCCAGCGGATTCCCGCCGAAGGGACGATCCGTGAAGACGTCGACGAGCTGGTACTCGCGCCGCGTCACTTGCGAGCGACGGCGTCGCGGACGTCGTCCATGAACGCGTCGAAGACCGGCTCGTTATCGCGTGGTCCGGGAGCGCCTTCGGGATGGTACTGAAACGTCCTGATCGGAAGCCTCTCGTGCACGAGGCCCTCGACCGAGCCGTCGTTGAGGTTCCGCGACGAGACGACGAAACCCGAGTCCGACGGGATCGACGACTCGTCCACCTGAAACTCGTGGTTCTGCGACGTGATCGCGACTTTTCCCGTGCGCAGGTCCTGGACCGGATGGTTCGCCCCGTGATGGCCGAACGGCAAGCGCGAGGTCGACGCGCCGATGGCACGGGCGACGAGCTGGTGGCCGAGGCAGATGCCGAGGATGGGCAGCGGGCGCGACGTCCCGCGCGCGGCGACCGCATCGAGCAGGGTTCGCGTGGTGGCCGCGATCTGCGGGATCGCGGCCGGATCGCCTGGTCCGTTGGAGATGACGATTCCGTCGGGCGACCACGAGAGGATCTCGCGCGCGGTCGATGTCGCGGGGAAGATCTTCACCGTCGCGCCCCGCCGCACGAGGCACCGGACCTGGTTCTCCTTCACGCCCGTGTCCAGGAGCGCGACCTTGGGTCCGCTCCCGGTCTGCCGCGGGAGGCCCGTCGATTCGACGACGAGCGGCTTCGCCGCGAGCGGAGCGGTCGCCTGCGCCTTGGCGACGGCCTCGCGCGCGATGTCCGGATCCTGCGAGCGATGCGGCGGCACCTGCAGGATCGCGCCGCGCAGGGTGCCTTTCGCGCGCAGGCGCCGCACCAGCGCGCGCGTATCGATGCCCGCGAGGCCCGGGACGCCATAGGAACGCAGGTACGCATCGAGATCGATGGTCCCTTCGCGGCACGTCGTCACAACCTCGCGGACGACGAGCGCTTCGACCCATGGCCGGCGGCTCTCGGCCGCACGATCGAACGTCCCGTAGTTGCCGATGAGCGGATAGGTCAGGACGACGATCTGTCCGTTGTAGGAAGCGTCGGACGCGATCTCCTGATATCCGGTCATCGCCGTGTTGAACACGACCTCACCCGACGCCGGGGAACCGTCACCGAAGGCTTCTCCCCACCACGTCGAGCCGTCTTCCAGCCCGAGGACCGCCGCCCTGGTCATGAATGCATAACTATACGTTGCGGATGCATAAAGATGCAATTGCCCTTCGAGCTCAGCGACGGCTGACCGCTTCGGCGGCATGCACAGCTCCTTCGTAGCGAACTTCTTCCCCAACCACTGTCGCAACGACCCGTCCTATCAGCGTCCGCCCTATCAGCGGGGTGTTCTTTCCTTTTGACGCGAGCTCGGCGGCTCGCGGCATCCACTCGGCGTCGCGGTCGATGACGACCCAATCGCCCTTGGGTCGGTCGATCCCGAGGGCGCGCGCGGGTCCGCTCGTGAGCGCGTCGATCACCGTCTCAAGCGGGGCCCACCCCGCGCGGACGCCGCCGAGCACGAGCGCCAGCGCGGTCTCGAGACCCGAGATCCCGAACGCGGCCTGATCGAACTCGACGTCCTTCTTGACGGATGCGTGCGGAGCGTGGTCGGTGGCGATCGCGTCGACCGTCCGGTCCTCGAGTCCGGCCCAGAGCGCTCGTACGTCCGCGCCCGTCCGCAGCGGCGGATTCACTTTCGTCGACGAGTCAAACGGCGCGCCCCGCGGTGCCCGTTCCTCGGTCTCCCACGCGAAGGCCCGCGATCCCGCGACCCACTCATCGGTCATCGCGAGGTGATGAGGCGTGACGTCGCACGTGACCAAAGCGCCGTCGGCTTTCGCGCGGCGCACGAGCTCGACCGAGCCGGCTGTCGAGAGATGCGTCAGATGCAACCGCGCGCCGGCGAGCTTGGCCAGCGCGAGGTCGCGCGCCACCGCAGCCTCCTCGGCGGCCGCGGGCATGCCCGGAAGGCCGAGCCGCGCGGAAACCGCTCCTTCGTGCATGACGCCCTTCGCCGAGAGCGCGAGATCTTGCGCGTGCTCGATGATCGGCCGCCCCGAGGCCCGTGCGTACTCGAGCGCGCTGCGGAAGAGACGCGCATCCTCTACCGGCGATCCGTCGTCGGAGAAGGCGACCGCGCCGGCGTCGGCGAGCTCGACCATATCCGCGAGCTCGCGGCCCTTGCGCCCGCGCGTGATCGCGGCGACGAAGTGCACGCGCGCGCCGTTGACGCCGTAGCCACGGCCGAGCAGCTCCTTGAGCAGGCCCGGCGAATCGATCGCCGGTTCCGTATTCGGCATCGCACAGATGGTGGTGAAGCCGCCACGCAGCGCGGCCCTGCGACCGGTCTCGATCGTCTCCGAATCCTCGAATCCTGGCTCGCGCAGATGGGTGTGCAGATCGACGAAGCCCGGGACCACGAGATAGCCCTTCGCCTCGAACGCGCGGCGGTCGAAGCTCATCCGCGCTTCTCGATCGGATTCGGCAGCCCTGCCCCGTCGGGGCCCCCAACCCCCGCGGCCAGGAGGTAGAGCAGAGCCATACGCACCGCAACGCCGTTTGCGACCTGTTTCTCGATCAGCGAACGGCTGCCGTGCGCGACGGCCGCGTCGATCTCGATCCCCTCGTTCATCGGGCCGGGATGCATCACCGGCGCGCCCGGCCGCATGCGCGCGACCCGCTCCTCCGACAGCCCCCACACGCGGCTGTACTCACGAACCGAGGGAAGAAGTCCGGACTCCTGTCGCTCCCGCTGCAGTCGAAGCGCGATGACCGCATCCGCCCCATCGAGCGCGCGATCCAGCTCGGGCTCATACGTGACGCCGGCCGGCACCTCGCCGCAGCGCCACGCGACAGGGATAAGCGTCGGCGGACCCGAGAGCGTCACGCGCGCGCCGAGCGGGACGAGCGTGTTGATGTCGGACCGGGCGACCCGGCTATGGAGGATGTCGCCGACGATCACCACGCGCTTGCCGCCGAGCTCGCCTACGGCCTCGCGAAGGGTGTAGGCGTCGAGGAGGCCCTGCGTGGGATGAGCGTGCCACCCGTCGCCGGCATTGATGACGGCCGATTCGGTGCGCTCGGCGACGAAGTACGGCGCGCCGGAAGAGCCGTGGCGTATCACGACCACGTCGCCGCCGAGGGCCTGCAGCGTGCGTACGGTGTCGAGGAGCGACTCGCCCTTCTCGACCGAGGACCCGGTGGCGGTGATGTTCACGACGTCGGCCGAGAGCGCCTTTGCCGCGAGCTCGAAGGACACGCGCGTGCGCGTCGAGACCTCCGCGAAGAACAGGATCACCGTTCGCCCACGGAGCGGAGGCGCGCGGCGGATCGGCCGCGAGAGGATCTCGACCATCGCGCGCGTCTGATCGAGCACCGTCTCGATCTCCTCGCGCGACCAATCGTCGGTGTCGAGCACATGTCGCCGGATCCACTTCACGCCGGGGCGACGCCCCGCTACCAGTTTTCGCAGGTCGCTACCGCGCCCAGGGGCCCCTCCCCCTGCCGCCCCTGCCACGCCGGGCTTAGACGCGCTCATGGACAGCCACCTCGACTTCGTCGCGACCGTCGACCTCCGTGAGATGCACGCGAACGTCATCGTCAGGCGAAGTGGGGACGTTCTTGCCGACGAAGTCCGCGCGGATCGGAAGCTCGCGATGGCCGCGGTCCACGAGAACGGCAAGGCGGATCGCACGCGGACGCCCGTAATCGACAAGCGCATCCATGGCCGCGCGGACGGTGCGGCCGGTGAAGAGCACGTCGTCGACGAGCACGACGACGCGGTCGGCGACGGAGAACGGGATCTCGGACTCGCGCACCACCGGCGCGTAGCCGATACGCGTCAGATCGTCACGGTAGAGGGTGATATCGATCGCGCCGAGAGGAAGATCGACGCCTTCGTTCGCGCGTATGGCCTCGCGAATGCGCGACGCGAGCGCATCGCCGCGCGCGCGAATCCCGACGATCGCGAGAAGGGAGAGATCGCGGTCGCGCTCGACGATCTCGTGCGCGATCCTCGTGACGGCGCGGCGGACGTCCTCCGCACCGAGCAGCGTAGTTACCTGGCGCTCCTTTCCGGCCTCGCAGGACCGGTACTTAAAGGTGATCGCGCTCCGACAAGTATAGGAATTCCGTACGCGCGAGGATGTGCATGACGCCGAAAGGCGCTTTGGAGTTAAACCCGAGATGCACGTCTTCCAGCGTGGAGCTCTGGCACGGCGGCGAATCGTGCGGTTCGCCCTCACCTCCGCGACCGTGCTCGTCCTCGCGGGATTGGCCGTGCTGGTAGCGGGAGTCGTCTCGAGCGATGGCGGCCCGGTGCTGCCCGCATTCGTCGGCCCGCTGCAGCGCGTGCTCGCTCCGGCACCACCCCCAGCGACCTCGGCCCCGACCGCGAGGCCCACCACCACGTCGTCAGCGCCCACCACGGCCGGTCCCGCGAGCTCGCCGCCGGCAGCTTCTCCTCGAACCGGTCGCCCGTCGAACTCGCCGAACGGTCCGCCCAGCAGCTTCCCCGGCCATACACAGTCGCCGCATCCATAGAGCGGGCCGCCGATGCGCCGATTCGCTCTCTTCATCGCGCTCGCGGCATTCGTCGCGACCGTGGCGCTCCTCGACGCGATAACGCGTGGCAGCTTTGTCGCCCCCGAAGGCCCGCCGGCCGCGGTGGATGGAACCGGACCGATCCTGGTAGCGAGCTCGGCGGCCGGTGGTCATCGGGGCGCGATCGGGCGTGGCCGGATCGCGCTCCTCGTTTCGCCACGCTCGTCCACCGTCGCGCGCGCGATCGCGGGAGCGCTCGCGCGAACTGGGCTCTCGGCGACATTCGCGCTCACCGCGGAGATCGCGATCGGCGACCCATCGCTTACGGGCGACCTTCGCAAGAGTGGGCACAACGTGGCCTACGCCGGGGTCGCCGCGGCCGATGCCGCCTCGTTGCCGGAGCCACTCTGGCGCGTCGCTGAGACGCTCGGCCTGCGGATGGTCGAGTCCGCAGCAGGCGAGCGCCTCGCCCTGTACGCGCCGGCCAGGCTTCTGGGAGGCCGTCTCGATGAGGGCGCGCTCATCGAAGCGCGCCGAGCTAGCGCGCTGGGTCTGGTAAGCCTGGCGCCGGCGGCGGCTCCGGCCAATGACACAGCGACCGATGGCCTCGTGGTGATCACGAACACCGACGATGTCGGAGGCTTTGCCGCACAGGGATCGCGGGCCAGGCTGGTCTCGCTGCGGGCGCTCGCCGGCCTAAACCCAGAGCCGCCGCTCGATCCACTCCGTGGCGCGGCCGGCGAGCTGGCCCTTGCAATGGGACGGGCCGCGCGCTGGGCCGGCGATGCGCTCTCGGCGGCGGCCGCGCTCGCCGCCGCGCTCTACCTCGCCAGGCTGGTCGTCGTCATCTTCGTCGCCGCGCGGCACGCGGGCCGACCCCGCATCGCGGCCACGAGCTCGCCGACCGTCGCCGTGCTCGTCCCGGCCTATCGCGAGGAGCTCGTCATCTCGCGCTGCGTCGCATCGCTTCGCGCGAGCGTCTATCCGAACCTCGAGATCATCGTGATCGACGACGGCTCCGACGATGCGACCGCCACCGCCGCGCGCCGCGCCGCGGCGGATGATCGGCGCGTCACCGTTATCCAGAAACAGAATGGTGGCAAAGCCTCGGCGCTCAATCACGGATTCTCCTCCACGCGGGCCGATGTGATCGTCGTCGTGGATGCCGATTCCATCGTCGAACGCGACGCGATAGCCGAGCTCGTGAAGCCGCTCGCTGACGCTCGCGTCGGCGCGGTAGCGGGGAACGTAAAAGTTGGCAATCGCTGGAGCGTTCTCGGTGTCTTTCAGCACCTGGAGTACGTCATGGGGATCAACCTGGACCGCCGCTTCTTCGACGAGATCGACGCGATCAGCGTGGTCCCGGGGGCGCTCGGGGCGTTTCGCCGCGAGGCGCTCGAGGCGGTCGGCAAATTCTCAACGGAGACACTCGCCGAGGACGCCGATCTGACGGTGGCGATCGGCGAGAGAGGCTTCCACGTGCGGCACGCTCCCTACGCGCGGGCGTGGACTGAGGTGCCGAGCGCACTCGGTGCGTTGCGCCGTCAGCGCTTTCGCTGGACGTACGGCATATTGCAGGTGCTCTGGAAGCACCGCGGCGCCCCGGTGCGCCGAGGCGCGACGAACGTCGGCCGTCTAGGGCTTCCGTACCTGCTCGTCTTCGGGTACTTGCTTCCTCTGCTCTCTCCCGCGGTGGACGCTGTTGTGGTGTATGGGCTGATCGTCGCGGGAGCGCGTCCCGAGGTAGTGGCCCTCTTCGGGGTGGTGACGGGGCTGCAGCTCCTCGCGGCGATGTTCGCACTGCGACTCGATGGCGAGAACATCGCCTGGGCGGCCGGGACGCTTCCGATGCAGCTGGGCTATAGGCAGTTCCTCTCGTTCGTCACCATTTCAGCCCTGGGGGCGGCGGTCGCGGGCTTCCCCGTGAGTTGGGGAAAGCTACGGCGGCGTGGCCTTCCGGCCGAGGTCGGCCGTAGCTGAGCCGCGAACGGCCAGCCGCCCGGCGTACCGTAGCCGCAGGTGCGCATCGTTCTCGCGATCGCGTGCGTGATCCTCTTCGGCGCGGTCGCGGTGATCCTATCGGTATCGCCCGCTATGAAGCAGCTCGGCCCGGCGGCCGGCCCGACACCGATGCCGTACTACACGGCGGTCCCCACCGTCGTGACCATCCCTCCGGATGTCGGCGAGCGCGGCGCCCGAACGTACGCCCGCCTCTGGGCCATGTTCCTCGTACCGATCGAAGGCGCGGATGTTCCCGACGATCCGGCTCTCATGCCCGGCGCGCCGCGCGACTACCGCGCTGGCATTCATGAGGGCGTCGACTTCCCCGCGCCGTCAGGGACGCCCGTGGTCGCGGCAGCCGCCGGCAGGGTCGTCCGCGTGGATACGAGCTTTCTCGATTGGACGCGCGAGCAGCAGGACATCGCGCTGGACGAAGCGTTGACGCTCGGTTACACGCCCGCCGCGACGCTCGATCGCATCCGCGGCCGGCAGGTCTGGATCGATCACGGCAAGGGAGTCGTGACGCGTTACGCACATCTCGCCGCGGTCGGGCCGCTGACCGTCGGTCAGATGGTCGAAGCGGGGACGCCGATCGGAGCCGTCGGCAGCTCCGGTTACCCGCAGGGAGGACCGCACCTTCACTTCGAGGTGCGGATCGGCGACGACTACTACGGCGACGGACTCAGCGGCGACGCCTTGACGCGCGCGGTCTGGCGATTGTTCCGGTAGCGCTAGCCGCCGGGGCGGCTTCCACCTTCGAGAACGCATCGCGCGCACAGACACGCTTCGCCCTCGCGAGAGATGTCACCCATTCGGCCGCAGCGATCACAGCGGCCTTCTTCCGGCTTCCGGCCCACGACCTCGTCGGCCAGCCGGATCCATTTTGTGACCGCGCGCTCGGATTCCCGGTCGATCAACGATTGAGCGGCGTCGCATACGCGGTGCCAGCGCGAGGCGGGCAGCAGGTATCAGATCTCGCTGTTACGAGGGCGTCAGCTAACGCAGGCCGGTGCGCCGCGCGCGGAGCGCGGCTTCGAGAACGACCTCGACCGATTCGGAAGCCACCGGTGCGGGCACCGCGCGGAAGATCCCGATCTCGGTGACCTTGTCCTTCTCGGGCGCGTCGTACCACCACGACAGGTGGCTGATCTCGCACATGTAGACGTAGGCGGTCGTGCTCTTCGGAGTGAGGAACCGGATCGCGCCGAGGAGATCGAGCCGCGGTGGAACGATCCGCGCGGAGTCCCAGAGCTCCCGCTTGGCGACCTCAAGGATCGTCTCGCCGGCCTTGCGCCCGCTCGTAGGAAAGTGCCACCCGGCGGCGTCCGGCTTCCGGATCCAGACGGTGAGATCGCCATAGAAGGGAACGATCATCGCAAGCTGGGCCGAGGCCGGAGGGTATTCACGAAAGGTGTTGTCTCTACGCGAAACGAAGGTGTGCTCGGTCACTATGCCGCACACTAAGCAGGGGAAGAAGCGAGCGTCAATAGCACAGCGGATTCGAGCCTGCGTAACGACGCCGCTTTGACCCGCTTAGGCGCGGAAGAGCTCTGAGACTCGGAAGGGATCGGCCGCGACGACGCTGGCCGCGTAGAGCTCCATCCCGCCAATGTCGCTCGTCTTGTTGGCGGGATCGCCTCGGTCGACGAGGCGTGCATGCGGTGGAAAGCGGCGCCAGTCGTTGCCGTCGGCAGCAAGTGGCGGAAGCAGCAGCGCCAGGTTGTATGCGACGACGCCGTGCGCACGGTACGCGGCGATCGCCCTCGCAATGGCCGGAGCGAGTGCGATCTCGTCTTCGCCGGGTCGCCCGAGGATGACGACCTCGCTCTCCTTCACGGGCACGAGCGAAGCGAACACTCGGGCCCCATCGCGCTCGTCGCCGAGATCCAGCGCCTCGTGGACGCGCCAGAGGTCGTCGAAGTAGTCCCGGCCGTGCTGCTCGTCGTAGGCGAGCGAACGCCGGCGGAGCAACTCGACACGCGGGTAGTGCATGCCTCTGGTCACGGTCATCTGCATGTGGCCGTGCACGATCGAGCCACCTGCGCGCCAGAGGCAGTTCCAGATCAGGAAGTAGTACTTCGCCGATGGATCCTCGTCGATCGCGGCCTGGGCCCACCGGCGCGCAGTCAGCAGGCGGTCGCGGATCACGGTCGCGTCCATCGCCGCGAGCGGGTCGTGCTCGTCGAAGACCAGGACGCCGTGGTACGTGTCGTATTTCGCGATGTTCGATGCGGTTATCCCATGCTCGCCTCGGATGCGGCCGAACGTGTCCGCCGGCGTGCCGGTCTCGGGATGACAGAACGGGTCTCCCCGCGCCCGCTCGATCGTTTCCCGGACCTCGTTGCCGCCCTTTACTTCGACCGGTCGGCGCGCGCGCAGGTCGTTGAAGAGCGCACCCTCCATCATCACGAGGTTCGTGACGCGGACGATCCGCTGGGTCGTCACCGAGTCGACCGAGCCGAACTGCTTGGTGATCCACTCCCGCATCTCCGGCGGCGGATCGAGCCGACTGGTGGTCGTCGAGACGGCGAAGATCCGCTCGGCGGCGGCGCGCGCCTCAGGCGGAAGCGCCGCGATCCGCTCCTCGAGCTCGGCGATGGACGGCCGCGTCTCGGTGGACTTCACGCCGCCCGCCGCGCCTTCGCCGCGGCGCCATACATCTCGACGTAGCGCCGCGCCGAGGCTTTCCATGAATGATCCTCGCGCATCGCGCGCGTGCGGAGCGCAAGCCATGGCTGCCCGCCCGCGCGATAGCGATGCAGCGCGCGTTCGATGGCGTCGGCGAACCCGGCCGCTTCGTACTTGGTGAAGGAGAAGCCGTTGCCGCGCGCGTCTCCGTCAATGTCGCGCACGGTGTTCGCGAGCCCGCCGACCGCGCGAACTACAGGGACCGTGCCGTAGCGGAGCGAGATCAGCTGGCCGAGGCCGCACGGCTCGAACCGCGACGGCATGAGGAACATGTCCGAGCCCGCATAGATGCGTTGTGCGAGCGCCGCATCGAAACCGAGCGTGAGGGCAAGCCGCCCCTTCATCTTCTGGGCGAGCTCGCGCCAGCGCTGCTCGTAGGTGGGGTCCCCGGCTCCAAGCACGACGAGCTGGCCACCCTTGTCGAGGAGCCACGGAGCCACCGCGGTGAGCAGATCGACGCCCTTCTGCTCGACGAGCCGTCCGATCACACCGAAGACCGGCGCGCTCGGCTGCACGGTGAGACCGGTCTCCGTCTGCAGCGCCGCCTTGCAGACGGCCTTGCCACTCTGGTCGTCTGCGGTGTAGTGCGCGGCGATATGCGGGTCGCGCGAGGGATCGAAGAACGTCGTATCGATCCCATTGGTGATGCCCCAGAGATCGTCGCGTCGGTCGCGCAGAAGACCCTCGAGTCGCTCCCCGAACTCGGGCGTGAGGATCTCCTCCGCATAACGCTCGCTCACCGTCGAGACGATGTCCGCGGTCGCGATGGCCCGCGCCATCGGGTTCGCCTCGTCGCGGCCCTCGACCGCCAGACGCGAGCGCGGCAGCCCCACCAGGCGGAGAACGTCCGCGCTCGTGCGTCCCTGGTACGCGAGGTTGTGGATCGTGAAGACCGTCGCCGAGCCAGGCAGCTTCCGCGAGCGTGCGGCGAGCTGCACGAGCAGGGCCGCGTGCCAGTCGTGGGCGTGGATCACGTCGGGCTTCGTCTCCTCCAGGTCCGCGAGCACTGCACGGCAAAACAACGCGTAACGCTTTGCGTCGTCCGCGTACCCGTACACCTTGTCGCGCCCGATGCGGAAGCTACGCACGAAGACGAAGCGCACACCGTCGCGCGTGATCTCGGGGTACGCGATGCGCGCGTGGGCGGCACCGTACGGAACGGAGTGGGTTCGCGCGCTCTTGGCGGGGATGGCGAACTTCACGACATCGATCGAACGATGGAGCGGAAGATAGACGCTGACCTCGTGGCCGAGCGCGGCCAGCGCCTGAGGCAGAGAGCCCACGACATCGGCGAGGCCGCCGACCTTGGCGTAGGGAGCGACCTCGGCGGCCGCGAACGAAATCCGCACGGATCAAGGAGAGATGTTAACGGCGCGTAAGGATTTCGCGTTGCGCCTCCTTGGACGCACTGTCCGGACACGGATGCGTTAGACACGGAGTAGGCGGGATAAAGAGGCCCTAGATGGAGTGGAGCAGATGAAGGCATTACATCGGAAACTCGCGCTCGGGCTCGCGATCGGCGTCGCTAGCGTGGGCATGTTCGGGGCGGCGGCGCTCGGCGCCTTTGGACTTGAGGTCTCCTCGAGCGTCGGCTCGGCGATCGCTCCCGTCGGCTCGGTGCTCGGCGCCGAGAAGCCGGACAAGTTCAAAGGGATCCTCGACGCTCTCGTGCAGAAGGGTGTCATCACCCAGCAGCAAGAAGACGCGATCCTCGCTGCGATGAAGGATGCGGCGGGCAAAGACTCCGCCCGCGTCCACGTGGCGCACGATCTCTTCGGTGCCGCGGCTCAGTATCTCGGTACCACCGAGAAGGACCTGCGCGCGAAGCTCCCCGGCACGAGCCTTGGAAAGATCGCTGACGGTATGGCCCCCGCGAAGTCGCGTGCCGGGCTCGTCGCCGCGCTTACGACCGCGGCGAACGCCGACATCGACAAGGCCGTCGCCGACAAGAGGATCACCGCCGACCAGGCGACGACCCTTCGGTCCAAGGTCGCCGGCGAGATCACCTCGCTCGTCGACCGGACCTGGCCGACGAAGCCGACTGCCGCCGTGCGGGCGCCGAATCTGAAGAGCTTCCTCGGCGAGATGTCGAAGACCGTTCAGACGTTCCTCGGACTTTCGGCAACGGACATCGCGACCGCGCTGCGGAACGGTCAGAGCCTGGGCGAGCTCGCGAACGCGACCAAGCCCAACGGTCGGGACAGTCTCATCGCCGCCCTGACGTTGAGCGCGAACACGCGGATCGACAAAGCCGCCGCTGACAAGAAGATCACGACCGATCAGGCGACCACCCTGAAGAGCAAGGTGGGCGCTGCAATCACGACCTTCGTCGACCGCAAGTTCCCGGTGCGGAGCTCGACGGAGCCCGCGTCGCCGGCGAACGGCACGACGCCGGCGGCGCCAACGACCACGAAGCCGACAACGCCGGCGAGCCCATCGCCGACGCCGAAAGAAGATCGATAGGAGCGGTACCGATCTCATTCCGCGCGAAGACGCCGGGCGAAAGCCCGGCGTTCTTGTTGTCAGCGGTATCCGTTCGGTCGCGAGTAGGAACGGGCATGCTCACCGGTCGTTGGACCTAACGCTGGGGAGACGGGGCGGAGGCGGAAGCATGTCGAACCCGCTCACACATGTCGCGACGCGAAGCGCCGGCGTTATAGTCGGCGCGCCAGCGAGGGGCACGGAGTTGGGAATGGAGCGGGTACTAGAGGGCCGATACAAGATCGAGGAGCCGCTCGGTGTGGGCGGCTCTTCTCAGGTCTACCTCGCCCGCGACAAGGCATTGAACCGCGACGTCGCGTTGAAGGTGCTCGATGCGCCCGCGGCCGCTGACGGCGATACCCGCAGGATGTTCGTCAAGGAAGCGCGCGCTCTGGCGCAGCTCTCCCACCCGAATATCGTCGCCGTCTACGACGTGGGCGAGGTCGATGGCTCGCCGTTCATCGTCATGGAGTACCTCGCCGGCGGATCGCTGAAGCAGAAGATCGAGGGCACCGGTCCGCTCAACGCGGGCGAAGCGGTCCGTGTCGCGATCGAGGTCGCCAACGGCCTTGCGTTCGCGCACTCCAAGGGCATCATCCACGCGGACCTCAAGCCCTCGAACATCCTGTTCGACGCGAACGACACCGCGAAGATATGCGACTTCGGTATCGCCCGCACCCCGCAGGAGGACGCCGATACGCCGCAGCTCTACGCCACGGCGATGTACGTCGCACCCGAGCGGGTCGAGGGCAAGAGCACGACGGTGCAGTCGGATGTTTACGGGCTGGGCCTCGTCCTGTACGAGGCGCTCGTCGGCAAACCGCCCTTCACGAGCTCGAACGCCGCGGTCCTCCTGCGCGACCATGTCGTGCGTCAGCCTGTGCCACCGAGCCACCTCCGGCAGTCGCTGCCAAAGGAGCTCGACACCGTCGCGCTGAAGGCGCTGGCGAAACAGCCAAACCTCCGCTACCAGAAGGCGAGCGACTTCGCGGTCGCCCTACAGCGGATCGAGAACGTCGACAAGGAGCTGGCGACCACGCGAATGGTGATGGCCGACCCGCTCGAGGACTTCATCCCGAAGACCGAGCAGAGCCCGGTCGTCGCATTGCTCTCCGCCTACGGCCAACCGATCCGGCGGGTGTTCTTCGCGCTGTTCGCCGCCCTTCCGGTATTCGCGATGGCGACGCTCGCGGGCTTCGAGATCGTCGGCTCGCTGCTCGCGGCCGCGCTCGTCGCGGTCGTCGGCGCCGCCGGCCAGCTCGGCATCGCGATCGCGATCGGCTGGGTGATCGAGACCGCGCTGCTGTTCGTGTTCGTTCCCGGTCTCTCGTTACTTTTCGCGGGGCTCGGCATCTTGCTGTACCTGAGAACCACCCCGCCGGAGCAGATCGCGCTCGCGATGGCCATTCCGGTGCTCACGCCCCTTGGTCTCGCGCCCGCGATGATCCTCACCGCCGCCGCCGTCTTCGGCCTGACCGGTGTCCTCACGGTTGCCGCCAGCGCCACGATGACGATGCTCTTCGCGGTCGCGATGGGCGTTCAGTCACTTGGTCCATACGCGCAGACCGGTATGTCGCTGCGGCAGGAGTCGCTCTTCAACCCGGTGCGGGCGGCCGAGACAAAGGCGGCGCTCGCAACCTTCGTACAGAACTCGAATGATCGCTGGGGCCCGCTCAGCACCCAGCTCGACCCCGCGGTCCTCTGGTCGCAGATGACCGGCCTCGTCTCGCGCCTCGCGGGCGCGACGCTAGAGACATGGATCGCGACGGTGCTCGCGTGGACGATGGCCGCGCTCACCGTATGGACCGTCACGCGCCTCTTGCGCACCTTCTTCGACACGCTGCTCCGCCGCCCCAAGCGCTGGTTCGCGTTGTACGTCCTCGCGGCCGGAGCGGGCGTCACCGGCGGCGCCGCCATCCTCTACATGTTCGCGGTGACGCTCTCCGCGCTCGACGACGCGCCGGGCCGGCCCGGGAACGGTGTGCTGTTCCTCGCGGCGATGACCGGCGCGATCCTCGCGCTCGCCGCCGGGATCGTGATCAGCGCCACCGAGCAGCCTGAGCCTGAAGCGGAAGGATCGATCCCGATGTCCGCGCGAAGGATCCCGGTCCGCTAAAACTAGCGGGCCTTCTTCGCAGGCAGCTTCTTCGCATAGGCGTACGCCTGATCCACCCACGCGCGCAGCTTCGCGGGATTCGTCACGACGGCATCCGGCACCACGACGTACTCCTTCATCGGCCGCCCCGGCATCGGTTCGAACGTCTTCGCGGTCGTCGCGCCGGCGATCGTGCGCTCTGCGCCGAGCCTCACGATGATCTTGTCCTGGTAGGTGCCCGCGAACATGTTCCCATTCAGGAAGAGCGCGGGATAGCCGAACATCGGCCGCGCCGTGACGCTCGGACCGCTCGGCTTCGCTTTCTCGAATGCGGCGATGAGCTCGGGTGGTGACTTCTTCCAGGCCATCTTTTTGGAGGTTAGTCAGTCGATCGGTCGCGCGATTTTTCCGCACTAGTGCTTGCTTTTTTGGTTGCGGCGTGATAGAACTAACGTTCTAGAGGCCATCAGGCGGAGGAAGGACCGACCCGGACCTCAGAGGTCGTTCCTTGACCGCCGCTGCCGCTGGTCTCGAGGCCCTTGCGACTCGCCGCTGCTACGACTGCGGCTTGGTCAAGCCCATCACCGACTTCGCCTTCCGCAACATCGCTCTCGGAACGCGCCAGGGCCGTTGCCGTGCCTGTCATGCCGCGTATCGACGCGCTCACTACCTCCGCAATCGCGCGACGTATATCCGGCAGGAGGTCGCGCGAATCCGGAAGTATCGCGACAAGAACAGGCCGCTCCTACGCGAGTACTTACGCGCCCATCCTTGCGTCGACTGCGGTGAGACGGACATCGTCGTTCTCGATTTCGACCATCGGGATCCATCAAAGAAGAGACATAACGTTGTGGTCCTTGCCATGCACAAAGGGTGGCCCCGCGTACTACCGGAGATCGAGAAGTGCGACGTCCGGTGCGCGAACTGTCACCGGCGCCGAACCGCGGCGCAATTCAACTGGCGAGCTCAACGACCTGAAAATCTAGCATCGTCAGGGACGAAAACTCCGCCGGAACGGAGTGTCGGGTTGTTCGAGCTCGCTGCCCGCAACGATCCGGGCTTGAAGAAGTGCGGCAAGTGCATGCTCGTGAAACCACTGTCGATGTTTCCCTTCAAAGATCGGGCGCTCGGCAAGCGTGGATCCAAGTGTTTGGCCTGTACCGCTGCGTACAGCCAAGAGCACTACAAGCGCAATCGGGCCAAGTACTTGAAGAAAGCGCGCAAGAGCCGCCGGCGCGGGTACCGGATGAACAGAGGTTTGGTCCTGACCTACTTGCTGGAGCATCCATGTGTGGATTGCGGAGAGTCCGACACGCTCTTGCTCGAGTTCGATCACAGGGATCCCGACTCCAAGGTCGATGACGTAGCACACCTCGCCCAGTACCGGCCCTGGCGCTTCGTGATCGCTGAGATCAACAAGTGCGATGTGCGCTGCGCCAATTGCCACCGCCGAAGGACGGCGCGGCAGTTCGGGTGGACGAAGCTACTCGATGCGCCGGCGGCATAGAATGTCTCGTACGCGGGTGTGTTGTAGTGGAAACAAAAATCCTTCCCAAGGATTGATCGCGGGTCCGATTCCCGCCACCCGCTCAGTAGAAACCTAGATGACAATACGTGATTCGTTTAAGGCTCTCGTCGGAAAGCGCGTCGTCCTCGACCTCACATCGACCGCCGATAGCGCGGTCGCGCGAGGCAAGCTCCTCGGAACGATCGATGCCGCAGACGGTCTCGTCCTCATCGTCGAACCCGACGAAGCACCAGGGACGCGACGCAGCGTGCATTCACATCACGTGACGAACGCACGCGCGGTCTAGCGATGGACCGAGCGCTCATCCAGTTCATCTGCGTGCGTACCGATCATCGGAAGAAGCGACCCGTGGATCCGTCGAGCCCGTTCAACGTCGCCGAAGAAGGCGGCTGGGCGTACTGCCCTGGCGGCATGCCGGACGGTCACAAATGGTTCAAGACCGGCGGCATCACGCGCGCCGGGCTCGCCAAATTCGAATGGCCCGAGGAGGACGAGGCGGAAAGCTAGAGGCGCAGCGGCCGCGCCACCGGATCCTTGAACATCGCGCCCGGATCGTCTTTCCAGCGGGCCGGCTGCACGTCGATATACAGCTCGATCTCATTGCCGTCCGGGTCTTCGATGTACAGGCTGTGGGTCACGCCGTGATCGGTCGCACCGACGATCCGCACGTCCGCAGCGGCGACCGCGTCCCGCGCCTCGCGGAGCTCGTCGTCGGACTCCCCGACCTTGAGGCCAAAGTGGTAAAGACCGATGCGTCGTCCGCGCGGAATCGGTGCAGCGCTCGGCCCGACCTCGATCAGCAATAGCTCGTGATGTGTGCGGCCGGACGAGAATGCCGCCGCGGGAAACGCGAGGCCTTCCTCAGGCGTGATCTCCGTCCAGCCAAGCGTCTCGCCGTAGAACTTGCGCGAGCGCTTAAGGTCGCGGACATATAGGACGATATGGCCGAGTTCTTTGACCTTCATTGACTACTCCCTAGGTATTCCCGTAACACGCCCCAGATCCAGCGTGTTCCACTTACGCATGCGCGCGCTCCTCTCCGCGATCATCTTGATCGCTACGCTGACAGCTGGCGGACGGACCGCGGCGGCGACGTGCACTCTGGACATCGGTCCGGGTATCCCTCCACCCGTCGCCACCCCGGCGAAGCTTCCCGGATTCCACGCCGCCTGGTACGGCCAGAGCGGGTATATGCGCCTGTGCGCGGGGAATACCGCAACGGCGACTCTCGCGTACTACAACTCGGGCTCGCTCGGCTGGGTCGCGGGCCGGATGGGCGAGTCGGCCTACCTCGGCACGTGGGACAGCGAGCCCGGCCAGGACCAGCCAAGCGTCTTGGGCGGGGACGGCCGGCTCGGCTCGCCCGCGACCGGATGGCCGCGCTATAACCGGATCGCCGTGCAACCCGCGCAGTACGTCGGGCCGGGTCAGATCGCCTGGTTCCAGTTCACCGTGAAAGCTCCGTCGACGCCTGGCACATACCGGCTCTACGTGCGTCCGCTCGTCGAGGGCGCGACCTGGCTCGAGGACATCGGGGTCTTCTGGCAGGTCACCGTCCTCAATCCCGACGGTACGCCGCCGAAGCCGACGCCCCCGGATCCGGTCGGCGTCCGCTTCCAAATCGATCCAGGTGTCAGCGCGCCGGACATCGCTCTCGTCCATCAGGGTGTGCAGCACGAGAGCGCATTCCTCGACTTGAACGCCGGCGGTACGCGCCGCTCTCCTTCGCTCGTGCACGTGTATGTCGGCGACACCACGAAGCAGTACTGCTGCCTGACCATCGGCGACAGCTTCGAGATCGTCACATCCAACCCGGCCTGGCGGACCCCGCCGGCCTCCGCGCCGGACACGTGGACCGCGGACACCGAGCGCACCGAGCTCGCCGCCCACGAGTACGTGCACCTCTGGCAGTACTCGATCGGCGGCAACGCGTGCATGGTCGGCGTCCGCTGGATGGCCGAGGGAATGGCGGAGTCGTTCGCCTACCGCTCCCTCGTTGCCGACGGGATCATCCCGCAGGCGAACCTGGACACGTTCACGAGACGTCAGCTCACGACGGCGACGAATCAGGTCGCGCTCTCCTCGCTCGAATCATCCTGGCCCGCGAACGCCAACCCGTTCGCACTCGGGTACCTCGCCGTCGACCGGCTGCTCGCGCCGAAGGGCGTCACCACCATCCGCGACTGGTGCGCGCGCGTCGGGTCCGGACAGGAATGGCACCAGGCCTTCGCCGCGGCGTTCGGCGAGACCACGGACGCGTTCTATTCGCGCTTTGAAGCGTTCCGTTCCGCGTACATCCGCTAGTTGCTCACTTTTCGGTAGCTACTAGGCTTCGGGGAAGTAAGCGCCACGATCGTCCGCGTGATGGCGCACCCTCCCGGCGAACGCTTTTCTGGTGGGACTCGCGCTGGTCGCGGCGTACGGCCGGTTCGTCGTCGTACCCTTCTAATGGTGGAGCTCAAACCCGGGGATCAAGCACCCGCCTTCGCGCTCCCCGATGAGAATGGGGAGGTCGTCTCGACGAAGGACCTGAAAGGGTCGCGTTACGTCGTGTACTTCTACCCGAAGGACGACACGCCGGGCTGCACGACCGAAGCCTGCCAGTTCACCGACAACTTCCCCCAGTTCGAGATGCTCGGCGTCCCGGTCCTTGGCGTCTCGCGGGACGATGCCAGAGCGCATCAAGCCTTCCGAAAGAAGTACGGCCTGCGCGTGCAGCTTCTGACCGACGCCGACCGCAAGGCTCACGATGCGTACGGCGCCTGGGGCGACCGGCCCGGACGAGGCGAGGGCGTGATCCGATCCACCTTCCTCATCGGGCGGGACGGCCGCGTCGAGCGCGCGTGGTACGCGGTGAAGCCCGACGGCCACGCGCTCGAGGTGCTTTCCGCCCTTCGCGTCTAGCGTCCCGCCGCGGCGCCCCGTCTTCCTCGAAGCGAAGCACCTTGAAGCCCTCGCCGTACGCGTAACGCTTGCGCTTGCCGGTCTCCCGCATCCAGCCGCGGATGAAGTCCACGCTCTCGGGCTCGATCTGCGAGCGGTGCGCGAGGAGCGCCTTCATCTTGATCTCGACCACATCGCTGACGTCGACGATCGTGTCCGGGTTGCCGAACGCCATGAGGAAGAGGGCTTTTGGCTTGTGCGGTTCGAGCCGTTCTTTCTGCCAGAGCTCCGGCAGCATCTGGCGAGTGGACGCGTCCGGATTGATCGACCGAAGGACGACCTCACCGGCAGCGATGTGGTCGGGATGGTTGACATAGCCGCCTCCGTACCTGGTCGTTGGGTCCATCGTGAAGATCACGTCCGGTCGGTATCGGCGGATCTCGCGCGCGACGGCGCGACGCACGTCGATCGTCGGCTCGAGGTAGCCGTCTTCGAAGTCCAGGAAGACGACATTCTTCACGCCGAGGATTCGCGCGGCTTCGCGTTGCTCCGCTGCGCGAACGTCGCGCAAACGCTCGCGCGTCATGTCGGGATCCTGTGAGCCCGACGCTCCGTTGGTGACCATGCAGTACGTGAACTCGACTCCGGCCTTGGCCCACCTGGCGACCGTTCCGGCCATCCCAAACTCGGCGTCGTCGGGGTGCGCATAGATCGCCATGGCGCGCTGCACGTCGAGCGTCTTATCGAACCGCACATCGCTAGTGTGGCGCGAACGCGGCGTGCGGTCCGAAAGACGATGTCACGACTCCCCGCTCATCCGGGCGCCGTCTCGCGGGCACGGCGCGATGACGTCGCGGGACCGATGTCTGCGCTTCTCCGCTTTTGCGGTCTTACGGCAGGCCAGTTTGGCGGGAGCGGCCGTGCAGGCCGTCCGATCTGGGCGGCCGCGTATCGTGCGCGGGCGATGCGCCGTGCCACCGGAGAGGCCCCCGGGCGGATCAATCTCATTGGCGAGCACACCGACTACAACGATGGGCTCGTGCTTCCGGTGGCTTTGGGTCTGGGCGTCACTGTCGTCGCACGACCGCGCGACAACCGCACCGCACACCTGGTGACCGATGCGGACGTGGAGCCCCGCGAGACCTCCTACATCGTCGGTGCCGAGCGAAGCGATGGGACCTGGGCGGACCGCGCGCGGGGCGTGACAGCGGCGTTGCTTGGCCGCGGCGCGCCCGTGGATGGATTCGAGGCGGAGATCAGCAGCACGCTTCCACTCGGTGCCGGACTTGGTTCGAGCGCCGCGCTCGCCGTCGCGCTCGTTCGGGCGCTGCGCGAGCTTTTCGACCTGACGCTGGACGACGGCGAGATCGCAACTGTGGCCCATGCCGCGGAGACCGAGTTCGTCGGGGCGCGCGCCGGTTTGATGGATCAGCTCGCTTCGATCTACGGCCGCCGCAGCGAGGCGCTCCTCATCGATCTTCACGATCTCTCGCGGGTCGCGGTCGCGCTGCCGGGCGAGCTCGAGCTCGCGGTCATCGACTCGGGTACCCGCCATCAACACGCGACCGGCGGATACAACCGCCGACGCGAGGAGTGCGAAGAGGCCGCGCGGCACCTGGGCGTCGGGTCGCTTCGCGACCTCGAGGATCGACGTCTCGAGGACGTGCTGGAGCGCCTTCCGCCGCCACTCGATCGCCGTGTGCGGCACGTCCTCACCGAGAACACGCGCGTGCGTGACGCGATCGCGGCACTGCGCGCGGCCGATCTGTCGAGGCTCGGCGCATTGCTCGATTCGTCGCACCGGTCACTTCGTGACGACTACGAGGTCTCGACGGCGGAGCTCGATCGTCTCGTGGACCTGGCGCGCGACGATCGGGCGGTGCGCGGCGCTCGGCTCGTTGGCGGTGGATTCGGTGGCAGCGTCCTCGCATTGACCGAACGCGGTGAGGCACGAAGCGCAGCCGAGCGCATTCTTCGACGTTACGATCGAGGCCGCCTCGTCGCCGTGGTGCCCTGATGGGGATCGGAAAGCTGTCTGATGGCCTCGCGCCTACGCCGCCGATGGGGTGGAACAGCTGGAATCGCTTTGGCGTCAAGATCGACGAGCGACTGGTGCTCGAGACCGCTGAAGCGATCGTCGAGAGCGGGATGCGCGATGCGGGTTACCGCTACGTGGTCATAGATGACGGCTGGATGGCGCCCGAGCGCGATCGCAATGGTGACTTCGTCGCCGATCCTGCGAAGTTTCCCAGCGGCATCGCGGCCCTCGCCGAACGGATTCACGCGCTCGGTCTGCGGTTCGGCATCTATACCGACGCCGGGACAAGAACATGCCAGGGCCTGCCGGCAAGCCTTGGGTACGAGTTCCGGGATGCCCGCCGGTTCGCGGCGTGGGGCGTCGACTACGTGAAAGTGGACTGGTGTCACACCGCCGGCCTGGGCCCGCGCGCGTGCTACGCGAAATGGGCGATGGCGATCCAGGCGACGAGGCGGCCGATCGTCCTCTCCATCTGCGAGTGGGGTCGAGCGCGACCCTGGGAGTGGGCCGGTAGGCTCGGCCATCTCTGGCGAACATGCTGGGACATCCAGCCGGAGTGGTCGAGCGTCACGACGATCCTCGATCGGCAGGCGGAGCTGCATCCGTACTCAGGTCCCGATCACTGGAACGATCCGGACATGCTCGAGGTCGGGAACGGCCTGACCGCGAGCGAAGATCGTGCGCATTTCGCGTTGTGGGCGATGCTGGCCGCGCCGCTCATGGCCGGGAACGACCTGCGCCAGATGAGCGACGGCGTCCGCGGGATCCTCACGGCGACCGAGATCGTCGCGATCGATCAGGACGCCCTCGGAATGCAAGCCCGGCGCGTCCGCCGCGAGGAGGACATCGAGGTGTGGGTGCGAGGCTTGGCGGGCTCGCGAGCCGTCGCCGTGGCGCTGTTCAACCGCGGGCCCCAAGACCGGGAGCTGCGCGCCGGGCTGGACGAGATCGGATTCGCGTCCTCCGATGTTGTGCGAGTTCGCGACCTTTGGCTGCGATCGGACCTCGGGGAGCGTCGCCGCGAGATCGTGACCACGGTCCCCTCGCATAGTGCTGCTGTTCTCCGCGTGAGCGCGTACTAGTACCCGCCTGACCCATTCGTACCTGAGCCGGTTAGCGATACCCCGATGAGAGCCGTCTCATCAATTTGGCGGACGGCAACGGAGGCGCGGGAGCGCATGTTATCCGGGCCATGGGTGTGGTGGGGCGATGGGGTATCTACGTCGCTATTTGTGCGGCCGTGCTTTTCGCATTGCTCACAGCGGACTCCCCCGCGGCCGCTCAGTCCGCGCTCCTCGACACGCTCTCCACGCATGTCACGCTCGCGCGCGACGGCGCCGTCGACCTGGTCACGGACGAGCGAGTGATCCGTAGCGGCGACACCGTCGCCACGGACCGGACCGGCCACGCGGTGGTCACCTATCCCGACGGATCGACGGCCCTGCTCGAGGAGTCGAGCGAGCTCACGATCGAATTCGTGCACACGACGGCGGGCGATTACGTCGTGCGGATGCAGCAAACCCTCGGGCGCGTCTGGTACGCGGTCGCGAGGACGATCGCTTCGGGCAGCCGGTACGAGGTGCACAGCGCGGCCATGGCCTCGGTCATCCGCGCCGGTTCAAGCTCGTTCGTCGCGGTCCTGCCCGGTGGCGAGACGACTGTGGTGGCGACCGCGGGCAGCGTCGAGACGAGCGCCGGCGAGACGAGCGCCGGCGGGACAGCGATCACCGTTCCAGCGGGCGCGTCCGCGGTCATGAGCGCCGCCGGGAGTCCGTCGCCGCCGGGCCCCGCCGCGACGGTCACGACGGTCAACCCGCCTGCGACACCCTCGCTCGCCGCGCCGCGCGAGGACGTCCAGACGGCGCTGGCATCGCCCACGGCGACGGAGCGGGAGTCGACACCCAGCGCGGCGCCGACCGCATTCGCTCCACCGGCCGACACGCTCCCACCGCCTCCCGTCGTTATCACGATGGCAAAGGTCGCCAGGGCCGCCGCGCCTCTTGTGACGCCGACGCAAACGAGCTCGCCGACCACGAGCACGCCATCGGCCGATCCGACTCCGCAGACGACGGCCGCTGGCGCGAGCTCGGCGCCGAAAGCGTCGCAGAGCGCCTCGACGGCGTCCGTGAAGCTCGCCGCTTCGACCGCGCCGGCGGTCGAGCCAAAGGCGGCGCCCAAGCCGGCCGCAGCGCCCGAGCGGGTGGCCGCTGCACGGGCCGCAGCACCCGAGCCGCTTACCTCGGCACGGAGCACAGCGCCCGAGCGCGTGGCCGCTGCGCGGGCCGCAGCGCCCGAGCCGGTGACGGCTGCGCCCGGGCGAGACTCGAAGGCCGAGAAGGCCTAGGTCCGCGGGCTACCGCGCGATCAGGATCGCGCCGGCCACCATCAGGGCGGCGCCCGCGACCTTCCACACCGTGAGCGATTCGCCGAGAAAGAGCGCCGCGAGCACGACGACGAGGACGACCGAAAGCCGATCCAGGCCACTGACCGCGCTCGCTTGGCCGATCTTCAGTGCTGCGAAGTACGCGAGCCAGGATCCCGCGCCGGCGAATCCCGCGAGACCGATGAACATCCAGCCTTTCCGGTCGATGCTGCCGAGCTCTCTGACGTCGCCGGCCGCCACCGCGGCGACCGTTATCACCGCGGCCATCACGATCGCGCGGGCCATCGTCGCAGGGATCGGCGTGACGTCACCGAGGCCGATCTTGCCGAAGATCGCGACGAGCGCCGCACCAAAGGCGGAGAGAAGACCAAGGACGACCCAGCCAGCGATCTCGGGCACGCGTAACGTCCTGCAGAGGACGGGCCTGTTCGCGCCGTTCTCTGAAGGCCTGCCTAGGGCAGGCGATTGAACCAGAGAAGCGAGAAAGCGCCGGCCATCACCGCCAGCACCGCGGCGGCCAGGGTGAAGTACGCGGTGAGCTCCGTCTTCTCGTTGCGGATGACGAGCTGCGTGGTGAGGTTCTCGTAGACCGCGCGGAGGTCCTGCTCGGTGCTCGCGCTGAAGTACTCGCCGTCGGTGAGCTGCGCGATCTTCTTCAGGGTGGCTTCATCGAGAGCGGTGCGGACAGCGCGTCCCTGCAGCCGGACGATCGTGCCGGCAGCGCTCCCGACGCCGATCGTGTACACGCGGACGCCACGCGAAATAGCTTGATCCACGACGTCGAGCGGAGGCGGGAACTGATTGTTCTGGCCATCGGAGAGGAGGACGATCGACGCGGACGAGTGCTGACCCTGGAGGTATGCCGGAAGCGGCGCGGCCGTCGCTCGGGGAGTGGGGGCGCCGTTCGGATTCTGCTGTTGCAGGATTGAGCTCGGAAGGTCCGTCTCGCTTCCCATCGACTCCTCGATGGCATCGAGCGATACGAGGATCGCGCGCCCGATGGCCGTCGCGCGCTGCGGCCTGAGGCGGTTGATCGCGGCGATCACCAGGCCCTTGTCGGTCGTTGGCGACTGGACGATCGACGCGTCTCCGGAGAACGAGACGACGCCGATCTTCACGCTCTCGCTCTGCTTGTCGACGAAGGCACGCGCCGCCGCCTTCGCCGCTTCGATACGGTTCGGCTTCATGTCCTCGGCGAGCATCGACCCTGACACGTCGATGGCCAGGATGACCGTCCCCTCTTGGCTTGGAACGGCGACCACGGCCTGCGGCCGCGCGACGGCGATCGACATGAACGCGAGGGCGATCAGGAAGAAAGCGGGCGGAACGTGGCGACGCCATCCCGGACCCTTGCCGATGGCCTCGCGGACGAGCGAAAGGTTCGCGTACCGGAGCGCGTAGCGGTTGCGGCGCCGCTGCGCGAGCACGTACAGCAGGGCGAGGCCGGCGACCACGACGAGCAGCACGAGCGCCGTCGGCCAGATGAACGTCATGCGATCCTTCCCATCGCCGCGCGTCGTGCGGCACGCCGCTTCCGTGCGTACGCGAAACGAACGATAGCGCGGACCAGGTCCTCGTCTGTACGGAGGACGAGGACGTCGACTCCCGCGCGCGCGAAGGCTCGCGCAAGTCGCTCCTCACGCCGTCGCGCCGCCTCGGTGAACCGTTCACGGAAGCGCCGGTCGTGCGTGTCCACGCGGAGCTGCTCGCCTGTCTCGCTATCGGTGAGGACGACCGGGCCGATGTCGGGCAGCTCGCTCTCGCGCGGATCTATCAGGCGTATGGCGAGCGTCTCGTGCCGGCGCGCGATCTGCAGCAGGCCCTCCTCCCATCCTTCGGCGCTAAAGAAGTCTGAGACGACGAACACGAGCGAGCGCCGCTTGAGCGTGCGCATCCCCGCTTCGAGGAGCTCGCTCAGCGACGTGAGCGGCGCCTTCTCGATGCGCGGCCGCTTCTCGATCTCGTGCAGGAGCCGAAGGACCTGGATCCGGCCGCCCAGCGCGGGGATCGCACGCTCGACCCCCGTCGCGTAGATCGTCGCGCCGACCTTGTTCCCGTGGCGTGTCAGAAGACGGGCGAGGACGGCGGTGAAGTCCAGCAGCAGATCGCGCTTACGCCGGTCCACCGTACCGAAGTCGACGGACGGCGAGAGGTCTAGCAGGAAGTGCGCGCTGATCTCGCGATCCTCGAGATATTCGCGAACGTAGGGGGTGTCGAGGCGTGCGGTGACATTCCAGTCGATGTGCCGCACGTCGTCGCCGAACGCGTACTCGCGGATGTCCGCCAGGTCGAGGCCCTGGCCCTTGAACACCGTGCGGTAGTCGCCCTGTAACAGCCCATCGAGCCGCCGCACGACGGTCCAGTCGAGGCGCTCGAGCCGTCGCTCAGGCGCGGATCGTGACATGTTCCTGCAGTGGCTCGGTGGGCACCGGGATGCGCGCGAGCACGCGGCGGACGACCTCGTCCGCGGTGACCTCGTCGGACAGCGCTTCGAACGAAAGCACGATGCGGTGCCGGATCACGTCGAGGGCGAGGTCCTGGATGTCCTGTCCGGTCACGTAGCGCCTGCCGCGCAAGAAGGCGAGTGCCCGGCCGGCGAGTACGAGATTGATCGAAGCGCGCGGGCTCGCACCGTAGCTCACGTACTTGGCGATGTCGCCGATGCCGTACTCGGCGGGTTGGCGCGTGGCCGACGAGAGGCGGACCACGTATTCCATCAGCGTCGGGTCGACGAACACGTCATCGACCTCGCGCTGGAGCGCGATGAGGCGCTCCGTCGTCATGACCGGGACGACCGGCGAGAGCCGTCCGGTCATCCGTTCGACCACAACGAACTCGTCCATCTCGCTCGGGTACCCGACGAGGACTTTCATCATGAACCGGTCGACCTGCGCCTCCGGCAGCTGGTAGACGCCCTCCGTCTCGATCGGGTTCTGCGTGGCCATGACGAGGAAGGGATCCGGGACCTTGTGGGTCTCACGGCCGATCGTCACCTGCCGCTCCTGCATCACCTCGAGCAGGGCGCTCTGGACTTTCGCCGGCGCGCGGTTGATCTCGTCGGCGAGCAGTAGATTCGTGAACACCGGGCCGAGCGACGTCTGGAAGTCACCGAGGCGCTGGTTGTAGATACGCGTGCCGACGAGGTCGGCGGGGACAAGGTCAGGCGTGAACTGGATCCGTTTGAAGTCGCCGGTGATCGCCTGCGCGACCGTCTTGACCGAGAGCGTCTTCGCGAGTCCGGGCACACCCTCGACCAGAAGGTGGCCGCGCGCCAGGAGGCTGACCAGGAGGCGCTCCAGCAGGTGATCCTGGCCGACGATCACCTTCTTGATCTCGAAGAGGAGCCTGCCGGTGTCGGGCGGGACCGCGACCTGGGGTTCGGTCATGACGTCCTTCCTCTTAGTCCGGCGGCAGGCCGAGCGCGCCTGCCGCGGTGTCGATGGTCACGGCAAATCCGACCCCGCTGAAGGCGGGCTGCCCCGTCGGATTGACGAGTCCGGTCACGATTCCGACGACGTCACCGTCGCGATTCACGAGTGGCCCTCCCGAGGATCCCGGATTCACCGCAGCGTCAAACTGGATGAGTCCGGTGAGCGTTCGCCCCTGCCCGGGGATCTGCACGCTGCGGTTGAGGCCGCTGATCACACCTGTCGAGAGCGAGCGCGTCAGCGCGAACGGGTTTCCGACGACGATCGCGTCGTCGCCGATGTGGACCGTCGATGGACTACCAAGAGTCGCGGCCGTGATCTGCGCGGGCGGTGTCGCCGGACGCAACGCCGCAATGTCGTTCTCGGCCATCTGCGCGATGACCACCGCCCGCGATTGCGTGCCGTCGGCGAAGATGACCGTCACGCTCGGCCAGCCCTGGACGACGTGCAACGCGGTAAGGATGTCGCCGGCCTCGTCAATGACCACTCCGGAGCCGGCTTCCACGAGCGTCCCATCGGGCTTCGCGGTCTTGATCTGGACCACAGCCGGCGCAACCTTCGCGTAGACCTCGCTGATCGCGGGCGTCGGTGTGGGCGATGGCCGTACGTCCTCGGGAGCCGGCACCGGGGCGAGGGAGATCGCGATGAGCAGAGCCGGGCCCGCGAGCGCGGCGCCCCACGGAAGGGCGCGACGGATCACCGCTCCGATGCGCTCCCGCTGCGGACTCGGCGACGCGCCGGGTTCCGCGACAGCGTCAGGGCGGCCGCGCGGGAACGAGCCATATGGCCGATCCGCTCTGGTGGGCACGAACCTCGGTCGAGTGTAGGCATCGAGCTTCGGTGACCGGGTATGGGTTGAGTAAGAGGGAGGTCTCTTGCGCTGATAGAACTAATGTTCTATCGTTCACAGGCCGGGCACGGGACATCTGGGTCGATGAGAGCGGTCCACTTTGCAAGGACGGATTGCGCGAGTGAGCGAGATCACGTATCGGGAGATAGAGGCAAGAGGCGCACTCAACCGCGTTCGGGGAATGCCGTTCGAGTGGAGCCTGAACCCCTACCTCGGTTGTGCGCACGCCTGTTCCTACTGTTTCGCTCGCGCGTACCACGCTCGTTATCGCGAACGCGATGTCGGCGAAGCGTTCGATCGGAATATCGAGGTGCGCACGAACTTCGTCGATCGCCTGCGCAACGAGCTCCGGCGCCGGCCACAGGGGTCGGTGGCGATCGGTACCGCGACCGACCCCTACCAACCGATCGAGGGCACATACCGGCTGACCCGTGGTTGCCTTGAGGCGCTCGTGGACTTCCCGATGCCGACGGGCATCGTCACCAAGGGTCCGCTCGTCGTGCGAGATATCGACGTATTGCAGCGGCTCGACGCAAAGACCGACCTGACCGTGTACTTCAGCGTCCCTTGCGTGGACGAAGAGGTCGTTCGCAAGACCGATCCAGGCACGGCCCCACCACGGCAGCGTCTCCGGGCGCTCCGGATGCTTCGCGACGCCGGTATCGACGCGGCAGTGCTGTGCATGCCGGTGTTGCCCGGCATCACCGACAGCGAGGAATCGCTCGACCGCGCGGCGAAAGCCGCGAGCGAAGCAGGCGCAACGGCTTTCCGCCACCGTCCACTCAAGATCGACGTCGAGATACGCGACTACTACATGCAGTTCCTGGCCGCCGAGTTCCCGATGCTCGTACCGCGATACGAAGCGCTGTACGGCAATGACATTCACCCGGGTAAGGAGTACGAACGCGAGCTCGAGCAGCGGGTCACGCGCGTCCGGACGCGCTACGAGTTCCGCGAGCGACCGGCGCGTGAGCGCAAGCCCGAAAACGAGCAGCTTCAGCTGGCTCTGTAGTCAGCACAGACACCCAGCGGGTGTCCGGATTCCGAGCACGGCATCGAGGGAGATACGCCAGGACCTGCAATCGCGGGGATCACCGTGACATCTGCGTTACGGCGGGGATCAGCATTAATGGCGCCAGCGAAAAGGCACAGGAACTGCGTATGCGAGAGACGTGGCAAACGAGGAACGGCGGAGCGCCGAGCGATGAGCTGGATCGATCAGCTCATCCAGCATCTCGAGCAGGTCACCTGCAGCGGCTGCGGGGAGTACTACCACGGCGGGGACATCGCGGCCGTAGTCACCGAGCCGTCACGCCTCATCGTGCGGTTGCGCTGCCGATCATGTGGACAGGACGGCATCGCAATCCTCGACTTCGGGACGAAGCCGGTTGCTCCTGAGCCCATTACCGCCGACGACGTGCTCGACACGCACGACCTACTGGCGCGTGCGAGCGGACCGCCCACAGAGCTTTTCCCGGCGCTGGCGATCTAGGTCAGCCGGCGCAGCGCGCCGGACGTCTCGCGTACGTCGCGCCACCTTTCGTGGTTCGGTACTGCCTTGCAGCCGGCGAAGGCCGGAGGTCGCGGGATGCGACCCGCCGTTCACGATCTCGCGGGTGCATTCGGTCCCGCCAAAAGACAAACGGCGAGCATGATTTTTGACCTTCGCTCGCTGGTCCGGCCGGAAAGTGACCATGCGAGGGCCGCGGCGTGCGAAATCAACACATTGACTTCGTTACTCAGCATGACAAAACTCTCCTTCCGAGCTAGGGGAGGCGCGTGATGTCGACGATCGTCCACTACGAGTGCCGCAACCCAGGTCACCTTCGCGGAGGATCGCGCCGCGGGATCGGTGGGACCGTCATTCACCATGGATCGGTCGGCTATTGCGACGGGGTCAACGTCGACGGTGCCCATCGGTGGGTCCCGACCGGCGGGGTGCCGATCGAATACCTCTACGACGGCTCGCCGACATTCGACGGCCCGGGCACGTACCGCGCGAGCGACGGAGCGCTCGTGCACGTTCGCCCTGCGGCCAGCGGCAAGCTGCTGTTCGAGGTCGACGGGGGACGATTCGCGGCACGGACCGATCTGCATGTCGGTGTGAAGCTTTCGGACGATCCTGACTGGCCCGATCCCGAGCCGGTCCGGATGGCGCTCCTGCACGCGGACTAGCTTCTCCTCCGTACAGACGCCGCTCTCGAACCGCGACATCGCGGAGCTCCTCGCGCTCGAATCCGAGCGAGCCGAAGGGCGCAAGCAGCGCGCACTGCGTCGCGCATCTCGTGCCGCGCTCATGTGGTCGGAAGAAGCTACCGTCATCCAGGAATCCGGACGCGATCTCACCGAGCTCAGCGCCATCGGTCCGTTCACCGCGAACTTCATCTCGCGATGGCTGAAGGATCGGCCCGAGGTACCCGCACCGCCGCCGATCCGAGACGGATTCATCACCTACGCCTCCGCGCGCGAGGTCACCAGAGTCCACGCCGAGTGGGTCGGCGCAGCGAAAGCGGACCATCAGATGCACACCGACGAGACTGACGGTAGCTCCACGATCGACGAGATGGCCGAGGCTGCGCGGGCTCTGGGGCGGGAACGAATCGCCATCACCGACCACTCCAGGACGCTACGCATCACGAACGGGATGGATGAAGCCCGTCTCGCGGCACAGGGCGACCGCGTCGACGCGGTCAACGCGCGCGGGGCGGGTCCGTGGGTCCTCAAGGGCATCGAGATGGACCTCACGCCTGAAGGCGCCGGCGACATGGAGCCCGCAGCGCTCGCGCGGCTCGACCTCGTGCTCGGCGCCTTCCACTCCAAGCTTCGTCTCCGTGACGACCAGACCGAGCGCTACTTCCGCGCGCTCGCGAACCCCGACATACAGGTGCTGGCCCATCCGCGCGGGCGCGTCTACAACTTCCGTACGGGCCTCGTCTGCGACTGGGACCGCGTCGCCCGCCGGGCAAGCGAGACCGGCACGGTCCTCGAGATCGACGCTTATCCCGATCGCCAGGACCTCGACATCGAGCGCCTGCGCATCGTGGCGGCCGAAGGCGCCTGGATCTCTATTGGCACCGACGCTCACAGTCCCGGCGAGCTGGCGTTCCTCGAGATCGGGATCGCGGCGGCGATCCTCGCGGGCGTTCCCAGGGAAAGGGTGCTGAACCTGCTCTCCAATCGCGCATTCGCGGAGCGGGTCGGCCTCGTTCGTGCAGCAAAGGCCGCGAAGATTTCCGAAAGGGGCACGAACAGAGTGGCAGGTGGAAAGCGCGAGCGCATCGACACCACGCCGGGCAAGTCCGGTGGTTCTCGTTTCGTCCGGCGCGAGGCCGGCGGGAGATTCAGCACCGACCAAACGAGCGCAGGTCGGAGCGTCGCCCAGGACAAGCGAGTGAAGGCGAAGAACGCGGCGCCGAAAGGGATGAAGGATCGCGGCGACTAAGACCAAGGAGAAGGCGCGCTCCCTCCGCGAGTACACGCGCAAGCGCGACTTCGCGACCACAGACGAGCCTCGGGGCGTTCGAGCGCGGAGCTCTCCACGGCCGTTGTTCGTGGTCCAGAAGCACCGCGCGAGCGCTCTGCACTACGACTTTCGCCTAGAGGCCGGCGGCGTTCTCGTATCGTGGGCTGTCCCCAAGGGTCCATCGCCCGATCCAAAGGTCAAGCGTCTCGCGATGGCCGTGGAGGACCACCCGCTCGACTACGCGCGCTTCGAGGGTGTGATCCCCGAGGGCGAGTACGGCGGCGGTACGGTCATGGTCTGGGACATCGGGACGTACGAGCTCGAGGGCGATGAAAGCTTCGACGAGGCGCTTCGCAAGGGCCGGATCGTCTTCACGCTGAACGGCAAGAAGCTGAGGGGCGGGTGGGTCCTTGTCCACACGAGCGGCCGGCAGTGGCTCCTCATGAAGCGGACGGACCGGCACGCTTCCACGGTCGATGTGACCCGAGCGAAGCCGCGCTCGGTCCTCACCCGCCGGCTTCTCGCGGGGATCGCCCGCGACGAGGGCGGCGACGTAGCGAAGGCCGCGACCGGCGATCCCAGCGGTAGGTAGGGCCCCTGGTGGGGCAGGGCCGAAGTGAAGCTCATCCGCCCAATGCTCGCGACGCTGTCGCCCAGCGTCGTGGAGGGGCCGGAATGGGTCTTCGAGGAAAAGTACGACGGCATCCGCGCACTCGCCGGCCGCGAACGCGGCCGCGTGAAGATGTGGTCGCGGATGCTGCAGGACCTGACCGCCGGGTTCCCCCACGTCGCCCTGGCGGTGGCCGCGCTACCCGGCGGGGACCTTCTGCTCGACGGTGAGCTCGTGGCGCTTGACGCGAAAGGAGTCTCGCGCTTCCAGCTGTTGCAGCGACGCGGCGCTGCCGGGGCTTCGCCCACGAGGTACGCGGTGTTCGACCTGCTCGAGCTCGAGGGCCGAACGCTCATACGACGCCCGCTCGGCGAGCGCCGCTCCGCGCTCGAGCGTTTCATCGGCCTGCGGACCGAGCCGTTCTTCGTTTCCCGCCGGCTCGTCCGAGATGGGAAGGCCGCGTACCGCGAGGCCAAGCGCCTCGGTTGGGAAGGCATCATCGCGAAGGACGAGAGTTCGCCGTACGAGCCAGGCACGCGGTCGCGCTACTGGCGCAAGGTCAAGGTGCGAAAGGAGTCCGAGTTCGTGATCGGCGGATTCACCGCGCCTCAGGGCGGCAGGCAGCATCTTGGCGCTCTCCTCGTCGGGCTCTACGACGGACGGAGGCTGCGCTTTGTCGGCAAGGTCGGCACCGGCTTCACGCAGCAGACGCTGGACATCCTCGCCGCGAAGCTGGACCGCCTTCGAACCGAGCGTCCGCCTTTCGATCCGCCGCCACGCATACGCGACGCGACCTGGGTCCGGCCGAAGCTCGTCGCGCAGCTCGCATATGCCGAGTGGACCGCTGACGGCAAGCTGCGCCAACCGGCGTTCCTCGGCCTTCGCACCGATAAGCACCCGGCGGAGGTCACCTGGAGCCAGCGTGAGCGCTAGCGCGGGGAAGATCGCCGGCGTCGCGATCAGCAACCCCGACAAAGTGTGGTGGCCCGACGACGGCATCACCAAGGCCGACGTCGCCCGCTTCTACGACGGCATGTGGTCGCGTCTTCTGCCGTGGCTGCGCGACCGGCCGCTCACCGGCGAGCGGTGCCCCGACGGCATGCTCGGCAGCTGTTTCTATCAAAAGGACTTCCCCGAGGACCGCGCGCCCGCCGGTCCACGTCTGGTCCTCCAGGCGACGAGCACGGGGAAGGACGTCCGCTACATCGTCGGCGGCTCGCGCGCGACGCTCATCGGGATGGTGAATCTCGGGTGCATCGCGATCCACGTCATGACCTCGCGCGCCTCGCGCATGGACGAGGTGGACTGGCTCGCCTTCGACATGGATCCGCAGACCGGCGAGTTCGCCGATGCGGCGCGCGCGGGACTCGCGCTCCGAACGGTGCTCGACGAGGTCGGCCTCGTCTCCTACCCAAAGACTTCGGGAAGCCGAGGGCTCCACATCTTCTGCCCGCTCCGCGCTGGCGTCTCACCGCAGCGTGCCGCCGCGGTGGCCGTATCGCTCGGCCAGGAGCTCGCACGCCGCGAGCCTGACCTCGTGACGGTCGAGTTCTCCAAGAGCAAGCGGGGTGCGCGGGTCTTCGCCGACGCGATGCGGAACGCGTACGGGCAGACCATCGTCGGTCCGTACAGCGTCCGCCGCCGGCCAAAGGCGCCGGTCTCGACGCCGCTCGCGTGGGACGAGGTCACGACCCGGCTCGACCCGGCGTCATTCAATTTGCGAACGTTCGAGCGCCGCATCGCGCGATCCGATCCGTGGGCCGATTTCTGGCGGCGCCGGCAGTCGGTACCTCGTCGCATCGCGACGTGAGCAGGGCGGAGGAGCTCGCCAAGGAGAAGCAGCCGATCAAGAAGGCGGCTTTCCTCCTCGGCCCGGGTTTCATCACGGGAGCCGCGGACGATGACCCAAGCGGCATCGGGACGTACGCCGTGGCTGGTGCGTCTCTCGGCCTCGCGACGCTCTGGACCGCCCTCCTGACATTCCCGTTCATGGCGGCGGTCCAGAACATCTGCGCGCAGCTCGGCCAGGTCTCCGGAACGGGCCTCGCCGGCATCCTCAAGGAGCACTACCCGCGCTGGGTGCTTTACCCGGCGGTCGCGCTCGTGGTGATCGCGAACGTCGTGAACGTCGGGGCTGACCTCGGTGCGATCGCAGATGCAGCGGGCATCGTCGTCGGGATGCCGGTCCCATGGCTCGTGGTACCGATCGCGCTCGGCCTCGTTGCGCTGCAGATCTTCGCGCGCTTTCGAGCGATCGAGCGCACCTTCAAGTTCCTGACCCTGGCGCTGCTCGCGTATGTGGTCGACGCGTTCCTCGTGCATCCGTCGCTGGGCGAGACGCTTCGCGCCACGATCGTGCCGACCATCGCGTTCGACCATGACTACATCGCGGTGCTCGTGGCGATCTTGGGCACGACGATCTCGCCGTACTTGTTCTTCTGGCAAACGAGCCTCGAGGTCGAGGAGGAAAAGTCCGCCGGCAGGCGCACGCGAGGGGAGCGGCGTGGCGCGTCACCATTCGAGTTGCGCGTCGCCACGATCGACGTGACCGTCGGGATGTTCGTCTCGAACCTCGTGATGTATTTCATCATCCTCGCGACTGCCCTGACGCTGAACGCCGGCGGAATCTGGAACATCGACACGGGCGCAGACGCCGCGCAAGCGCTCCGTCCGCTCGCGGGGGACCTCGCGGGCCTGATCTTCGCGATCGGCATGATCGGCACCGGTCTTCTCGCGGTACCGGTGCTCGCGGGCGCATCCGCCTATGCCGTTTCAGAGACGTTCGGTTGGCGCGAAGGGCTCGACGAGAACTGGCATCGGGCGAGGCCGTTCTACGGCGTCGTCGCGATCGCGACGATCGTCGGACTCGCGATTCCATTCTCTGGGGTCAAGCCGATCGACGCGCTCTTCGTCACCTCCATCCTGAACGGGATTGCGGCGCCACCACTCCTCGTCGTGATCATGCTCGCCGCGAGGAACACAAAGGTCATGGGCGATCAGACCATCGGCACGGTCCTCACTACGCTCGGCTGGATCGTCACCGTCGCGATGTTCGCCGCCCTCGCCGGCCTCGTTCTCACCTCATTCGCAGGGTGAACGTGCCTGACGACACATTCGCGGTGTGCGCCGACGCACCCGCGCGGCGATCCGGGTGCCCGACGCTTTCGGTATGTCGTCCCGGATCGCTCGGCTCATCGTGCGCGGCCTCTTCGCGGCGCTCTTCCGGATCCGCCGAAGCGGCGATCTCCCCGCGCACGGCCCGCTCATCGTCGTCGCGAACCATCAGGGCTGGGCGGACGGCTTCCTTCTGGCTGCCGCGTTCCCGCTCGCGGCCCCCATCCGCCTTCTCGGAGATCGCGACGGCACGATGGGCGTCTGGTGGCATCGCGCGATCCTGCGTCTGGTTGGGCTCATCATTCCCATCGATCGCGGGGCGGCGGGCGCGGATCGCGGCGCGATCAAGGCGACGTTTGCCGCTCTTGCGCGCGGAGAGATCGTCGTCGTCTTCGCCGAAGGCCGCGTGTCTCGCGCGGAGTCGGCGCTCGGGCCGTTCGCTCGCGGGGTGGGCTACCTCGCGCTGCGATCGGGAGCCCCGGTCCTTCCGGTCTGGCTCAGTGGGACGGCAGAGCTCTATCTGGGCCGGGATCTCGCGCTCATCGCGGGCCGGCCGCGGTCCGTCGCGGCGGCGACGCCGACGAAGGAGCGGACGTCCAAGCTCGCGCGCGTGCTTCATGACGATCTGGCTTCGCTCACACCCTTGTGGCGGGATCCCGAGCCGGCCGAAAAGCGCTGGCGCTGGCTGACGGAGCTTTTCTAGGCGCGGATCTCCCGCAGAAGCGAGCTCTCGTCGAGCACGCGGATGTTCCGGCGACCCACCTCGATCAAACCGCGCCGCTCGAAGTCGGCGAGTAGCTTGTTCACCGTCATGCGCGTAGAGCCGATCGCGGCCGCGAGATCGTCCTGGGTCAGGGGCATCTTCCCGGCTCGCCCGACCTCCACGAGGTACTTGGCGAGTCGGCTCGCGACGTCGAGGAAGGCGAGGTCGCCGACCTGGGACTCGAGCTTCCGGATCGTCCGCGTAAGGCGCTCGAACATGTAGCGGCGCGCGCCCTCGTTGCGACCGAGCACGCGGAGCGCGCCATCGCGCGCGATCTGGAGTGCGGTCGTCGCCACGACGCACACCGCGGTCCCGTCGCGCGGCCCCTGTTCGAATAGAGCGAGCTCGCCGAAGAACTCGCCCCGCCGATGCAGTGACACCAGAAGCTCCCGCCCGTTCTCGTCAAGAAGGAGCACCTTCACCAGACCATCGACGACCACGTAGGCGTGCGCGGCCGGATCGCCCTGGTGGTACACAACTTCGTCGGCCTTGAACTTGCGCAAGGCCATCGAGTTGCCGAGGTCAAGGCGATCGGCGTCCGGAAGGACCTCGAGTGGGAGCACGTCACCGAGCGTGCCGGCGATCGCGAGTATCTCCTCCGGCCGCATCAGTACCGGACCTGACGGCGGAGGGTTTCTTGGTCTCTTATTTCGATACGGCGGCGGCCGACCGCGACGGCCCCGAGGCCCTCGAGGTCCGCGAGCGCACGGTTTACGGAAACGCGCGTGGCGCCGACGAACGCCGCGAGATCGTCCTGCGTCAGCTCGACCTCGTTACGCTCGTTCGCCGCCGCGAGATCGAGAAGGCACTTCGCGACGCGGCCCGGTACGTCGAGGAACACGAGGTCTTCGATCCGGCCGGAGGCGCGGCGGACCGTGCGAGCGAGCAGTCGGAGGATCTCCCTGATCGCGCGCGGGCTTCGCTCGATGACCCGGAGAAAGTCGTCGCGCGCGATCGTCACAACCTGCGTCTCGCTAAGTGCGGTGACCGTGGCGGATCGCGGGGCGTCATCGAAGAGCGCGAGCTCGCCGAACACCGCGCCGTCGCGCTCGATCGCCACGACGATCTCATGTCCTTGCTCGTCAGGGATCGCAACCTTCACCGAGCCCGACGCGATCACGTAGAGGTGCCCAGCCGGATCATCGCGATGGAAGACGACCTCGTCGCGGGCAAAGCGACGGGACCGGATGTGCGCCGCGACCTCTTTGCGTTCCGCCTCCGTCAGCGCCCCGAATATCGGCACGCCAAGGAGAACGCGCGCGACCGCGTCGGCGTCCACGGCCTCGGAACGATACGCTCCGAATGGTGGGCGCACGCATTCGCGTGGTGGGTCACCGCGGCGCCGCGGCACGCGCTCCTGAAAACACCATCGCCTCGCTCGCGCGGGGCATGCGCGATGGGGCCGACGAGGTGGAGTTCGACGTTCAGCGCACCAAAGACGGCGTCGCGGTCCTCCTGCACGACGACACGCTGGACCGAACGACGAGTGGCCGCGGTCCTCTTCGCGACCGCACGCTGTCGGAGATCAGGGTCCTCGATGCGGGCAGCTGGTTCGCGCCGGAGTTCTCGGGCGAGCGCCTCCCGTCGCTCGCCGACGTCTGCGCCTGGGCGACTGCGGCGGGCGCGGATCTCTCGGTCGAGCTGAAGCAGCCCGCTCCGGGCGAGGGTCGTGCGATGGATGACGGCCTCGCCGAGAGCGCTGTCGCCGAGCTTCGCGCTAGCGGCCTCCTCGAGCGCGCGGTCGTCCACTCGTTCGACCATCCGACGATCGCGCAGGTGCGCCACGTCGCGCCAGACGCGCGCGCCGCATTGCTGTACACCGGGCCGAACCTCGTCGATCCCTTGGCGATCGCGCGGACGGTGCCCGGGATCGTTGCCGTTCACCTTCGGTGGTACTGGGTCTCGCGCGAGCTCTGCGCGGCGGCGCACGCGGAAGGGCTGCGCGTCCACGCGTACGGCATCCCGGAGCCGCTCGAGCGTGAGGTGATCCTCCGCCTGGCACACTTCGGCGTCGATTCGCTTTCGGCCGACGATCCGGGTGAGCTCGTGAAGCTTCTCGCGGCGGAGGGGCTGCGTTGACGCCGCGCGAGGGCTGGCTCGAGCGTGATGGCGCGCGCCTGCATTACGTGGAATGGCCCGGCGACACCGGCCGCGCGTTCGCTCTTCACGGCCTCTCGTCGAATGCCCGCTTCTGGACGCGCGTCGCCTCGCAGCTCAAGGGGTGGCGCCTCGTCGCGCTCGACCAGCGCAGTCATGGCCCTTCGGACCGCATCCGGACCGGCGATTCGCTCGCGACGTTCGTCGATGACGCGCGCCACGCGATCGACACGCTGGGTCTCGAGCGGCCGGTGCTCGTGGGACATTCCTGGGGCGCGAGCATCGCGCTCGAGCTCGCGGCTCGCCACCCGGAAACGGTCTCGGCGCTCGGCTTCATCGATGGGCCGGCGTGGCCCTTGTCGGACTCGATGACCTGGGCGGAGTTCGCGGCTCGCTCGCAAACGACGCTGCCACGACATTTCGATCTCGCTGCCGCGACCGCTGCCGCGCGGGCCTGGCATGGACCCCTGTGGGGCGAAGATCTCATCGAGTTCGTCCACGCGGGTCATCGCACCGAGGGCGATGCCGTCGTGCTGACGCTGACGTACGAGGCGAGAGCCCGCATCCTTCGCGATCTCTTCGATCTGCGTCAGGACCGCGCGTGGCGGGCCCTTGCGATCCCAGCCTTCGCGGCGTTCGCGCTTCGAAAGAGCGACGTGGTCCTCGCCGCGACAAAGCGAGCCGCGGAGCACATCGCGGCGGTCGCCCCAAAAGTACTGATCAAGTGGTACGACTCGCCGCATGACATCCCGCTCTCGTTGCCGGGAGATATCGCGAACGACATCGCAGCGCTCTGACCGACCTCGCGCTCGCTAGCTCTGCTGCTTGACGTGACCCGGAACCGGCCTGAACACTTGCCGTGAGCCAGACGAGTTCGCGGTTCGGGGAAGGGAAAAGCTGAAGCTCGTAACTCTCGCTGCCATCTTCTGGTACGTCGCCAGCTTGTTCGCTTCGGTCCCGCAGGAAGACAGCCCGGCTGTGGCTGCCGCGCCCGCGGGCCAATTTCGCGCGTTCTGGGCCGATGCGTTCGGCGATGGGCTCTTCGACCAGGCTCAGATCGATTCGCTCCTTGCGGCGACGAAGGCGGTCCACGCGAACGCCATCGTCGCGCAGGTCGTGCGTCGCGGTGATTGCCTGTGCCTGCGCGCGGGGCTGCCGCTTGCCGAGGGGGTCGCGCCGGGGTTCGACCCGTTGCAATCCTTGATCAATACGGCGCACGCACAGGGCATCGAGGTGCACGCGTGGGTGATCGCCACGGCGATGTGGAACAGCACAACGCTTCCACGCGACCCGAACCACATCTTCAACCTCCACGGCCCATCCGCTGTCGGCCGAGAGAACTGGCTCATGACGCGCTCCGACGGGCAGTCGAAGCTCAACGACGACTGGATGCTCGATCCTGGCCATCCGGACGCGGCCGCGTGGGTCGTGACCATGTCGACGAACGTCGTCCGCAACTACGACGTCGACGGGATCAACCTCGACCGGATCCGCTATCCCGACGGGAACCTCGGCACCAACGTCCCGTCGTGGGGCTACAACCCCACATCGCTCGCACGCTTCCGCGCGGAGACCGCACGGACGGACACGCCCGCCAACAGCGATCCCCAGTGGACCCAGTGGAGGCGCGATCAGGTCACGGGGATCGTGCGACGGATCTACCTCGAGTCGACGGCGTTGCGGCCGCGGATCCGCGTCAGTGCGGACACCATCACGTATGGCAACGGACCGCAGACGCTCGGTTCATTCGAGTCGACGCGCGCGTACGCTGAACAGCTTCAGGACTGGCGCGGCTGGCTGCGTGAAGGGATCGTCGACACCGCGCTGCTCATGAACTACAAGCGCGACAGTCTGGCGACGGAGCCAGGGAACCAGCGGCGGATGTACGACGAGTGGAGCGAGTTCGCCAAAGACAACCAGTACCGCCGCTCCAGCGCTGTCGGGACTGCCCTTTACCTGAACGACATCGCATCGAGCGTGAGCCAGGCAAGGCGTGCGGTCACGCCGAGCGGATCTGGCAACCTCGCCTCGGGCTGGGTCGGCTACTCCTACCGCACGCCTGACACGTTGACCAACGCCGGAACGCGCACCGGCGCGGCAAGTCGAACCGAGCTTATCCGCGGGCTGACGCAGCCTTCGCAGTACGACACGATCACACCACCCGTGTTCGCCGATGCGCCGCCGGTACCACCGATGACGTGGAAGACGCAGCCGATTTTCGGTCACCTTCGCGGCGTGGCGATCGCGACTGATGGAGAGCCGCTCAGCGGAACGGTCGTGCATCTCGTCGACCCTGCGTCGGGCATCGTCGCGCGAATCGCGACGACCGACGGCACGGGGTGGTTCGGCTTCGTCGACCTTCCGATCGGCGCCTACCGCGTCACCACGGACTCGCCGCGTGTCACCGGCGGCGAGCTCGGTGAGTCAACGGTCGCCGCGGGACAGGTCAGCATGCTCGGCGCTCCCGCGCCGGTGCCGTCGCCAGCCCCGAGTCCGTCGCCGGCGCCCTCGGCGCCACCTTCACCTTTGCCCTCGGCACCGCCCACGCCGGCCACTTGCCAGAGCAGTGACGGGCCTGGGATCGCGCCGCCCGCCAAGGTTGCGTCCGGGATGGGCGGCTTCCACGCATCCTGGTTCGGACAGAGCGGTTATCCGACGCTCTGCCCGGGTCAGACCTCGACGGCGGTGGTCGCTTTCTACAACAGCGGCACGCGAGGCTGGGTGGCGAACAAGATGGGCGACGTCGCGTACCTCGGCACCTGGGAGCCCGAACCCGGGCAGGACAAGGCCAGCACGCTCGGGGGCGACGGCGCCGCGGGCTCTCCGCTCACGGGATGGCCGCGGTACAACCGTGTAGCCGTGCAGCCAGCCGACTGGGTCGGGCCGAATCAGGTCGCCTGGTTCCAGTTCACGATCCAGGCGCCATCGGTCCCGGGCACGTACCGGCTCGCGATCCGGCCGCTCATCGAGGGCGCGCAATGGATGGAGGACTACGGCGTCTTCTGGTTCGTGACGGTGCGCGCGAGCTAGACCTCTAGCCGGTGACGCGGAAGGTCACCGTTTTCACGGCGTTCCCGGCGCGGATCGTGAAGAAGTACGTATCGGGCGGGAAGCTCCCCGCCGACGTTCGGAGATCAAAGACGGCGACGCCGTTCGAGGGGACCTCTCCGGTGGTGTAGCCGGTGACGACCGAGCCGCGCGTATACGAGGTGCGGTAGGGAGCGGCGGCGGGAAGACCGGTGAACGTGATGTGGAAGATCGCCCCGACCGCGCCGACCTGAGGTGTAACGAAATCGGGCGGTGGCGTGGGCGCCGGTGTCGCGGGCTTGGGCGTCGCCGTCGCCGGACGGGCTGTCGCCGGACGGGGCGTGGTGAAGACCGGAGCACTCGTCGGGTCCGCGCTGGGATCTGCGCTCGGCGCGACTGAGGCGCCCGGGTCCGGCGCCGCTGTCGCAGCCGGATTCGGGGTGCCGCCGTTCGCCGCCGGCGGCCGCGGTGTACTCGGGGCCGCCGACGAATTCGCCGCCGAGCCCATGAGGCCTGGCGCGGCGACCGCGACGCCGCCGATCAGCCCGACGAGCACAGCCGCCGCGACGATGAAGACGAGCGGGCTGCGCTTCGGCCGCGCCTTGCTCTTACGCACGACCGCCGTCTCGGGCACCCGGTACGCGCCCTTCCACTGCACCGCGAGCTGGCGGCCCATCGGGCCAAGAACGGTCTGAATCCACTCGTTCACATCGGGATCGAGGAACCAGGTCTGGATGGCGTGGATATCGTGCGGTGCGGGCGGCGGTTTCGCCGCACCGCCCTTCTCCTGAACCCACATCTGCTCAACGGGATTCCAGGTAAACGTCGGCGTCTCCTGCCGACCCACCTCGGCCATCACGCCTAGGTTAACGGGCATGCCTGGAAGACTGGCCCGTTCGTGGGTCGCAGTCGGCACCCAATCGGTGGGCGGCGGTACTAGTACTTTGCTCCTAATTCGCCGACTCGCAGTTGAGCGCGAGCGATGGATGAGCGCACGCGAGTTCGGCGAACTGTGGGCGCTCTCGCAGCTCTCGCCGGGTATCCATCTCGTAGCGCTGGCCGGCCTCATCGGTCAGCGCGTCGCCGGTTGGCGCGGTGCGGTGGCCTCGGTCGCGGGGATGATGATTCCGGCCGCTGCCATCACGGTCGGGCTCACCGCGGCGTACGGACTCGTCGCCGCGGCACCTCTCGCGAAGGCCGCGCTCGCGGGGCTCGCACCGGTGACCGGCGGCATGACGATCGCGACGGCCGCTCTTCTCGTCCGCGCGACCGCGCGCCGCGGCGTGCGCCACGCCATCGTCGACCTGGCCGTCGCCGCCGCGAGTGCCGCAGCGGCGCTGCTATTCGGCGTGCCGACCATCGCGGCGATCGCCGCGGGCGCGCTCGTCGGCACCCTCGCGCTCGGGCGGGAACGGTCCCCATCGCGGGAAACGCCCATGGGCTAGCCGCGTGGACCCGCTCCTGCTTCTTCTCGTCTTCCTCAAGGCGTCCGCGCTCTCCATCGGCGGGCTCTCATCGCTGCCGCTGCTGCGGGCGGATCTGGTCACTCCAGGCATCGCGACGGACGAGCAGGTGGTTCAGGCGATCGCGATCGGCCGCATCTCGACCGGCCCC